>JBHJNW010000024.1:0-88453 GCA_050330395.1 Pleurocapsa sp.
CGCAAAAATCATCTACATCGCAAAATAAAGCATCTAAACTAAACATAGGGCAGGTTTTCTGAATTTGTCGTTATTTTCAGCTTACTACCTGTCCCTTTTCTTATCCCGAACTCAGGTTAGTTATCAATCCGAATGTGGTCGCATTATGGGGAATAAATTGCGATCGCCCTGATAAAATTTAGTGGTTGAGAGAGAGTGTGAGGTTTGAATAAATTCAATATTTAATTAAATCCAGGCTTACATTCGTGCTAAAGCTGATATTTTAGATTGCATTTCTGGTTTTAGCTCCTTTAGTTCATCGAGATGCAGCCATCCTTCTTGAACTAATTGGGCAAAATCAAACAAAATAGTCGAAGAATTATACTCATACTTGCCATCTATTTCGTATCTTTTGGTACTTAACAAATCGTGTAGATACCATAAGTCATTAAGTTCGGTAATTGAACTAGCGCGATCGCGAACACTGGCAATTAAAGCGGAAATTTCTCTTTCATAAGCTATATTCAAAGCCTCTTTTGCTATTGTTTGCTCCGTTTTAGACTGTTTAGTTTTACTCACTTGTACTGATAAATATTAATATTGGATCTTGATTTAAGAGATTTTTATAAAAATTATTTTAACACTTTAATCTTTAATTATAACCTATTACAAGAAGTTTTCTAGATAACAAATAGTCGATCGCTTTTGATGATTTGCGATCGACTGAAAATGTATTTTATTGATTACCTCTTGTGAACAAGAGAGAATTTAATTCAATTAGGATGATCATCAACTGATAATTTGGTTGATTGGCGATCGCGGAATTAGCTTTAACCCGCTAAATTGAGTAATTCTTTGGGGGATGCTAAAAGATCAATTGCCACAAAGAAAATTTGGTTATCCGAATTAAGCAGAAATCTCCAGGACATATTCATGCCTATACCAGCACCAAACCAAGGGGTTTGCACTTTTCCTGTAACTTTGATTTGAGTATATCCGTCTTCAGCCGGTTCAGAAACACCACGCTCTGGAGCTAATTTGAGATTGGGACATTCTTCTTTAAAAAATCTCAACACCGCATCTTTACCAACAATTGGTCTTTTAAAGGGGGGTTGCAATGCACTATCGGGAGTAAATAGTTTAATCAGTTCATCAAAATCATTAGCGTTTAACAAATTCATGTAGTTTAATACAGTTGGATTAGTTACTCCGGCAATCGCGACTTCAGTTCGCTTAGACATTTCAGTGGGGGGAGCAACTGGTTCACTCACTTTTTGGAAACTTTCCATTTTAGAAGGGTCAAATCCCATGTCTAGTACGGTATTTCTCAATACCGTAATTTGTTGACCCGCATCTAGTCCTTGAAGAGTTTGTAAGACAGCACTAGCGTTGGCTGATAGCTTATAGCCTTTGGGAATAGGAGCAACAATTCCCTGTTCCATCCATTCTCCCAAACGATACCAAAAGCCCAGCTTAATGTTAGCAGTCCAAGTAGCATAGGTACGGCAAATTGGAGTATCGGCTCGATTTGCCAGATCACACATTACTTGCGACTGTTGCTGAAAATTCATTTTCTTAATTTCATCGAGAGTTGGCTCGGCAAATTGCATATTAGCAGCCCCAGGAGCAGCAACCGTGATAGTTTTGCCCATTTCCAAATATGCAAACCAAATCCAGGCTAATTGGTCTTCCGCACTCAGTTGATTGAATCTAGCTGTTAATGCTGGTACAGCATCAGCAGATAAGGTATTGGGAAATATGTTACGGGCTGAGTCAATAGTAAATGGCATAGATTATCTTCCAATAAGTTATCGTGCAATTAAATTAAAACACGTTGATGATTTAAAACGTTGACTTTATTGTAACCATACATTTCGTAAAATCAACTTTTTTTACAAAATGGCCTATTTTTATTTACATAACTAGATTTCTATGGTAAGAAAATAGTTTGCACTATCTAACTGAAACCAAAATTTTTGCTCTAGCAAGTAAATCAACTAGACCACATCCTTGTTTGATGACATTAGTGATAGTAGCGTATTTTTAATCAACAAAAAATACTTATCCCCGGGAGGGGGAATAGAAAGTATAGAGAGAACAGAAATAGAACTAATCCTAGTTATTTTAAAGATTATTTCCGAAGAGCGATCGCTAAACTTAAGATAATTTAAATATTCTCTTAAACTAGAATAATTGGGATTTTGAGCAATGGACAAGATAGCTTTAAATCATCAATTTGCCGTCTCGTTCTGCCTCAACGAGCTTAAATCTCTGAGTTAAATTCTGGTTAATCTATGATTTTATTGTTATCCTGAATTCTGCTTTATTCAGTAATTTGAGCGTATGACGACACCTAACCACCAGCCAAATCCTCAGATTCCCAATTGTGCCTGGCAGCGTCCCATCGGCAAAGGATGGGAAAGTCCTTACACTGTACGCTATGCTAGTAATCTAGATGATGGACCTTGGCATGGAATGCCGCTTGGGGGGATGGGTGCGGGGTGTATTGGTAGATCGAGCAAAGGAGATTTTAACCTTTGGCACTTAGATGGTGGGGAACATATTTTCAAGTCACTTTCCGCCTGTCAATTTAGCGTTTTTGAACAGACAGAATCAGCAACTCAAGCTTATGCTTTGTCTACCGAAGCACCAGAGAATAGTACTTTGTCCCGTTGGTCTTGGTATCCCAAAGAGCAGGGTACTTATAGCGCGCTGTATCCGCGCAGTTGGTTTGAGTATCAAGGAGTTTTTGCGGCAAATATAACCTGTGAGCAGTTTTCGCCTATCTGGGCAGAGAATTACCAAGAATCTAGCTATCCGATCGCTAATTTTGACTGGACAGTACATAACCCTACTGATCAGCCGATTAGGTTGAGCATCATGCTGACTTGGCAAAATATTGTCGGCTGGTTTACCAACGCCATTAAATCACCCACAGTTAAGGTGCGAGATGATGGTAGTCCAGAATATGAATATCAGCCAAAGTGGCGAGACAGTACAGGCAACTATAACGAATGGATCCAGGATAATTATCGCGTCGGCTTTTTGTTGAATCGAGTGCAGCCTCATGAAACAGTAGAAGAAGGAGATGGACAAATGGCGATCGCCTCTGTTTATAATCCTAGTGTTGAGTTGTTCTATCTCAGTCGTTGGAATCCTGATGGAGACGGTGCAGAAATATGGGACTATTTTGCAGCAGATGGCTCGTTACCCGATTTACAAGATGAAACTCCAGCCGCTGCTGGGGAACAAATTGCCTGTGCGATCGCCATTCGGTTTAAGATCGAGCCAGGTAAGACGAAGAAAATTCCCTTTACTGTGACTTGGGACTTTCCCATCACTGAATTTAAACAAGGCGTAAACTACCATCGTCGCTATACGGACTTTTTTGGACGTAATGGTAAGAATGCTTGGAGTATGGTCAGGACTTCTCTTAAGCATGGCGACTTATGGCGTGAAAACATACAGGCTTGGCAACAGCCAATTTTGCAACGAGATGACTTACCCAACTGGTTTAAGATGGCGTTGTTTAACGAGCTATATTTACTGACTGACGGTGGAACTCTCTGGACAGCCGCTACTGAAAACGATCCTATAGGACAGTTTGGGGTATTGGAGTGTATGGACTATCGCTGGTATGAGAGCCTAGACGTGCGATTATACGGTTCATTTGGCTTGATGATGCTCTGGTCACAATTAGATAAATCTGTTTTAGAAGCCTTTGCCAGAGGGATTCCTCATCATGATGATACACCGCGAATTGTAGGTTACGATCGCTCTAGTGCCATCAGAAAAGAAGGTGGTGCAACGCCTCACGATCTCGGCGCACCGAATGAACATCCCTGGGAGGAGACTAACTATACTTCCTATCAAGATTGCAACCAGTGGAAGGATTTACCTAGTGATTTTGTATTGCAAGTATACCGAGACTATCTGCTGACAGGTGATAAAGACACCGAATTTCTCTGGGAATGTTGGGACAGCATTACACTCACTCTGGCATATCTGAAGCAATTTGACCGCGACAACGATGGTATCCCCGAAAACTCTGGCGCACCCGATCAAACCTTCGATGACTGGAAACTAAAGGGCATAAGTGCTTACTGTGGTGGATTATGGATTGCCGCCTTGGAAGCAGCGATTAAAATCGGCAAAATTCTGATCGACAATCCTCCTAAAAACTTCAATCTACAGCCAGTCGATTTTCCTACAGGTATCGAAAATACAATTAATACCTATAGTAGTTGGTTGCAGCAAGCGCGATCGCTCTATCATAATGCTCTGTGGAATGGCGAATACTATCGTCTTGATACCGAAAGTGGTTCAAATGCAGTCATGGCAGATCAACTCTGTGGACAATTCTATGCTCGTTTATTAAATTTACCTGACGTAGTAGAGGAACAATATACTAAATCTACCCTCAATAAAATATACGATGCTTGTTTCCTCAAGTTTCATAACGGCAAATATGGCGCAGCCAACGGCGTTTTGCCTGATGGTAGTCCTGTTAATCCTAATGATACTCATCCCTTGGAAGTCTGGACAGGAATCAACTTTGGGTTAGCTGCTTTTATGCTGCAAATGAACATGAAAGAAGAAGGGTTTAGGTTAGCTGAAACTGTAGTGAAGCAAGTATATGAAAACGGTTTGCAGTTTCGTACTCCTGAAGCGATTACCGCAGTGGGTACTTTTAGAGCGAGTCATTATTTAAGAGCGATGGCTATTTGGGGGATTTATGGGGTGTTGAGTGATTGGGAGTAGTTTCTCGCAGAGGCGTTTATCCCGCTTAGTTTGGGGTTTATCCCCATCGCATTTGGGGGCAAAGACGCAGAGAGGCGATCGCTTTTTAACCATGAATGCTAGCAATAGCCTTTGTATGATGGGCAAAATAACTAAGAGCAAAAAACGTTTCAGGATGAGCTTGATTGCCCACCAATTAAACAAGATCGCTAACCTATTTGGTTGGGCGTTTTTAATTGTTTAACCCGTTGCATAGTATCAATAATGATACTATTATTGTGAAGATGGTACAAATTGAAAAACTTGTTGCCCAGTTTAAGGTAAACCCCAAAAACGTTAAATTCAAGGATTTAGTTAAAGTATGCGATCATTATTTTGGAGATTCCAGACAATCTAGCTCTAGTCATCGAGTATACAAAACACCCTGGCAGGGCGATCCTCGTGTGAATATTCAAAATAAAAATGGGTATGGAAAGCCTTATCAAGTAAAACAGGTTTTAGCAGCAATCTTAAAAATAGAGGAGAGGAAAAATGGTTAATCACGAACACTATAGCTATAGAGTCATTTGGTCTGACGAAGATCAAGAATATGTAGGTTTGTGTGCTGAATTTCCCAGTTTGTCTTATTTGGATGAAAGTCGGATTGCAGCACTTAATGGAATTACTGATTTAGTTGAAAATATTGTCGTTGATCTGGAGACTAATGGCGAAAAAGTTCCTACTGCAATATCAGAAAAAGAATATAGTGGTAAATTTCAAGTCAGAATTCCTCCCGAACGTCATCGTATGTTAGCGATCGAAGCAGCAGAACAAAATGTTAGTTTAAATCGATATATTGCCCATAAGCTAGCTTGTTAGGGTCAATTGTTATTCTTTGTATTTAAAGTCTATCAGTTGGGCGATCGCACTTATAGTTTTTTTAGAGGCGATCGCTATAAGGAAAATCGTAGTAAAAATTTATGGCGATCGCCTTGTAATTAACAAGATAAATTCTTATGCGGATATCTTTGCTTCAATATATTCAATCGAACTATTTGGTTGTGGAATATATTCACCATCTTCTTGCAACCCTTCTAGATGAAACTCTATTGCCTCTTGAATTAACATTCTGACTTCTTCTGGAGTATCTCCCACTGCAACACAACCAGGTAAGTCAGAAACATAAGCACCATAGCTACTCTCACCTCGTTCAATTATTACTGCATAGCGCATTATCTTAATCCTCTTTTATCTAAAGTCTAATTCTTCATTGAAAAAGCGATCGCTATAAGGAAAATCGTGGTAAAAGTTTATGGCGATCGCCTTTTGGTCTAAAAAAATATCTCAAAATGATTGTAGCGGTGGCAGATACCCATACGATTATCTGGTATTTGTTTAATGATGAGAGACTTTCTGATTTCTCTTAATACTTTTGTTTGGGTACAGTTTTCACAACTTCTTCAGATTTTTGACTTAAAACTGTGAATGTAGATCTAGTATGACAAGGCAGCGATTCCAGCCAACAAATTAATTTATAGAAGTATTGAAGCAATGCACAAACCAAGTCTCAAAGCTTATCTCGATTTGATTCAAGGATTATTAAGCTGTCCCCAAGGAGAAGAATGGATCCTACTACGTCAGCAGGGAGAATTAGTCAATTTAGGATTGGTTGAGGTGATGGAGCAAGTCGCTAGCCACTTGGCGATGTCAGGAAAAACCAAAGCAGCTAAGTATCTGCATAATTGGGCAGGGAAGCTGCATCATATCTTAACCCAAAATGCTCCTCTTGCTAACGATAGCAACGATAAAACTAATGCCTATGTTGAACTAATCCAAGCTTTATTAAGTTGTCCTGAAGGTTTAGAACCAGAAATTTTAGCGGCGCATCAAGATTTAATCGGTCCAAAATTAGTCAGAGTTATGAACCAAATCGCTAATCAAATGGGGGAAGATGATCGCGAAACTGCTGACTATTTGCGTAATTTAGCAGCGGATTTGAATCGTACCTGGATCGAAGATCATGAATTTGAACCAACTTTTAAACAAGAAATTGCTCCCGATCCTTGGTTAGAAGAGGATTCTGTTGCACCAGATTCAGCGACCAAAGCTACTTCAGACAATTCAGCAATCGCCAGCCAAGCAACTGAACCATCTCAATTATTAGCTTCGCCACCCCAGATTGCTCAAGATGAAGGATTTTTACAACTGCTAACCAAAATAGCTAATTCTTTAGTCAATTTAGAAACCACTTTCGCTTCTCGTCTGCAACCAGCCAATCCTATTTGGTATATGGATGTTTTGGCAAAAGCTGAGGCTGCCCAATGGATCTTAAGCACTGATGAAGTAGAACAGCTAATTGGCGTTAAACCTCATTGCCATCATGATGAGACAGCTTATCATCGAGGTAGTTGGGTTTTTGTCAAAGCGGGAAAAGTTGGCGCACAGGCTGGTTGGCGAGTTCAGAATCAAATGGTTGATGATTAAACAACAATCATTTGCTGCAAAGCTTGCTGTATATCTTGAGTTAATTGATTAACAGCCTGTTTTGCCCCCTGGCGATTTTCTCTGTAGATTAAAGTGCGATCGCTGACGTTAATTGGTTCGCCGATAGTTACGGTTGACTGGCGCCATCCCAAGCGGGGACGACGAGGATTTTTAGTGCCTTTGATTCTGGCGATCGCATCGAATAAAATTAAACTTGTTTCGGCAAATCTTTCAAAACTAGGTTTTTCTCGAACATAATTACCTGTTACTGCCACAAAACTTTCTACCAAACGCATATGCAGCATCCGTAAATCTGCTTCGGCTGCGATCCAATCGGCTAACCCGCGCTGGAGAGGAGATAAATTGGCAAACTTAGTCCGCTCTTCGTGATAAATATAATTCCAACCAGCCTCTTCTAGGCGACGACAGCGTTCGATGATAGTTCCTGCATTCTTAAGACCAAAATATGATTCTCCCGTTTGCAAAGATACATCTAGTAATTTTTGCAGTCTGACGGTCAAATTTTCTTCTGGACTAATCGAATCTTGAGCTATATCTGGTAGGTGGCAATGATAAAAACAACGATAAAACTGTTCCATCTCGGCGAGCAGATGTTCTCCTAATCTAATCAAACGCGAGTAATACAAGGCTGCGTTTTCGGGGTTGGCAATGTCGATTGCCTGTTTGGGTAAACCACAATCAGCTTCTAGTTGACTTAACAGGCGATCGAGCTTAGACCACTGAGGGTTAAGATAATGATACTGAATATTGATTGGCAAAACGACAACCTGTTCAATACGGTTAGCTTTTGTCAAATCCTCAACACACCAAAATGCTAATTGAGCTACACCAGGTTCGAGGGGACTAATAATTTCACTATGACCATTAGTCGCACCTTCGGGAGCAACTACCAAAGGAAATTGACCATTAATTAATAATTCTCTCATCTGCTTAATCGCCTGCCAGTCGATGGTTTTACCACGATGCACGGGAACTCCTCCTATTTGGGCAAACAACCAACCCAGCCAATCACCAGCCCAGATAGTCATGCCTCTGTCATACATAAAATGGCTATGAATGGGAGATTGTAAGGTGATGTCTTGTTGGCGCGCAATTTTCGGTATCCCACGGGATAAAAGATGCAAACCACTGAGAGGATCGTCTACTTCGCAATGACGAAAGGCTAAGATTAAACGAATTTTGCCGATTTGGAATTGGTGATAAAGCTCAACTAAAGTTTCTCCCTGGACTATTTCAATTTCTTTAATTCCTGCTGGTAGCCAAGGTAGCAAGCGAAACCTTTGCCAAACAGGTAGTGACCAATGAACTAGGCGAAGCATAAAAGGATTAAAAGCGGGAGGAATAAACTTTAGTTTTGGTTGGGCGCGCTGCATATTTTAGTAATCACCTAATTAATAATCAGTAATCAGTCACTCTTTTATTACTTTGAAAGCGATCGCCTGATTGCTATTCGCCCTCCGCTTAGTGTTGCGACAGAAACAGCTTTATAGCAGCAATACGAAGATATCTCGATATCTCTAATGGTAACCAAGGCATCAGGAAAAACAGGAGGAGAAGACATCAAACATCAGGTAGCCATAGATTAATGAATACCATAGTTAATCTATAGTTAGTTTCAGCCTTCAACTTCATCCCTGATTTTTTCTCCCGACCAATTGACCCAATCTTGAGGCTTAAGAAATGTCTCGTATAGTTCTGCTTCAGGGGTATTAGGTTCTGGTTGATAATTATATTGCCAGCGAACTAAAGGTGGTAAGGACATCAAAATAGATTCAGTACGTCCGTTAGTCTGCAAGCCAAAAATAGTACCGCGATCGTATACTAAGTTGAATTCTACATAGCGTCCGCGACGGTATAGCTGAAAGTTACGCTGTCTTTCGCCATATTCCATATCTTTTCGTCTTTCAACAATTGGCAGATAGGCAGGTAAAAAGCTTCTACCACAGTCTTGAACAAAGCTAAAGAGATCTGACCAACTGCGGTGTTTGACTTTCCCTAACTTTTTACTATATTCCGCTGCTGCTTTATCGGGATGAGGACCTTTATATAGTTCTCCTGTACCATCTTGATAATCAAAAAATATTCCCCCCACGCCTCTAGTTTCTTGACGATGTTTGAGATAAAAATACTCATCGCACCAGTACTTAAACACAGGATGATATTCAGGATGATGGCGATCGCAACTTTCTTTATAGGTTCGATGGAAATGGGCAGCATCTTCGGCAAAAGGATAGTAAGGAGTCAGATCCGCACCACCGCCAAACCACCATACAGGACCAGCCTCAAAGTAACGATAATTCAAATGAACCGTGGGAATATAGGGACTACGGGGATGCAATACCATTGATGTTCCTGTGGCATAAAAGCCATGTCCTTCTGCTTCAGGGCGTTGCTTAAGAATAGATGGAGGCAATTGACTCCCCCAAACTTCCGAAAAATTTACGCCACCCTGTTCGATAGTACCCCCGTCTGAGAGTACGCGCGATCGCCCGCCACCTCCTTCTTCTCTCTCCCAGCTGTCTTCTTTAAAATTTCCTCCTCCATCAACCTGTTCTAAGCCAGCACAAATTTCATCCTGTAGCTGTTTCATAAACTGGCTGACTCTTTCTTTTGAGTCAGCAGGAGGTTTTGATGGTTGATTTTTAGTTGGATTAGTATTTATGGCGGTCATGAGGAGATTAAAATTAAATTTAAAACTGCTTCACCCAGACTATCTTGATTAGGTGCGATTACACCACCACTAGGCAAAACTACCAAGAATATCTTTACGAATTTGCAAAGTTTCTTAATAAATATCTAAATTGTGTCATCTATTGATTCTTAGGTGAACTTTAAACGATCGCCAATGACCTTAAATTATTGCTTTTATTGCTTTAATTTTGCTTCAATCGAATATCCGCAGCGATGTTCACCATCATTAATCCAGTGAGTTCGTTTCACATCGCAGTCTGGCAATACCGCAGCGAACATTTCCAATTCATGACCGCAAATACTGGGATAAGACTCGGCGACTTCAGAAATCGCGCAATTATGCTCTACTAAGACAAATTGCTGCTTTTTCGTTGGCGATGCTTGATGCAGCTCTGCCATATAGCCTTCTTCTTGTCGCAGATGGACTAGTTTAGCAATACGTTGTTTTAAAGTTCCTTTGCCCAAGCGATCGCGATATTCGGCTGCTTTACGCTGCCACTGCTTTTCTAAGACTTTGCTTACCTGTTCTTCCCCTACGGTTTCGGCTAGGGTATCTAAAAAAGAAACGGCAAATTCACTATACTTTTGCGGACTAAGGCGATCGCGTCCTTTACTGCTCAATTGATACAAATGCTGCGGTCTGCCCATCCCTTGCTGCACCAATTGATATTCAATTAATCCTGACGCTGCTAGTTCGTTGAGATGGCGACGAATTGCTTGAGTACTAAGGTTTAGGTCTTGAGCTAACTGTTGTGCAGCTGCCTCACCATGCCTTAATAGAGATTGCAGAATATTCTGTTTAGTAGACGGTAAACCAGTGGTCGTCATCGTCTTAAAAGCTATATTTTGAAATAATCAAGAGCGGAAATAATTTTTGGACTTAAACAATATCTTTGTTGCTAATGTAACTTATAATATACTTAAACAACAAATTTGTTGTTAAACTCAGCACAACACTTCCTCAAAATACTCTTAAGTTAATTTTAGCGAAGCATTGACTAGATTCTCTAGTTACTGCTCAACAAAATTAAAGACATTTTAGAAAACATAGTCTATTTAATTACTTACCATGAGTGCCAACGTCAAAACTTTAGTCAATCAGCCCTACAAATATGGTTTTGTTACCGACATTGAGACTGAACAAATTCCTCGTGGCTTAAGCGAAGATGTCGTTCGCTTAATTTCAGCCAAGAAAAACGAGCCAGAATTTATGCTAGAGTTTCGCCTCAAAGCCTATCGTCAATGGCTTAAGATGAGCGAACCTGATTGGCCTCATGTCGAGTATCCAGCGATCGATTATCAGAACATCGTTTATTATTCCGCGCCGAAGAAAAAACTGGAAAAGAAAGGTAGTTTAGATGAAGTCGATCCAGCATTACTAGAGACTTTTGAGAAGCTGGGTATTCCTCTATCCGAACAAAAAAGATTAAGTAACGTAGCAGTGGACGCTATTTTTGATAGCGTTTCGATCGGCACTACTTTTAAAGAGAAGTTAGCCGAAGACGGCGTAATCTTTTGCTCAATTTCCGAGGCGGTAGAAGAGTACCCCGAACTGGTGCGCAAGTATTTAGGCAGTGTTGTTCCCGTCGGCGATAATTACTTTGCGGCTTTAAATTCAGCTGTATTTAGCGATGGTTCATTTGTCTTTATTCCCAAAGGCGTAACCTGTCCCATGGAACTATCAACCTATTTTCGGATTAATGATGGTGATACAGGGCAGTTTGAGCGTACTTTAATTGTGGCTGAAGAAGCAGCATCCGTTAGCTATCTTGAAGGCTGTACTGCGCCGATGTTTGATACTAATCAGCTGCATGCTGCGGTAGTGGAATTAGTGGCGTTAGATAATGCCGAGATTAAATACTCTACAGTCCAAAACTGGTTTGCTGGTGATGAAAACGGGAAAGGCGGAATTTATAATTTTGTAACTAAGCGTGGCTTGTGTAAAGGAGTCAACTCCAAAATCTCTTGGACGCAGGTAGAAACTGGTTCGGCGATTACCTGGAAGTATCCTAGCTGTGTTTTAGTCGGTGACAATTCGATTGGTGAGTTTTATTCGATCGCTCTCACTAACAATAAGCAGCAGGCTGACACAGGTACCAAAATGATTCATGTGGGTAAAAATACTCGCAGTACGATCATTTCTAAAGGGATCTCGGCGGGAGATTCTAAAGGTAGCTATCGCGGGCTGGTTAAAATTGGTAATAAGGCTACTGGGGCGCGTAACTATTCTCAATGCGATTCCATGTTAATTGGCGATAATGCCGAAGCAAATACTTTTCCTTATATCCAAGTCAGCAACAATACTGCCAAACTCGAACACGAAGCCTCTACCGCCAAAATTGGCGAAGAACAGCTCTTTTACTTTGCCCAACGAGGTATTTCGGAAGAAGATGCCGTATCGATGCTGGTTAGTGGTTTTTGTCAAGATGTCCTCAATGAATTACCCATGGAGTTTGCCGCTGAAGCTGATAAGTTATTGAGCTTAAAATTAGAAGGAACAGTCGGTTAATTTCTTGTCTGACCACAGACTAGATCTGGAGATGTGTTGCAATGATACATCTCCAGATTTTTTTATTCTCAACTGACAAGCTACAGGCTACCAATTCCACATTACGGGATTATCATCAAGATGATCGGTTACTTGTCTACCAATGCGATCAATCGCTTGCAATTCATCAGGAGATAGATTAACGCTTGCTGCTTTGGCGTTATCTTGGGCTTGAGCAGCAGTTCTCGCTCCAGCGATCGCATTGGTTTGAGGTTGAGCAATTAACCAAGCCAGAGAGAGTTGAGCTAAAGTACAGCTATGCTTTTCGGCAATAGGTTTTAGCTGTTCTAAAGCGTTTTGAGCGCGTTCAAAGTTTTCTCCTTGAAATAGGACATTAGCACTGCGATGATCTTCTTTGGCAAATTGATGACCTGGACTAAATTTACCTGTAAGTAATCCTTGAGCCAGGGAAGAGTAGGCCAAGATGGAAATATTATGTTCCACGCAATAAGGTACTGCATCGGTTTCTATCTTGCGCCAGAACAATGAATAGGGTGGTTGTAGGCTATCAATTCTGCCATATTGGGCAGCTTCCTCTAGCTGAGTACGATTAAAATTAGAAACTCCAATTGCTCTAATTTTGCCGTCCTCTTTTAATTTATTCAAGGCGTTCATTGTCTCTTCAATCGGCACAACTTCATTGTTAAACGAGCCAGAGGGCCAGTGAATTTGATAAAGATCGAGATAGTCAGTCTTGAGATTAGTCAAAGAGCGATCGCAAGCTGCGATTACCTGGTCGTATTGAAGATGATTAGCAAATACTTTAGAAGCGTAGACTAATTGGTCACGAAGATCGCCTACAGCTTTAGCAACAATTTGCTCTGAATGTCCTTCGCCGTAAACCTCTGCCGTATCAATAGTGGTTATCCCTGCCTCCACAGCAGCTCGAATTGCCGAAACGCTCTCTTCGTCATCAATTCCTGCCCACATCCTTTTTCCCGCCTGCCATGTTCCCATTAAGATTGGGGTAATTTGAATCTCGGATGTTCCCAGCGATCGCGTTTTCATAATTAATATTCTCTGCTCAATCTCAAAATTATTCTACAAAGATTTAATCTGATGAGTATCAGTGAATAGGATTAGATTAGTTTTAGGACATTGTTGACTGGAGAAAGCGATGTACCCCGTTCACTTTTGCTAAAGTGATATTGCAGTCCTCGTCAAGTTTCCCCCCAGCTTATGGAATCAACTAAACTATCGCTTCTGCCTATCTCGCTCCCGTCTTTAGGTATTGGCACCTGGTCTTGGGGCGATCGTCTGTTTTGGGGTTATGGCTCAGATTATGGAGCAATGGAGGTAGAAAAGGCTTTTGAGGCTGCTGTGGCTAATGGCGCGACTTTTTTTGATACGGCAGAAGTTTACGGCTTGGGTGAATCTGAGCGGCTCATTGGACGATTTTTACAGCAAACTACGCAACCAGTACAGATCGCTACTAAGTATTTTCCTTTGCCCTGGCGGTTTAACTCACAGGCGGTAGCTGATGCTTTAACTGACAGTCTCAAGCGGCTTGAGGTAGAACAAGTTGCTCTCTATCAAGTTCATCAGCCCTTTAGCTTTTTGATGAGTCAACCGACTTTAATGGAGGCTCTAGCTTCAGAAGTCAAGCGAGGTCGTATTCTCAGCGTCGGCGTTAGTAACTACTCGGCAACGCAGATGCAGCAGGCACACGACTTATTAGCACAATATGATGTTCCTTTGGCTGTAAATCAAGTTCATTATTCGTTGCTAACTAGAAAGATTGAGCAAAATGGTATTTTAGAACTTGCCCGTAAGTTGGGAATTACGATTTTGGCATATAGTCCTTTAGATCAAGGGCTATTGACGGGAAAATACACTCCCGAGAATCCTGAAATAGTCCAAGGAGCAAGAAAGCTCAGTCCCAAATTTTCGGCTTCTGGTTTGAGCAAGATTGAACCAATAATTAGCCAACTAAAACAGCTGGCTGAAAAATATCAAAAAACTCCCGTTCAGGTAGCTCTCAACTGGCTCATAGTTCAAGAAAACGTCATTCCCATTCCTGGGGCGAAAAACCCTCGACAGGCAGCGGAAAATGCAGGAGCAATGGGTTGGAAACTTAGTGCAGAGGATGCTGAGCAACTCAGCTTATTAAGCTTGGATTATTAAAGAGGCAGGGATATTGGGGAACAAAATAATTTAACATTCCTGGCTACTCCTAGCTAATTAAAAAATTCCTCAACCTCTAAAGGACTTTTACCAAAACAACTATTAACTATATCGGTAACGCGATCGCTCTTTAATCCAGGTAAATATTTACTATTGATTACTTCTAAATAAGCTTCGGGGCGGTAGACAAAAAATCTAATTTGATTATTCTCCCAAAGCCAAACTTCGTCTATTTTTAAGTACTTATATTTTGTTAAGTCGTTAATGTTGCCAGAGGTTAGATTGACTTCTACAGCTAACTCTGGTTTGTCCTTATCACTACCAAAGCAATAAGCTACGTCGGGTTCTTTCCCTTCTTTACCTGTTGCCGTCAACCTCGTTTGGTTGAAAGTGTAGGGATATAGCTTAAGCTGACGACAATAGCTCCAGATAACCGCTCTAATTAAATCAGCAATGATTTCGTGATTGCGTCCTGGAGACATGATGGAAATCGTTCCGCTAAGAAAAGATACGAGATGGTTAGCTATTTTAAGGCGATCGTATTCTTCCCAGGTCATATTGGTTATCTGGGTAAGGCGATCGCTTTTATCAGTTCCAATTTGTTGAATCATTTCATTTAGATGATACTTAAAATATTGCCTTCAACCATGCCAATCTAGCCGTCAACTGGTTCAAAATAACGACATCCCTGACACGGGCCTTCTGGATTAACGGCACAACGCATAATTTCTGAACGAGCATTAAAGCGACAGTTAGCATTGCCTATTATCTGGCGATCGCCTATTTGAGTAGTTTCTTCAGGTCTTTTAGATTCTTGGACATGAAGGGTGGCTTTATCAAAGCGATAGCCTCCGACGCGATATTGATAGAAATGATGACGCTCAAGAATAGCGTAAGTTTTTCCCTCAAAGTCTAGATAATTACCAGGCTGAAGCCGACGATTAAGATTCATCCTGCCAATACAATGACGAGTCGGGGTGAGAATAATTTCTGTAGGTAATAGGTTTTTCTCGCTCAACATGAATACTGATTAAAGTTTCGACTTTATTGAAAAATGGTAACGTGTTCTGGTTTTCTTGGTAGCAATTGATCGACATTGAAGCCAAGAAAGTTAGAGTCATATTTACAGGTGGCTACCGAACTTTGACCAAATATATCGTTTAAATAACATTTTGGGGAATCATAAAGCTAATACTGGTGTGTTTTGGTTGCGTAGTTATGGAGCAAGAATTAATTGTCAAAGCCTTGGAAAGATCCTGTGGTAATAAAAACTGGGGATTTCAAGTTGTTGTTCAAGAAGATCAACTACACATTTATGTCAACCGCAAAGCAAATTATCAGCCAGATTACATTATCTTAGAGAAAATGGTAGCTGCGGCGATCGCTTCTTTAAAGCTTGATTCTCTTGATGCAGTTTGGCTCTACTGTCGTCAGTTAGGCAAGCTAGAACCAGACTGGCAGATTTCCGTGGAATTACCCACGCAAATTAATTCAGAAAGTGAAGTTACTCTTGGCAATACTGAAAATCTCGACACTGAAATAGATTTTCCTCAGTTTGAAGATTTTGAAGATAGTATTTACGATACAGGCTTGCTACGAGATCGGGGAATGGTTCATGGAACTTTCTTGCAAGCAGAAATAATCAATACCTTATTCTCACTACCGCCTGTAATCAATAAGTTTCTCTTACCTGTGGTATGGACATTATCTACGGTAATCTTGATCGTCTTGGGCATTATTGGTAATAATTCTCACACTGTAGTTGCTTCTGAACAAATTCCTGCTCTGTGTAGTAATACTATTGGTTCAGTTAACTACTGCCATTTAGCGGTTAATTTGGCAGGAGAAAAGACGATAGCGCGATCGCCTCGAAGTCTTTTTCCTCTGACTGAACTAACTGAAACTGCTGCTATCTATGGTTGCGAAAGATATGCTAATTTAAAAGCGCAAAGATCAGCTAATCTTGTGAACCAACAGACGTCAGTAATTTATAGCTATGGCGAAAAGGTTTTTCCTCATATTTATGTCGTTGAGGTAGAACAAAAAAAGGCTAAGCGGCTAGGAAACATCAAGGTAGGATGCGTATATACTACAGGAACACGACAGCGATCGCCTAAACTATTAGCTGCTGATGTTATTCCTCTCAATTGGCCAGCTCAAAGCTATCAAAGAGCAGCCAGACTGAATACCAATCTTTCCTTGGGGATTTACACTAACCTGATTAGTTTGGGTTTAAATACTGTATTTGCTGCATTAGGAATTGCGATCGCTTGCTGGTTAAATTTAGGTTTTAAAATCAATCAGGTTGAGACTATTTATTTGGTAGCTTTTATTCTGGGCATCGTCCAGCTAATTACTGCTTCTTTACCTGCTTTGGGCTTGGTTAGCACAATCGCTGTACTAATTATGACTATATTTGTGGTTAGCTTGTTAATTAAAGATTTTCAAATTAATTGGAATTATGGTTATCCTCTAGTTACTGTCAGTATGTTCACGATTGTGGCAGTTCAGCTGTTACTTTATGGTCTTTGCTGGGGATTGATTAATAGCTTGATCTGATTGCGATCACAAATACTTGTGATCGCAATCATCATTTTTCTAAATAGTATCGAGCATATTAAAGGAGAGATAGAGCTATGCAACAGATACTCTCTGTTACATGAACTTTCCCCCAGTTTGGTACCTGGGGGCTTTTTTTTGCCGCTATGTCAGGACTAAATTACGATGAGCGATTTTTATTAGGCAGCTCTCTTTCAGTTTTGAGCCATCTGCTTTGAGGTTTAATCAGAAACTTGAGATAAATGGGAATTTTACCGAGAATATAAAACGGAATCTCTAGCAAATTTTTGAGAGGCAGATCGGCTCGGCCAAATTTACTCCAGGCAAGCAATACTCCACTAACTAAAAAGATTCCCGCAATGCTGACCATAACTGCGGGAATAATTGAAATTTTATTAAATATAGCTGCTAACCAAGCAGCTATCATGCTAGCCAACCAAACCATCGCCAACAAAGAAAGAGGCGGAATAAAAATATCTAAGGCCAATCCTAGAGCAGCAAAGTCGCCAGTGATTAAAAAAGCTTTTAAGAGTCGAGGAACTTCGACCAAAATCATCTCCAAATGTCCATGCTCCCAACGCGATCGCTGGCTTTGAGCGTCCCGATCTTTCATCAGACGACCAACTACTAAGGCATTGGGGCAGAATACAGGAGTAGAACCCGCTAAAGCCAAGTCCACCGTCAGCTGCATATCGTCGGTAGTTTTACTTCCTGCCAAGGAGACTTTGCTGATTAATGACCAAGGAAACGCCATTCCCGAACCTGTGAGTAAACAATGCCAACCCAGGCGATTTAAACCTAATAATCGCACCTTATTTTTGACCTTGATGGAAAACATCGAAATATTGTCTTTGAGGCTAGGATTTTCAGGCTGTTCCATAAGATAGGTAGCCTGTACTGGTCTACCTGTAGCGATCGCCTTACAGGTAATGTTTTTGATGGTATTGGGTTCAATCATACAGTCACCATCTAGGATGACCAAGACTTCTGGCGGATCGTGCTTAATTTGCCGTATAGCATAATCCAAGGCATATCCTTTACCTCGCTCTAGCAAATTCTCTCTTTCTAAGACTTTTACGCCCGTTGATTTTGCTAGTTCTGCGGTGTTGTCGTGACAATTATCGGCAATGACAATTATCTGATCTTGTTCTGTTACTTGTTGGAGTAGCGTCTCGACTACATCTTTGATTTGCTCGGCTTCATTATGAGCAGGAATTAAAATAATAGTTCTAGGTCGTTCAGCTTTTAAATCCTCCCTAGCAGAAGGCGAAACAAAAGCAGCCAAACATTCCAGAAAAAATATTAAGCAGGGAATTAAGATAATCATTCCTGCCGTCAAAAAAATAATCTCAACTATAGTAGTAAATTCCATCTAAATAATTTTCAAGGCTGGCTCATTCTCATTAGTAATAACATATTAGCTTGATTAACTTTACGGCTATCTCTATACTTTTGATTTCCGATTGATAAAGACTTCGTTTTGGGGGAGATGTCCTCTAAAAATCATGTTAGATTTGGTAAATACAAGTAGTCTAGTGCTGATAAATTATTACATTTGAGTATTATTGAGCTGATCCACATTTAACTTGCATAATTTAAACCCTCAATTCCTAATCTATAAATACATAGCTTAAAATGTTCTGTCAAACTTAGTGTCAATCAGCTTAACACCAATAGCTCAAAGTCCAATTGTGCAACACACTACGTTAGCGAGATTATCTTGGTATCTGAAAATTTGAACTAATATGCTTATTTCTATCTGTATCATTACTTTTAAGCGTCCCGAAGGCTTAAAAAGGCTACTAAAAGGAATCAATCAACTAACCTTTGAGACAATTAAACAACCTGATATTGAAGTAATAGTGGTAGATAATGACACTTATCTCGCGGCCGAAAAAGTTTGTCAGGAAATAAAATCCAATTTTCAGTGGGTTTTGAAAACCGACGTTCAGCCTCACCGAGGCATCACCTATGCTCGTAATAAATCTATTAGCCTAGCCTCCAAAACAGCAGACTTTATTACCATTATTGATGACGATGAGGTACCAGAAGCATCGTGGCTGGAAAAATTATTATTGACACAGCAGAAATTTGGCGCAGATATAGTAACCGGACCAGTTTTACCCCATTTTCAAAATAGTGATGTTCCCGATTGGGTCAAACAAGGAGGCTTTTTTAATGCCGATCGCTATCGAACTGGAGAACAGCGTCATGTAGCTTTTACTAATAACGTTATGGTTCGGGGTGCAATTATTCGTCAATATGACCCAGTGTTCGATCATCGTTTTGCCATCACTGGCGGTGAAGATTCATATTTTTTTTACAAGCTTAACAAAGCTGGTTATAAAATCGTTTGGGCAGATGAAGCCATCGTTTATGATTGGATTCCCACTTCTCGCACCAATTTAAAATGGATTCTCAAGCGAGGTTTTCGGACTTGGGGTACTCATAGTCTAGTAGAGAAAGAGTTAGATCCCTCACTGCTGGTTCAATTGATCAGAATGATCAAAGGGCTAGGCTTAATTATGATTGGTATTATGGGGCTGATTCCCGCGTCTTTAATGGGTAAAGCAGAGATTGTTAAAGCTTTATTATTTATTTACCGTGGTGCAGGTACTTGTGCTGGTTTAATAGGTGTGGATTATGAGGAATATAGAACAGTTCATACTGATTTGGGAGTTAATAAACAATAGAATGTCATTAATATGAGGATGTAATTAGTTGGGCAAAAATATCCTGAAAATACTAAGATCTTTAGTAAAGCAGGTAATCTAGAATTTAGACGTTGCCGATCCAAGTAATAAGTGCAAAATATTACTGCTGAACCCCGTTTACTAATAGCTTGCCAACAACTGCTATTAGTAAACGGGAAAGTACAATATTACGCATTCAGCAACAGCAAAATTTACGAAGTCAGCTATTATAAATCTTAATTGTCATATCGTCCTCATGAACATCTCAAAAAAAGCTTTAATTGGCTTACAAGCCGATCGCTTTCGTCATCCCCTAGACTTACAGGCTACCAATACTCTCAAGCAATTACCAGGAGTAGATATAGCAATTCGGAGCGTTTTAGGTTCGGTAGCGGAGCAATTTTTTTATCTTAATAATATTGCTTCTAGTGTTTTGGTCAGCGAAAAACAATTGCCCGATCTGCACAAGTTATTAATTGAAGCCTGTGAAATTCTCGATTTAGAGCCACCTCAGTTATACGTACAGCAAAACCCGACGCCAAATGCCTATACTTTTGCTATGAGAGGCAAACAGCCTTTTGTGGTGCTGCATACTTCTCTAATTGAAATGTTAACCCCTGAAGAAATTCAGGCGGTAATTGCTCACGAATTAGGTCATCTCAAATGCGAACACGGAGTTTATTTGACCATGGTAAATCTACTGGTGTTGGCAGCTAATATGCTACCGCCTTGGGGAACAATTTTAGCCCAATCTCTGCAAGATCAGATGCTGCAATGGATACGGTGTGCTGAGTTTAGTTGCGATCGCGCTGCGCTTTTGGCAATTCAAGATCCCAAAGTAGTCATGTCAGTTTTGATGAAGTTAGCAGGTGGTTCTCCAACTCTAGCCCCTCAGCTTAATTTAAATGCCTTTATCGAGCAAGCCAAAGCTTATGACTCTATCGGTACAGACAGCTTGGGAGAAATGCTGCAAGCAGCACAAACGGCTCAGTTAACTCATCCTGTCCCCGTAATTAGAGCCAGAGAAATAGAACGCTGGGCAAGATCGGCTGAATATCAAACTATCTTAGATCGGCAAGAGTCAGCCAATGGTAACAAGCTAGGCTGGAGCAACTGGTAGTTTCCCAGAAAGAAGTGAGAAGCACGCTACTTGTTAAGGATTACGATAGTTTATAGTTGTTCAAATTTTTAAATATGCCTAAAGCAATTTGGAACGGTCAAATTTTGGCCCAAAGCGATCGCACAGAAGTAGTCGAAGGCAATCAATACTTTCCGCCAGATTCAATCAATCAGGAGTTTTTTCAAGATAGCTCGACTCATACTACCTGTCCTTGGAAAGGGCGGGCTAGCTATTATACAATCGTCGTTGACGGTAAAGAAAACCCAGATGCTGCGTGGTACTACCCTGAAACTAAAGAAAGAGCTAACAAGATAAAAGGCTATATTGCCTTTTGGAAAGGGGTAACAGTAGAAGTTTAGCTTTTTGCGCGGTCAAGGGTATTATTATTTACTTTGGGGCGATCCTAACTCTACTTTGTGGTTCTTTCAACTTCAATCCTCTTTCCTTGCTCTGAAAGTTGTTTTTGGTATACTAGCTATAAAAAAGCAAATATGGAGCAGCAAAATCAGCAGGTTTTGGACATTGAACTAGGAAAACTCAGATGATACCAGAAACTGCTCTGAACCGATTTTGGCAACTATTAGGATGGGTTCTGGCTCTTAACTCGCAAGCATTTGAGCAAATTAACACTCTACCTGATGGTTCAACAGTAGCATTAATCGTTGTACTGGCGGCTAGTTTATCGCAAGTGCTGGCTCAGAGCGTTATTCTATTCGTCAACCGCGTTACACCAGTTCGCTTTGTTTTCACCCTGCTGATTGGAACGGTCTTATTTGCCTTTGGCTACTTATTCCTGGTTTTGAGTACCTGGCTGATTAGCTTCGCTCCATTTACCGTTGAAGCTCCTTTAACAGTGGTGGCAAGCACTTTAGGATTTAGCTACGCACCGCTCATTTTTAGCTTTTTCGGGACAATGCCTTACTTGGGAGAACCGATCCTATCTGTGTTGTCGCTGTGGCAATTGTTAGCCATGGTTGTCGGCTTTGCTGTCGTCAGTAATACTACTGTCTGGCAGGCATTTGGGACTGTTGCTTTGGGATGGTTTACACTTTGGGTAATCCAACGTACGATTGGACAGCCCATTGCTCAGTTCGGTTATTGGGTTACTTCTCAGGTAGCAGGTGTTGAGCTAGTCACCAAGCGCGCAAGTCTGGCAGCAATTTTGCAAAGAAGCTTACGTTCTTTTACCAGTAATTTAACCGCGGTTAACAGATTAGAAACCAAAAATGTTGCCATGTCTCCCCAGACGGAAGCAGAAATAAGCGAAAACGTACAACTTGCCCAAGTAAAGCAGCGATCGCCTCTTTCTGCCTCAGTTTTTCTCAGCCATACAGCGTCAGCCTCCCAAACTGAAGCTATAAATAATAAAGATCGCCGTTTTAAGCTGAGTAAGATAGCCAAACAATTACTCAGTATATTTGTCCTGAGTAGCGTCACCTTTGCAGCGGTTATCCTACTTTCACCGATTCGCTACTGGTGGTTTGCCTGGTATGAAAATTTGGACGGTGTCTTTAAACTAGCGTTCGATCTGGTGTGGATCGGTATTGTTGGCTTTGTCGCCGCTGCACTCTTAGCCCCCATGGAAGCCCTTGGCTGGTGGGCAGGCTGGTATGGCGATCGCGTGAACACCACGCCTAATCCAACAGAGGAGTCACAACCTATACCACAGCGAAAAGTTACACGTTATGTAGTTTATCTCGATGGCATCGGTCAGTCTACATTTGACTATCTACCAGATATTCAAGAGTTTCTCGACTCTTTAGCACCTGCCTTACCCAAGGACGTGCTGCTGATTAAAGGCATTATGCCCTACTCAGTTCACAACAACCCACTGACAGGCAAGCGTCCCCTAGCATTTTTTTGGCGTTTGGCTGACTCATTTAGATTCCAAAATCCTGCCAGCTTGTTTGGTTATTTAGTCAATATTCGCAATGTCTTAGTTGTCGCGGTTTCTGCTGACAGGCGCTATGGACCAATCTACAACCTAGGAATTGCCAAGGTTATATATCAGGCTCTCATTCGACACGGCTACCAACCCGACAGCGGTGTACCAATTACGTTGATTGGGTTTAGCGGTGGCGGACAAATGGCAGCAGGATCAGCCCCCTTTTTGCGACAGGCGTTAACTGCCCCGATTGAGATCATTTCCCTGGGCGGGGTAATTAGTGGCAATGTCAATTTCCTAAAGCTGGAACATCTCTATCATCTGGTGGGGGAAAAAGACATAGTTGAGCGTATGGGACTAATGTTTCCCAGACGTTGGGCTATTTTCTTTTTATCTTACTGGAATCGTGCTAAAAGAATGGGAAAAGTGAACCGGATTTCTCTTGGCCCTGTGGGACACCAACTACCAGGAGGATTAATGGACCCTGAACGCTTTTTACCCGATGGTCGCAGTTACTTGCAACAAACCATCGATTGGGTAGTAGGAATCTTGCTTGGCACTGCTGCTTTAGCAGATCGGGCAACTCCTCGCAAGTTGAGTAATTATGAACGATATCGGCAAGCAGCCTTCAATCGACCAGAATTTTATCCAATCCATCAATCCGTATCACCAGAATACTACCGAGCGATCGCGCCTTGGATGGGACGATTAATTCTACCCGCCAAAGACCAACGGCAAGTTGTTCGAGGAGTCTTGTTGGAAGTCCACCATGCGCCCGCCGATTTTCAGCATCTTGTGGGAAAGGTTGTGGTCTTGCGTTGGAGTGACGAGCCGCACGTACGATCATACATTCACGCAGTAACTAAAGACGTGCATTTCAGCGCCCAAGCCGAGTACAGCAGTCAAAAGGGCATCGTTCATCCGACTCGCATTAATCACTGGCGACTTGTCGGTCCTTTAGAATCGCTAGCAGGTTCTCATCCCTACGATGACGTAATCGTGATGCTACAACCAGAACCCGTTGTCGTGCAGCCAGAAGGTAATGTCTCCGACAGCCTGCATCAAGCGCTACAGCTAAATAAATCTTCACCAAGTGAAATCCCTAACGACATCTTGTATATTTCTCGCGAACCCGTACAAATCACTGGACGCTACTACGGGTTAGTGAAGTTCATCCAACCGATTGAGCCAGGAAGTGACTTGTTTCGTGTAGTTCACTTTAATCGAGCTACAAGGCAATTTGATGGGGCAGAGGAAGTTGTGACAATGCCTTCTGTGGTAGCCGATCGCTATAATACCTACCCGTCTACTAGTAAAGACATTGAAAAATCGACTCTCAACGAAACTGGCTGGTACATCTATGGTGCGCCAGAGGAGTCAGGATTGTTTGTCGTGCAGGCTTTAGCCCCTCGTATCCTGTTGCAGGTTGAACCAAAGCGTAAGATTTCAGGCAGCTCGGTTAAAAAATATCTCAAAAAAGAGGTTTGGAGCAATTTAGCTGCCCAAAAAGGTAAAATTAGCTCTGTATTGTTGGGGGAGGAAACAATTAAAGCCAGAAGTGCTATTTGGCAGGAAGGTCAACGGGCTTTGCTAATTCACGTCTATGGCGGGATTGGTGGCAAGAAAACCGAACCAGCGGCGAAAGGTCCAGTCTACTTCGGTCATTTTGCTTACGGAATCGCCCAGGTAGTAAAAGAACCCTTAACCGATGAATTGCGATTTGAGATTGTCTATCATCAAATCTATACCCATAACACCGATGGACTAATTGCAGGCAGTCTACATTGGTCTCGTTACATGGGCGATCGCTCGTTCGGCTGGATGGGTTTGCGTCCCGTTGCCGACACCCTCGTTGAGCTTGACGGGTTTACTGGTGATTATGAAACGGATGAAGGTTGGAAGCGATCGCCTCTCGATGAAGTCATCTATCAGCTAGAAATTATGGCAGCTCGTTACCGCATTGGCGATGGCACAGGCGGCACTTTTGTCGGACCAGCCAATAACTGCACCCAAGATGCTAATCAAGCTTTATATGCGGCCCTGAGACGAATAGCTATCTTAATTCGTTCTCACCCAGATGTTGAGGAGTGGAAACAACAAAATCCCGAACAGCTACACAGATTAGAGCAGCTAGAACAGTTAGGGAAAGACTTGAAACGTCTTCTATTACCTTGGGGAACAGCCAGAGCCGATTGGAAGAATCAGGCTGAAGTATTGGGCAGTACCCTCGAAGATAACCCAGTGCAAAACTTAATCCGCAGTTTCCTTACTTGGCGCACTATCTTACCTCGTCTAACCAGCGATGAGGTGACTCAAGCTTTTCTCAGTCAAGGTGGTTCGGCGTGGGTGTTGCGAACTAATCAGGTTGGTGGCCGCGATCCTGATGTTAAACCTGTTGCGCCAATGACGCTGTAGTTTAATCTCTCAACTTTGCTGGAATTAATCGAGGCGCGATCGCTGTAGACCGATAAATTAATAATTATCAATTTTCAATGATCAACTGGTAAAATCTTGCTAGAAGATAACGTTGAGATTTGTATTTAAGGAGAGTATAAATGCTTGGATTTGTTATTTCTGTTATAGTAATCGCAATTAGTTTATTAATCATCTCAAAGCTACCCTTAGGTGTTGAGGTTGATAATCCTGTGATTGCTCTAATTGCTGGAGCGATTATTGGTGCATTCAATGGCATTTGGGGTTTATTTCCTGGCTGGTTTAGAACGGCAAATGCCATTTTCAGTCTGGGATTGATTCCTTTAATCGGCAGCATAATTGTGTTTGGTTTAGCAGCCTGGTTAGTTGAGGGATTTCGCTTAAGATGGGGATTTGGCAGCGCAATTTTGGGAGCGATCTCACTCAGCATTGTGAACTCCATTCTCTTTTTTATTCTACGTCAGACGGGCTTGGTTCCAGTCTAAACCAACACACAGTCAAGATCTGCGGTCAGTAGTAAACTTCAACTTTCTTAGAGCTTGGTGATTGCACTCACCTTAATATTAAGGATAAACATAAATTTATTTTGAGGCTGCAATACAATTACTGGAAACAATTGGTTATTTGAGCTAGCAACGATGCTGAGTTTAGCAATTCCAAAATCGGTAAAAGTTTGGTCGCAATTTATTCACCCAATTGTCATGTGGGTATTATTAGCAACAGCCATCTATGCTCTATATTTGGGACTAAAAATTCGGCAAAGTAGAAACGCCGAAGGTGAAGCTAGACGAGAGCTGATTAAAGGTCGTTACAATATTAGACACTATAAAATTGCTTCCGTTTTACTAGCTTTGCTTACGCTTAATGCTTTTTTAGCTATGGCTGTTACCTACGTCAATCAAGGTAAAATCTTTTTTGGCTCTCATTTGATTGTGGGTTTAATCATGGTGAGCTTAGTCGTCACTTCTGCTTCCCTGTCGCCTTTTATGCAAAGAGGTAATATATGGGCGCGTAACATCCATTTTGCGATTAATATCGGCGTTTTAGGGTTATTTGGCTGGCAAGCCATAACTGGTGTGCAAGTAGTGCAAAAGATTATCAGTCAACTCTAGATTTTTTATGCCTGACTATTGATTCTAGTCAGTAGCTGAAGTTAGTACAGCCAAATATCCTACCCGCGACTTGATTGTCGCTGATGTGGGTAAGATACAGACATTTAAATAATTTAAATAGATGGTTAGACTCAAGCCGCAGGGGATTTTGTTAACTTAACCATTCTTAATATTGCCCCATTAGCTCGCAGAAAACTTCCTATAAAGTCAAGTGCGATCGCTATTTTTGCTTGCTCTAACTACTTGCTATTTTAAATCTCATTAGGACCAATGACCCCAATTTTATGGCGAAAAGACAGTTCTCCCCCATACCACCCCCCCAAACCGAGTAGTGTAGCTACTAACAAAGAACTAATTAGCCCAATGGGAACGATAAAGTTTGGGTTATCTAGTCTTAACCAAAAATTAATTGCCGTTAGAACTAAAGCCGTGACGTTAAGAATCATATGCGCCCAGCCAGCAGTACGCTTACGTACTCTGGGAACTCTCAAAAAATCTAACATTCCGATTAAAGCCGCCAAAATACCAGCGACTAAACCCAGTCCAATTAGCCAGGTTGAGGCACGCGCCCAGAACAAGTCTTTTGTTAGCCAATAGCCGAGATCGCTACCAGCAGCACCAGTTAAAAAAGCCACGGGAAAGACCACGATAATTGGATGGATAGGATGCCCGGCAATTGCTACAGAACTGGTTACACCAGTGCTTAAATACTCCGTATCAAGGCTTTCAATGATGGGAGGAAGATTAGGATAAGGATTTTGTGCGTACTCTGATTCAAATTCTGTGTTGGTCATGAGATTTCTCCTCAAAGCGACAATCAAAAGAAGTCACTTTGTTGTTAATTAAGTATTTGCGTGGATATTGAAGACTAATTGCCTTAGTTAATAATTCAATTAGTAAACTGATCCTTCAATACCAACATCTCGCTGAAGTTGTAGAGAATTTATTGATTGAAACCAAATTAGTATTTCGCTTGATAGACAAAGATTTTTGTTCGCAGGTAAACAAGAGTTTTCGTAGTTACTGGCTTCGTTTTATTAACTAAATTTGTAAATTTGAGTTCAACATGATCTTACTTTTTATAAGCTTTCGCTGAAGCAGAAATCCAAGTATAGGCAGCAACGCAAAATGGCAGCAGAATAAAAATCGCTCCACACGCTATGGGATGTTGTCGAACGGCGGGAATAGAACTCATTGCAGTTATTCCCAAACCACAGTAAAGCAAACCTATTAAGGGTATTCCTAGTACTAGTAAAGCAAATTGGCGATCATCAAGATTCATAAGTTCCGTCTTGTCTTAAATATATATCAAGTCTATTTATCATAGTTGTTTCAATAGAAATCTGACTGAAGACAGAGTTATTTGTAGGCGATAATAGTTAATTTATATAAAGTTATTTTTATTTTAAATCAAACAAAGCTCATCACTAAATTAACTAGCTGCAATAAGAGTGTTGTATAAAAGACCCAGAATAATTATTATTGGTGCTGGTTTTGCAGGGTTGAGAGCGATTCAAAAGTTGGCTAAAGTAAATGCTGATGTGATCTTAATAGATCGAAATAATTATCATACCTTCATACCGTTACTTTACCAGGTGGCAGCAGGCTTTGTTACTCCAGAGACAGTCACTTATCCGATTAGAAAATCTCTGCGTTCGATCGCCAACGCTCATTTTATTCAAGGAGAAGTGCAAAAAATAGATTTCGCAACAAAAGTTGTTCAAACTGAAGTGATGAATCTAACCTACGACTATCTTGTTCTAGCAACGGGAAGCAAAACTAAATTCTTAGGCGTAGATGGTGCAGATCAGTATGCTTTACCCATGAGAGCGTTATCAGATGCAGTTAATATACACGATCGCCTGATTAATAATTTTGAACGAGCAACAATCTGTCAAGATCGAGCCAGAAGAATTCAACTCTTAACGATTACTATTATTGGTGGTGGGGCGACAGGAGTCGAATTGGCAGGTTCAATTCAAGAATTAGTCAAAGCTACCCTAGCCAAAAATTACCCGACAATTAATTCTCAAGAAGCAAGAGTAATTTTACTCCACTCGGGAGCAACGCTATTATCAGATTATCCAGAACATTTGGGTAACTACACTTGTAGACAACTTCGTCGTCGAGGTGTCAAGGTACATTTGCGATCGCGAGTCAGTGAAGTCTTACCAGGAGCAATTAGACTTAATGATGGTCAGCTTTTAGAAACAGCAGCAATTATTTGGACAGCAGGAGTTGAAGCAAATCATCCTGAGGCAGAAGCTGATTTACGCACTGCTAGCAAGGCTAAAATCAAAGTCGAATCGACTCTCCAGTTACCCAACTATCCACAGGTGTATGCAGTAGGAGATGTTGCCCTGGTTAAACAAGATGATCAACCTTTGTTGGGCATTGCTCCAGAGGCTTTACAACAAGGGACAGCAGTTGCTCAAAATCTGAAAAGGCAGTTACGAGGATTGCCACCCAAACCTTTCAATTATTTTAACAAGGGAAAAGCAGCAATTATTGCCCGTAACAGCGGTGTTGCTTATCTTTTTGGCAAAATCCCTATACAGGGCTTGGCTGCCTGGCTGCTGTGGCTGGGAATACACCTTTATTACTTGCCAGGTATCGGCAATCGTTTAGTTGTTTTAGGCAGTTGGCTGCGTGACTATCTCACCAGAGAGCGAAATATGCAACAGCTATTTAATCATCGCTAAGCTATGGTACTGAATAAGGCAATGCTTACCTTCTACTTTCAATCGTTTGAGTACTTTAAATTAACTACAAATTATGAAATATCTTCCTTTAGCTGCCCGTATTTGTCTCTGTCTGATTTTTTTTAAGGCAGGAATTAGTCATATTTTGGGCTATAGCGGTACGGTAGAAATGATGGCAGGTATGGGCTTACCTATTCCTGGTATCTTAATGATTTTTACTATTGCTTTTCAGCTCTTAGGTGCTTTATCCTTACTGTTAGGTTATAAGGTAAAAATTGGCTCAATTTTGTTAATTTTGTTTTTAATTCCGGCAACTCTCGTATTTCATAATCCTTTAAGCGATCCTAGTGAAATCAATGACTTTTTGAAAAACATTGGTTTGATTGGGGGTTTATTAATGCTAATGTACGCAGGTGCAGGGGCTTTGAGTATTGATGATGCTGCTACTAAAAACCGTAGAGTTAATGAAGAAAAGTCTAACTTTATCGCTTGAAGGATGTTGATCCTTTCAAATCTAAATCGATCGATAGATGTAGATATCATTCCGATTGGAGTAGCGAAAATCAGCAGCTGCTAATTAAAATTAGAGTTAAATGAGTTAATCAATCGAAGATCAATTTACTTATATGCTGATTACTAATAAGACCACGACACGTATAGGTGCGCTCGCCTTAGGAATTATCGCCGCCAATTTTTTCAGCTTACCTCTCAAAGCTCAAACCGCTCAAACCAATACTTCAGAAGCTGATTTATTTAAAGATATTAAAGCAGGAGAAAATATCAACTGGAGTTATTCTAGCGAAGACGAAACAATTTCGATTCAAGATAGTCTCGAAGAGCTTGGTGAATATAATGTCTCTGACTCTGCCGAAGATGCGGGTGTGCAGTTAAGGGAGGAAGATAGACGCTGGGGCAACAGAGGTGATGCCAAAGATTACTACTTTGAAGCTGAAATTTACAATTATTAAGTATTTATATCTTAAGGGAGAAGATAATTGCAATTAAAATGCGACATGATAAAATGCTGCCGATTTTGGCTGACTTTTTGGGCTTAAAATATCAATTTTAAATTATTTCTCTCACTTAAAAACTAATCATTATGATTCCTTCTTGGCTGGGAATTGGGATTGTTACCCTTGCTATTCCCTTCATCTGTAACCGTTTTATTTCGAGCGAAGATTTTCGCTGGTTTAAACGGTTGCGTCGTCCCAATTGGTTAACCTTTGAATGGGCAATTCCCATAATTTGGACAATTGTTTTTATCTGCGGTGCTTGGTCAGCTTACAATGTTTGGTCAGTTAATCCTGGTACTACCTCTACCTGGTTATTGATGGGTTTTTATGTAGTAGTAGAAACGGCAATTTCTCTTTACACCGTGGTGATGTGTAAAACGCGCAGTCTCAAGATCGGCACAATCATTGGCGGAACTGGCTTTTTTTTGGGAGCAATTTTGGCGGTGGTCGTTTTATCAAGATCTAACACGGCTTTTTGGTTATTAGTTCCCTATTTGCTTTGGAGTCCGATTGGAACTCTAGTTACATGGCAGATGATGCAGCTAAATCCGATAGATGCTTAATTTTTTAATTTTATTTAATATCGAGCATTTTTATCTGTAATCGCCATGACAATTTTATTAACTTACAATCCACGGTATATTGTCCGCATCAGGTATATCCTCCGTAAAATTAATCGCACCCTTCATCTAAAAAAACTTTGGTATCAAGATAACGGCAACTGGAAATGGCTCAAAGAAAAAGCCACTCCTATTGCCAGTTTAAACCGTAGCCTATGGCGACTGTCTGTTCCCTCGTTTGGCTTTCACTTTATGTTGGGACTATCGGCAATTATTGCGACTTTAGGGTTGCTGTCTAATAGTGCGGCAGTAATTATTGGGGCGATGATTGTTGCACCTTTAATGGGGCCGATAGTGGGCATGGCTTATTCGACAGCGATGGGTAATCGCAAGCTATTGCGCCGTTCCAGCCTAACAGTATTTAAAGGTATTGTTTTGACCATTGGCATTTCTTGGCTAACAGCTTCTTTAATCGGTTTGAAAACTGTAGATTCTGAGATCCTGTCGCGGACAAATCCAACCTTACTTGACTTTGGTATTGCTATGGCAGCAGGAATGGCAGGATCTTTCGCCAATACTCGTCGGAGTATTTCCAGTGCTTTGCCAGGAGTGGCGATCGCCGTTGCATTAGTTCCTCCTTTGAGTGTCATCGGAATTGGTTTGGCTTTGCAAAATTGGGAAATTACTAATGGTTCTTTTTTACTATTTTCAACCAATTTAATCTGTATTATCTTTTTTGGCGGATTAGTGTTTTTATTTCAATCTTATGGCGATATAAAACGTGCCAAAAAGGGACTGGTTTTTTCTACTGCGGTAATGTTCATTTTGGGAGTTCCTTTAAGCTTCTCGATGCGAGAGTTAATTATCGAACAAAATGTCCGCTATCAGGTCTTAGATTTAGTTACCGACAAAATAGACACTTTTGCCAGGAGTGACATTAGATCGATCAACGTTACTCCCCGACAGGATCATGTAGAAGTAGACATAGAGATTGCCGCCTCAGTTGATTCTATTTCGCAGGCGCAAATTGATCGTGCCAAAAAGATAATTGCCCAAAACATTGATCAGCCAGTAGATTTGAGAGTTGAAATAATTCCCAGCCAAGTTTTAGAGTCTTTGGATAACTAGCCGATAGTAATCAACTAAAAAACCCTGAAAGCATTAAAAATAAAAACTTTTGACTTTTGACTTTTGACTTCTGACTTGCGCGTAGCGCTATAGTGCCTTGATTTCTTTCTCACGAAAGATGTCAGAATTTCTCTTAATATCTTAAAGTTTAAGCATTAAAATCACTATCAATAACTATTAAAAATTGAATTAGATGAAATTTGTTTCCGATCCTCATATATCGGTCAAAATAGACCAAATGAAACGCAGAGTGCGTTGGCAAGAATCCGCAATTAAAGCCAGGGCGATCGCTCAAACTAAATTAGTAATTGATGATGAGGATACGGATAACCCTGAGTTCTCTTTTTTGGTAATCGGCGATAGTGGCTGTGGATCGCACCTGAAGCATCATCCGCAACGAAAAATTGCCGAAATGATGTTGCAACAAGAGTCATTCCGCTTCGTAATCCATACGGGGGATGTTGTATATAATGTAGGCTCTAGGGAATACTACCACCAAAATTTTATTGAGCCATATCGCGAATTTTTAGTAGGGGGAGAAAAACCGAAGCAGCTTGAATACAACCGCCTGATTTTTAAAGCTCCTTTTTTCCCTGTTCCTGGTAATCATGATTACTACGATTTACCTTTGCTCTACGGTGTGTTGGCACAGGCAACCTGGTTGCCACGACGGTTGTTGCGAGGTAAAATCAATTTTGATGTCGGTTGGCATGGTTCAGATACAGGTGATGCCTATGCTAGGGCATTTTTAGATTACTTGCTTGAGCTGAAGAATAAAACAATTTTGAACCAACATTTAGATCGTAACTATAGCGCAGAACATACAGGCGATCGCTGTTTACATTATCGACCAGGAAAATTTACTCGTTTGCCCAATCGTTACTATACTTTTCGCTATGGTGGTATCGATTTTTTTGCCTTGGACTCTAATACCTTTAATCAACCCGTAGCTATACCTAATACCGCAGAGGGAGAAAGCAGAAGAGCTAAACTATTGACCCAGCAAACTCAACTCGCAGAAACAGAACAGCGCATTCAGACTGCACTTGATCAACTTAATTCCCATAACTCTGATGATGCAGAGAAAATAGATGACTATTATGCCAAATTAGAACATATTGCTGAAAGTCAGCGAGATATTGAAAAGCAATTAACCCAAGAACAACAAACCATAGACTGGCAACAGTTAGACTGGTTTAAGGATAGTCTGATCGCATCCTGGCAAGACGAGACAGTGAGAGGAAGAGTTGTCTTTTTTCACCATCCTCCTTACGTCACCGAAGCTACTAAGTGGGATCAGGGGCAGACTTTGGCGGTTCGCGATCGCCTACGTCAGGTATTTGATCATGCAGCTCAAGAAATAGGTGCGTTTCCTGAAGGACGCTCAATCGTAGATCTCGTTTTATCTGGTCATGCACACTGCTTAGAACACCTTTATACTAAAGACACAGGAGCAGCTGATTCGCATATTGATTGGATCGTCTGTGGTGGCAGTGGTCACAGCTTGCGCCGTCAACGCCAAGAAGGAACAGTTTTATTTCAAAACGCCGAGCTTGATTCTGAACCGATCGCTCAGTCTAATTTATATGTTGGTCGCCAAGGTAAAGGCAAAAACCGTAAATTACCTTATTCTTTTTTACGCATAGATGTTCAAGCTGGCGATAAGCCTACTTTTAGCGTTAATCCTCATATAGCCGAGTGGCACAAAAAACAATGGCAGGAGTATGCGATCGATCCCTTGATGATTTAACTAAGCAGCAAGCTGACTGAATTTGTTACAATAAGCAAACTTCACAAATGTGACAAACTAATGAAGTATCTTGTATATCTAAGCATAGCAGTATCAGTATCTCAAATGTCTAGGCATAACAGCAATTAGGGTGGTAAGAGTCTGGACTCTGATAGGCAAGTACAGGGTAATTAACCTGTATAAAAAACTACTAAAGTGACTATCAAAGTGCTACCAACACTTTTGAGCGGACAATTCCACCTAACTGAACACGCCAGTATGGAGGAAAAATACTGTGACAAGTTATTACGATAGAGAACGATTATGGTCGTTGATTATTGATGCTATCGATCATTTAGAACAAGTGGCAAGAACCAGGGAATTGACAAATATTCTTTGGGATATCAATGCCAAAAGTATTAAGACGGAGCAAGATTGGCAAAGAGTTGAAATTTTACTGGAATCTTATGAAAAAGTCCGAGATGAATCTTTAGAGGCTGCCTTATCAAATTTACGAGAGTTAGTACAAATAATCGGTAGGAGGTAAAGTTCATCTAATCAATTGACAACTCGCCATCAATCAAAGTAATTATGGCGAGTTTTAAGATTAACTATCAGCTCAACTATCTCGTCAATTTTCGTTAAAGCTAAATTGATTCTGCGTTTTGACGATACCAATCGATGGTATTTTTTAAACCTTGCTTAAATTCGGTTTCAGCGACAAAGCCAAACTTCTCTTTTGCTCTTTGGGTATCTAGACAACGCCGAGGTTGACCATTAGGCTGATCGGTTTGCCAAACAATCTCTCCCTGAAAATCCATTAGCTCACAAATAGTTTCAACTAAATCTTTGATCTTTACTTCGTGATTAGTTCCTAAATTTACTGGCGCAGGTTCGTTATATTTCTGAGTCGCCATGACGATACCCCGCGCTGCATCAGTAGAATACAAAAATTCGCGAGTCGGACTACCATCCCCCCATGCTGGTAACTCTTTGTCTCCCCGCTGCTGAGCTTCATACACTTTACGAATCAAAGCGGGAATTACATGAGAACTACGGGGATCAAAATTATCTTCTGGACCATAAAGGTTAACTGGCAAAAGATAAATGCCGTCAAAGTCATACTGTTGGCGATAGGCTTCTAACTGCACTAATAGAGCTTTTTTGGCAATACCGTAGGGTGCATTAGTTTCTTCAGGATAACCATTCCACAAGTCGTCTTCCTTAAATGGTACGGGCGTGAACTTAGGATAAGCACAAATAGTACCAACGCAAACAAACTTGGTTACGCCTTCTTGGTAGGCAGCATGAATTAGCTGAGTACCCATCATCAGATTGTCATAAAACAATTCCGCTGGCTTTTCTCGATTTAAGCCAATTCCCCCGACGTGGGCAGCCAAATGAACCACAATATCTTGATCTTTCACCGCCCGTTGACAATTTTCCCACTGGCAAAGATCTAGTTCGCGCGATCGCGGCGTGCTAATTCTGTCTCTGGTTGCTCCCGCTAACAATAGCTGATCGACTACTTGCTTACCCAGAAAACCAGCCCCACCAGTAACCAGGATATTTTTGTCTTGTAAACTTAACATTGCTAATTAAGATTGGATTTGTAGATATTTTAGATGTCAAGTCGCTAAATGGCTCAAATTACTTTGAATACCTAATCAACGATTGTGGCAAAATTACGGCGGTTTAAAGTATTATCTTCACGCTGGCTACCGTCGGGAGTGGGTAGGTTAAGATTAATTAAATCAGCATTAACCATTAGCTTGACTAACTCTTCAAACGTGACAGAAGGCGACCAACCCAATTTTTGCTTAGCTTTAGTCGGATCGCCAATTAATAAATCTACTTCCGCCGGACGTAAGTAACGAGGATCGAAAGCAACATAATCATGCCAATCTAAGTTGACGTGGCTAAAAGCAATATCAAGAAATTCTTTAATTTCGTAAGTTTCTCCTGTGGCAACTACATAATCATCGGGCTGCTCTTGTTGTAGCATCATCCACATAGCTTTGACGTAATCTTTAGCGTAGCCCCAGTCTCTTTTAGAGTCTAGATTACCTAGATATAGTTTCTTTTGCGTACCTTCGACAATGCGAGCCACGGCTCTGGTAATCTTACGAGTCACAAAAGTTTCGCCACGACGAGGAGATTCATGATTAAATAAAATGCCGTTACAGGCGAAAAGATCGTAAGATTCGCGATAGTTAATCGTTTGCCAGTGAGCATAAACTTTGGCGCAAGAATAAGGACTACGAGGATAAAAAGGCGTAGTTTCTTTTTGAGGAACTTCTAAGACTTTACCAAACATTTCTGAAGAGCCAGCTTGATAAAATCTAACTTCAATTCCTGTTCGGTGCTGGTAATCTCTGATCGCTTCCAACAAACGCAAAGTACCCATTCCTACTGAGTCAACGGTGTATTCAGGAGAATCAAAACTAACGCGAACATGGGACTGTGCGCCCAGGTTATATATTTCTGTAGGTTTAACCTCTTCCAGAATACGTCTTAGGGTAGTACCGTCTGTCAAATCTCCGTAGTGCAAAAACAGCTTGGCATCTGGGCTGTGAGGATCTATGTATATATGATCGATGCGATCGGTGTTGAAGGTAGAAGTCCGACGAATAATTCCGTGAACTTCATAACCTTGATCCAATAAAAACTCGCTCAAATATGAACCGTCTTGACCCGTAATGCCAGTGATCAAAGCTACTTTTCGTCCACTCATTTGTCTAATTTACCTACTTGCTATTTTGTAAATATTATGTCGTTTTTCCCACTATAGTATACAGATAGTAAAATCTATTCCGAAATAGTACTGAAAAACCAAACAACCAAATGTTTTTCGTGAAATTATACGAATTTGTTAACAGGAGAAGGTACAGTATATAGATTATTTAAGAGCATAAAATTAAGTTTTATTTGAGTAATCAAGCCAAACAATTACTGCCAATAATCGTTCAATTTTTCCGAAAAATCTTACCCGAAAAATATAATATTATTGCTTGGATAAAATTAGTAAGCACCGTTGTTGCGGGGAAAAAGCATGACACCAATTGTCTTGTAGACAATCCATAAATCTAGTACCCAGTTGTGACTGGTAGCATAGTAAACATCAATCTGTACTCTTTTGGGATAAGGAATATCGTTTCTACCCGAGACCTGCCATAAACCAGTAATTCCTGGTTTAATTTTAAGAACAGTGTTTATTTTGCGACCATATTTGGGTAATTCTTCAGGTACAAGAGGTCTTGGTCCGACTACACTCATTTCTCCTTTCAGCACGTTCCAAAATTGGGGCAACTCGTCGAGGCTAGTCAAACGCAAAAATCGACCAATTTTAGTAATTCTGGGGTCTTGCTTCAATTTAAAACTATCTTGAAACTCTTTTCGCATCTGGTCTGACTCTTGTACGATCGCTTGAAGAACATCATCCGCGTTATCAACCATTGTTCTAAACTTGATACAGTTAAAAGGACGATAATTCTTGCCAACTCTTTGTTGAACATAAAAAATTGGACCTTGAGAATTGAAGGCAACCAAGATCATTAAAATCAAATATACGGGTGAGAATACAGTTAAAACAAATAAAGCAAAAACTATATCAAATATACGTTTAACAAAATTTCCGTTCAAAACAGAGACAGATAATTTCAACCGATTAAGATTGAAAATAGAGCGCAAACTTTTTCTAACTAATCCCTGTACAACTTTGACGGAAATAAGCTGGCTATTAGCAGTCATCTTACTCCTTCACACATCACATCACACCACACTGTTCAATCATAAATCTATACAGCTCTGATCGGCTGATAATTTCTAAATCAGGGAATAATATAGACTCTTAATTGTCATTTCCACTTTTGATAACAATCCTCAACATATTTTAAGTATGATTGCTTGAAAATAGTCGGGCTAAATTTATTAGCTTGTAAACGGCAATTTTCTGGATCGATTTTAAATTGAAATTGTTCAAAATTTTCCACCGCTTTAATTAAAGCTTCTGGTTGCTGAACATCAAAAAATAAACCCGTACCGTCTTTGGGATATTGACGAATATCTTTGACTGTTTCTAAAGCACCTCCCTTGCCGTAGGCGATTACTGGAGTACCGCAGGCTTGGGCTTCGACTAAGGCAATACCGAAGTCTTCACAAGCTGCGTATACAAAGGCTTTCGCTTTGGTTATGTATTGTTTAACTATCTGATGCGGTTGCCAACCTAACACCTGAACATGAGGCTCGGCTAGTTGACGTATTTCTGTTAATTGTGAGCCGGCTCCAATAATTACCAAGGGTTTTTTTAGCTGATTAAATGCTTTAACAATTAAGCATATTTGTTTATAACTTACTAATCGAGAAATTGTCAGATAGAAATCTTCTTTCTCTGGCTGAAAATCAAATTGTTGGAGAGCGACTGGGGGATAGATTACTTTGGCTGGGCGACGATAGCAACGCCAAATTCGCTTGGCTGTATGTTGGGAATTAGCAATAAAATAGTCAACTCGGTTGGCAGAAATAACGTCCCATTGCCGCAGGCGGTGCAGGATATATCGAGCCATAATTCCCTGAATTCCCCTGCCTTGGCGATCGCCTTTTAAATAATCAAAGGTTAAGTCCCAAGCATACCGCATGGGAGTATGACAATAACAAATATGTAGTTGATGAGGATTGGTTAAAACACCTTTAGCTACGGCATGAGAGGAAGATAAAATTATGTCGTAATGATTAAGATCTAATTGCTCGATCGCCAGAGGCAACAAAGGCAGATATTTTTGTACGCCATTACGAGCTAAGGGAAAATTTTGCAGAAACGTCGTTTTGATTTTTCTTTGATAAAGATAGCTTTCGGGGTTGACCGATTCAAAATCGATCAAGGCGTAGAGATCGACATCAATATGTTGCAAGATCTCTTTAACTACTAATTCTGAACCCCCTGTCGCTTTCGGAGTTAACCATTCATGCACGAGAGCATATTTTAAATCCACAGCTACCTAATAGATTTGTCATGATTTTAAATAAAGTCCATATTACACATTAAATGGCATTATTTACAGAATTGCTTATTTATCCTTGCTACTTGCTACTTAAAAAAGCGATATCAGCCTGAGTAATCAACTGCCATGGTACATTGTCTAGATCTGTGCCTAACTTTTGATGAGGTTGAAGATTAAGTCGGTCAATAGCAGCGTCATCGACTAAAAGATAAATAGCTTCAGCTTGTTGCCAATATTGTTTGAGCTGTTCATCTGAGACAGGAATTACAACGCGATCGCTATAAAATTCTAGAGAAGGACGCAAATTAGGATAAGCAGTATAAATAGTTTGTTGAGGCGGAGTGTACTGCTTGAGTATCTGAGCCAGGGGTTTAACTGGAAAAGCTTCATTCAACTCCCATAGCCAGTGATGAGAGTTGAATAACAATAGTAGAGCCAGATAAAAGCCGGTAATCATTACCAAAATAAAATAGCGATCGCCTAACCATACCAATGCTGATGCTAAAGTAAAACAAATTGTCACCACAATTAAAATTAGAGTTAAACCGCTTTCGGCTGCGGTATATACCAAGCCATAGTAAGCACTTCCTATCCCGCAAGCGATCGCCACGAGACTTAAAGACACTTTTTGGAAGTATTCAGCCTGTTTTGACCAAGCCTTGCTTAAGCTAGCCCCAATCAGCAAAGATAAACCAGGATAGATAGGAATCACGTACCAGGGTAATTTAGTTGCCATTAAAGAAATAGCCAGGAGATAGACACTTGTCCAAACTAAGGTCAACTTGCCCCAACTGACGTAACGATTTTGCCAGGCCAATTTAAACCCATAAGGCAGAAATATGAGCCAAGGAAGGCTATATTTGGCAATTTCTAGCAAATAATACCAAGGTGAGCCAGAAACGCTGCTCACAGGCTTCCAGATGCGGTTAAAGGTCTGTGTACCTAAGTTAGTCCCTAAAAATTCTGCTCCGTAGTGTAAATACTGTAGCCCATACCAGGTGATCGCTGGAATGACCCCGAAAATAAAACCACTCCAGAGATATAAGCTGGTTAGTAACTTGGGGCTATCCCAAGCAACAAAAATGATGATCATGCCCCCTAGCAACACCCCCATCATAATGCCCTTGGTCAGACAGACCAAACCAATAGCCAAGCCAGCTCCTAGTAGCCAGGGTCGATGTTTACGTCCTCGCAACAGACACCACACCGCTAAACAAAACCAACAGGCGATCGCGCCATCCAGCATCGCTATGCGACTATGACGAGCTACTGGTAACAAAGTCAAATAAACTAAAGCCGAAAAAACGGCGGTTGAACAAGAGGGGAAAATTTCTCTACCAATAAGATACAGCAAAGGAACAGCAAAAGCTGACAAAATAGCGGGAACTACTCGCGTACTCCACTCACTGATGCCAAACAGCCGATAAGCCAGTGCAATCAGCCAATGAATTAGCGGCGGCTTATTCCAGTAGGGATCGCCAAAGTTAATTGTGGGATAGAGCCAAGTATGACTACCAGGTGAACCACGCCCAATATTACGCGCCACCCCCGCCACAATACCTTCATCCCAGTCTCTGAGGGGCAGATTGCCGATTCCAGAAGTGTAAAGAACCACCGCAGCAACCAACAAGCTTAAAACTAATAGGCGATCGCTAAATAGCTTGCTAATGTCTCCCCATCTCCCCATCTCCCCATCTCCTCGTCAGTTCCAACCGATAATTTTAGTGTTTACCAGTTTATTATTCAGGGTAGCCGCTTACTGCATCAGAATAATCACTAACTGCGCCTTGATCGTTATCTCTTTTTGAACCCAAAAGTTCTAGGCGATCAACTTTGATTGTCGGACGAGAACGCTGTCCGCCAGTATTTCTATCTGTCCAAGTTTCAATTTTTAATGAACCTTGAATACCGATTAATTTACCTTTTTGGACGTAATTTCCCGCTACTTCGGCAGTTTTCCCCCATATTTCTAAATTAAACCAGTCTGGCTGGTCGCTATTACGGCTGCGGCGATTTACCGCTAACGGCAATTTACACAAAACTGAACCAGAGTCAAAATATTTTACTTCTGGATTAGCACCAGCACGACCAACTAAATTAACCACATTAAGAGTCATAAGCTTGTATTTATAGTACTAAAGAACTAAATTACAATTTTTTAGTTTAGCAAATTATAACCAAACGATATCCAAACTGAATCAAGAAATAAAGATATTAGCTCCAGAGCTAAGAGCTAAGAGCTACCAAAATCCATTGTTTGATAGTCTCAACAACTGATTCAACAGGTATATCTTGTGCTTCTTTAGTAGCGCGCTTGACGACTTCGACTTTGCCTTCGGCCAGAGATCGCCCTGTTACCACTCGATAGGGTATGCCAATCAATTCGCTATCCTTAAATTTAACGCCTGCTCTTTCTTGGCGATCGTCAAGTAAGACTTCTACTCCAGCCTGTTTAAACTCTTGATAAAGCTTTTCCCCCGCCGCCATTTTTTCGGTATCAGAGATATTGGGAACAATTACTACTACCTGATAAGGGGCGATCGCTACAGGCCAAATAATACCATTTTGGTCATGAGACTGTTCTACTGCTGCTTGAGCTAACCGTGAGACACCGATACCATAGCAACCCATCCACAAAGGTTCGGTTTTACCTCGTTCGTTAGTAAAGTTTGCTCCCATCGCCTCAGAGTATTTTGTCCCTAATTGGAAAATATGCCCTGCTTCAATACCCCGCGCACTGATTAGAGTTTGACTAGGATCGTCAATAGCGCGATCGCCAGCTTTCGCTTCTTGGATATCTACCTTAAGTTCAGCTAAAGTAAAGTTATCGCCCCAGTTTGCCCCGACAACATGATAGCCGACTTCATTTGCTCCAGTCACAAAGTTGGTGAGATCGACAACGGTTTGATCGACTAAACGCAGGAATCTGTTGGCGACGTTTTTTGAAGTGCTGATATAGTCATCATTTAGATCTGGTGCAATATAGCCCAGGGGTAAAGATTTAGCTGCCCATTTCTGCTGGGCGGTGGCATCAGGTACAGTTAGAGAAATAATTGCCTTGGCTTTATACTGAGGTGCAAGTTTAGTCAGTTCGTTAGTCAGCTTGACTTGATTAATATCGCGATCGCCACGAATATTGATCAAGACTAAAACAATCATCCCGTTGTCGTAGACAACTTCGTATAGAACATTTTTGACAATTATCGTCGGGGAACATTTGAGTGTTTCGGCTAAAAGAGCGATCGTTTCTGTATTGGGGGTAGCTAACTTTTCATAGCTAGTAAAAGAAGACTCCTCGACATCAGGAGGCAAAGATACTGCTTTTTCTGTGTTAGCTGCATACTTCCCATCTTCGGTATAGAGAATCTCATCTTCTCCAGCTTCGGCAAGGATCATAAATTCTTGAGAACCAGAACCACCAATTGCGCCAGAATCCGCGTCCACAGGGCGAAATTCTAGACCGCAGCGAGTCATAATATTACGATAAGCCCGATCCATCGCTTGATAAGTCTGTTTTAAACTCTCTTCATCAGCGTGGAAAGAATAAGCATCCTTCATAATAAATTCTCTACCCCGCATCAAACCAAAACGAGGGCGAATCTCATCACGGAACTTAGTTTGAATCTGATATAAATTTAAAGGTAGCTGACGATAAGAACGAATAGTTTCACGGGCAATGGTAGTAATTACCTCTTCATGAGTTGGCCCTAAACCTAATTCTCTGTCTGCGCGATCAGTCAAGGAAAACATAATTCCCTCTGCTTTGGTATAGGTATCCCAACGCCCTGATTCTTGCCATAGTTGCGCAGGCTGCAATTGAGGTAACAAACACTCCTGCGCCCCTGTTGCATCCATCTCTTCTCGCACAATCTGAGAAACCTTTTGTAATACCCGCCACATCAAGGGCATATAAGCATAGATACCGCTACCAATACGACGTATATAGCCTGCGCGGAGTAATAACTGATGGCTTGGTATTTCTGCCTCTGCTGGCGTTTCTCGCAGTGTCACAAACAGCATCTCGTTTAGTCGCATGGTTAATTCCTTCGGTAAGCTTGGAGACTTTTTATTTTATCAGTCAACGTTACACAGCATTTTTCGTTGGCACATCATCATAAGATATTTAAAGATATTTATTGAGCTTAATCAATAGCAAAGAACATGAAATTACAGCAAATACCAAACAGAATTGCTAACAAACTATCAAATTATACTTTTCAGCTATTTGGTATAGACAGAATTTCTGGGGCAAAAGTCAAAACTCGCGATGATTTAGAAGAGTTGGGAACAGAGTACGGTGGCTGGGTGATTCCAGTTAATTTGCTCGATTCAAATTCAATTTGTTACTGCGTTGGCTGTGGTGAAGATATATCATTTGATCTTAGTTTGATCGATCGCTTTGGTTGTGATGTTTGTGCCTTCGATCCTACTCCGCGAGCTATTCAACACGTACAAGAGGTAGCTGGAGACATACCACAATATCGTTTTTTTGAACTAGGTTTATGGGACAAAGAAGACCAACTCAAGTTCTATGTTCCACAAGACTCAAGCCATGTTTCTCACTCTTTGTTAAATCTGCAACAGACCAAGGATTATATATGTGTCCCAGTCAATAGGCTGAGCAACATTATGCAAGAAATGGGTCATGCCAAAATCGATTTGCTCAAAATTGATATTGAAGGGGCCGAATACAAAGTTATTGAATCTATATTAGAAGATCAAATCGAGATCAAAATAATTTGTATTGAATATGATGAGTGTTTTAACCCACTTGATCAAAACTTTCAAGCAAGAATTAAGGCTTCAGTAAATAGCTTACTTGCTTGCGGCTACTCGCTGGTTTGCGCCCAAGGTAACGGAAATTATACGTTTGTCAAAGATGTCTAAAAAGCCGATAGCAAGTCACAAGTCACAAGTCACAAGTCAGAGGAATTATAGCTATCTCAACGAAGCAATACTTGATCAATCGGATTTAGTATTATTATTAAAGTTTAAATGCCAAAGTTAAACCATCAGCGATCGCCAACAGACTAATTTCTACTCTAGTATCTTGATGAAGTTTTTGATTAAATTCACGAATAGCAACCGTTCTTGTATCAGTATCTTCAGGATCGGCGACACTACCAAACCACAGCACATTGTCGATGGCAATAATACCCCCAGGACGCAAAAGGGTTAAGGCTTGCTCATAATAATTAGCATAGTTGCGCTTATCGGCATCAATAAAGGCAAAATCGAAGCTACCAGACTCGCCTGCGGCAATTAATTGGTCTAAAGTTTCCAAGGCTGGTGCCAGACGAAAATCTATTTTAGATTCAACTCCTGCTAATTGCCAGTAACGGCGAGCAATTTTGGTCGCTTCAGGATCGCGATCGCAAGCGACAACCTTGCCATCTTCAGGTAGTGCCAACGCTACAGCCAAGGAACTATAGCCTGTAAATACGCCAATATCTAAAGTTTTTTTTGCTCCTAACAATTTAATTAGCAATGCCATAAACTGCCCCTGATCGGGAGAGATTTGCATGATGCTGGCTGGATGTTGATTAGTTTCTTGACGTAATTTGCTTAATACTTCGGGTTCTCGTAGCGATACCGAAAGTAAGTATTCATATAAGCGATCGTCTAATCCTAAACTTGCTTTACCCATGATTTATTCAGCTATTTATATTGAACATACCATCGATCTAATCTGCTGGGCTTAAATATCGCTAGGATAAAAAATGAAAAGGCGAGGAAAAAGCAGTGGTAAGTATCAAACCTTGGCAAGTCGCGGTTTTAGTTTTTCCAATTGCAGCTATTATAGTTTTTTTATTAGTGGCAGCAGGTTCACAAATTCATGATTGGGGTATTAACTGGATTTGGGGCTTAGTTGTCCTGGTTTTTGCGGTGTGGCGGTGGCTGTTAGCCAAATGGACAAAATCACCCCTAGCAGAGATTGAATCAGCGATTGAAGAAATTAACGAAGAACTAGAGCAAAATTCCGAGTTAAATGTAGCAGTAGACAAAGAACAGCAGATTACTGCCTCCTTACAGCAGATTATTGCCAAAACCCAAACAGATGAGCCAATTTGGGAGGACTGGCAGACTTTTTGGCAGCGATGTCAGGAATTAGTCAGCGCGATCGCTCATGTTTATAATCCTCAAGTTAAACGCCCCCTGCTGAATATTTATCTTCCTCAAGCTTACGGGCTGATTCGCGGTACTGTAGATGATACTGACCGTGTAATGCAAAAGTTGTCTCCTGTCTTAAATCGGGTTTCGATTGGACAGGCGGTAGAAGCCTTTGAAGTATATCGTAAATTAGAACCCTCAGCCCGCAAACTGAGTCAAGCATTCAAATGGTCACAATGGTTACTCAATCCCGCAGCAGCCGCCGCCAACGTAGCCACAAAAAAGTTTAATAATCAGGCGAATCAAGAGTTACTTTTAAATCTCGGTCAATTAATTAGAGAAGTAGCGTTAAGAAACTTAGCGCAACAGGCGATCGCACTTTATGGGGATAAAACTATCACCCTGCCTGAAGTTACACCTGATGCTGCCTTACCCCAAGCTAAAACTCAAACCCTCAAGGAAATCTTACAATCAGTCGAACCTCAAACAGAAGTCGAGCAAAAACCAGTTAATATTATTCTGGTTGGGCGTACTGGCGCAGGTAAAAGCAGCCTGATCAATACCCTCTTTCAAGCCGAGAAAGCCGAGGTAGATGTCTTACCCAGTACCGATAAAATCCAAAATTATCGCTGGCAAACACCGACTCAAGAAGTTTTAAACCTCCTAGATACTCCTGGTTATGAACAGGTAAACCGCCCTGAAATTTGGGAACAGGTTTTAGATTATGCAGCAACAGCGGATTTATTGTTATTGGTAACACCAGCACTCGATCCTGCTTTACAAATGGATCTGGACTTTTTACAAACTTTAAAACAAGATCTCCCAGATTTAAGCGCCGTAGGCATTGTGACACAGGTAGATCGCCTGCGCCCCATTCGGGAATGGAATCCGCCTTATGATTGGCGTGAAGGTACTTTACCCAAAGAAAAATCGATCCGCGAGGCAACTATTTATCGGGTTGAACAATTAGGAGATATTTGCGATCTAATACTGCCGATCGTGACAGAAGATCAAACAAACAATCGCTCAGCTTGGAATGTAGAAGCTTTATCTTTAGAGTTAGTTCAGGCGATCGCACCTGCTAAACAACTACGTCTGGCACGTTTTTTAAGAAATATCGAAGCCCGTAGTACCGCAGCAGCCCGAATAATCGATCGCTATACACGCCAAATGGCAACTACTCAGGGTTTAACCGCCTTTCTCAAAAGTCCGATTCTGCAATTTATCTCGACGATGACTACAGGCAATCCTACCTTAGCTTATGTTTTGGCGCAACAAATTCCCGTCGAACAAGCACCAGTGGTGATGGGCAAACTGCAAATGGCTTATGATTTATATACCTTGCTGAATGATGACGCTAGTATTAGCAACTTCGATTTGCGCTCAATTTGGTCTTTGTTATTAGAAAACAATGGAGTAGGTAATAACAATGCCTGGGCGTTTGGTCATGCTCTAGTGGAATATTGGAGTAAAAATCTCACTTCTGACCAATTGCGCGATCGCTATAATTTCTACTTGGAACAAACATAGACTTTTAGCATTCATAACGAGCAAAAATCTCTTGATTTTTATGACAATTTATTTTATTCAATTACTGCCCGTTCTAAATCAATTGTCAAAAGCCATTTATTGATGAGAAATTTTAGAGTAGTCAGACTTTGTTGATGAGATACATCGTTTGCAGGAAAAGCTTGGTTAGAAATATCGTAAAGATGGTTTATTGCCCCAGTACTAAATTGATTCTCACTTATGGCATCTTGTAGACAACTTTCGTCTAAAAAATCACTAGTTATGATACTATAAGCTGCTTTAGACATAAAGATGCCACCACTAATGAGATGCATATTTGGTAATCTCATTTTGTAGTACTGATAATTTTCATTGATAACAAGCTGAGTCATAACTATTACTGAAAAATTACTTTGTCTTTACTTCAAACTGATAAAAATAATCTATTTTTCTAAGATGCGAACATTTATAGTAGCGAGCATTATCCTGTTTATCTAATATTTGTCAGCAATCGATTACTTTGCCCAATAATTAAGTTACAAATAATAAAATAACAGATTATTTGTTAAAGGCAATACATTGGTGCTGAAATAGCGCGATCGCTTGAAGAGCTAAGAGTAAACAAATTAAAACGAAGACAATTTACCTGAAGCGTATTGTATTGGTATAACCTGATGATAAAGCCTGTAAGTTGTATAGCACCGACTAGAAAACCATGAGAAACATAGTCGAAACAATTGTTGTCTCTGCTGAACAGATGCAGCAAATCGAATCACAAATTTTCGCAGCGGGGATGCCTGTGGCGGCGCTGATGGAAAAAGCAGCAACACTCTGTGCCGAGAAAATCAAGAGCTTATATCCCTTACCTCAAAATATCTCTGTCGGAATTTTAGTTGGGCCAGGACATAATGGTGGAGATGCTTTAGTAATCGCTCGCGAATTATATTTAGCTGGATATCAGATTAAGGTTTACCGCCCACTTTCTAAACTCAAGCAATTAACTACTCAACACGCTGATTATGTGGCTAGCTTAGGGATTACTTTTTACGAAGAAATTCAACCTCTAAAAGAATGCCAGTTAATAATTGATGGTTTGTTTGGCTTTGGCTTAACTCGCGATCTAACAGACAACATCGCTCTTGCGATCAATCTGCTCAATAGCTGGTCAGAGAGACCCCGCCGTCCTAAAGGATACCGCTCCGCATATGAAACGACGGGGCTTCCTCTGACTTCGTCAAAACCGATTGTGAGTATCGATCTTCCCTCTGGGATAAATACCGACACGGGGGCGGTTATGGGTGTGGCGATTAAAGCTACTCATACTCTGTGTTTGGGTTTATGGAAACGAGCTTTTTTTCAGGATCGAGCCTTAGAATATCTGGGCAATAGTGCCAGAATTGATTTTGGTCTGCTACAACATCATATCTGGTCAATTTTACCCCAGCCAGCATCCATCAGACAGATAACTAAGGCGATCGCCCTTGACTTTCTGCCACTGCCTCGCCCTGCTGTTACTTATAAATACCGTCAGGGACATTTACTCTTAATCTGTGGCTCTCGTCGCTATACAGGAGCGGCTATTTTAACTGCCTTGGGTGCTAGAGCTAGCGGAGTCGGAATGTTGTCGGTTGCCGTGCCAGAGTCTTTAAAATCGTTACTCACCAGTCATTTACCAGAAGCTTTGATTGTAGGCTGTCCCGAAAACAAAGAAGGTGCGATCGCTTCTTTACCATTTTCCAGCGACGATCTAAGCCAGTTCGATCTCATTGCCTGTGGGCCAGGTTTAACTACTGATGCCCAATCTGTAGTTACCAAAGTCTTAAAATCGGAATGTCCAATAGTTTTGGATGCCGATGGCATAAATATATTAGCAGAGCAAAATGTAGCTGAAGTCTTGAACGACAGATCCAACTCAACAATTTTAACCCCCCATATCGGAGAATTTAAACGCTTATTTCCTGAAATTACCGAGATCGACGATCGCCTTACCGCAGTGCAAACCGCAGCCGAAAAAAGCAGCGCGATAATTCTGCTCAAGGGAGCGAAAACGGCGATCGCTAATTCTCAAGGCTTAATTTGGTTAATTCCCGAAAGTACCCCAGCCTTAGCTAGAGGCGGCAGTGGAGATATCTTAACAGGCTTGACTGCGGGTTTGGCAGCACAAAGCAATAAAACACAAACCAGCAGTTTATTTGATGCGGTAGCTACTGCTGCCTGGTGGCACGCCCAAGCGGGAATTAAAGCAGCTAAAGACCATACCGAACTTGGCGTAGATGCTACCACTCTTGCTCGATACCTAACGCCAACTATTAATGAGCTATTTAACAAAGCTAATAGCTAATAGCTCGTTTTATAACTAACGTCCTAATCCATCAGTTCACTTGCCATAATGTTTCAATTTTTGTTATTAAGTTCTACGATCTTAATCAGTCAATTATCTAATGCTAATTCTGATTTTATCCAGCTAAAAACTCAGCTAGAAAGCTATGGATTTAAAGTTAATCTTGCCATTCCGCCAGAGTTTAATCTCCCGAATCAACAAATAGACTTCCAAAGAAGAAGTGTCCCAAAACCATACGGCGTATTAAACGCCAAGAGTAAATCAATTTGGCTTAATCCGATTGTATTTGAATTAGGCATTAGCAACGCAGTTTTAATTCACGAAACTGTTCATGCTGCTCAATACTGTGCGGGCAAGGGCAACATCCAAACTATTGGCTTAGATATTAAACCAATTAGACAGGCTCAACCATTTTTTAAAAGATATGTTGACACCTATAGTCAAGCAGTAGAAAAAGAAGCTTATGCTGTACAAACTCAACCTAACAGTTACGAATTAGCTCAGTCTTTATTAGAAAAACATTGTCAATGAACAATATTGGCGATTTTAATAGACTCTTCCCAACGAGCAAAATTTTTGTCAATCCAATCCATACCAACCTCGTTATTTAACTTGATTTTTTTAGGTGCATCGGCATACATCTTATTTAAAATACCTGCATCTTGTTCGACAACAACTTTACTCAAACCGAGAAATTGATTTTTTAACAATTTAGCTAAGAGGTTACTGGCTTCGCCAAATAGCAAAACGTAAGTTCGAGTTTTTGTTAATGATTCGGGAACAAAAAGGTGGCATTGAGCTATTCTGCCGAATGGGCTTTTGCCATGAAAAATAACCAGAGAAGGAAAATAATTTTCTAAATGAGCTTCAATTACATCAGGAAGTAGAAATTGATTGGGTTGCTTGAGTTTTTGCCAAAAAGTTTTAGGTTTTGTAGGTGTATTAAAAAAAGCTTCGGAATGATAGCCGTTGTCGATAAATTTCTCAAACCTAACTTCGGTAATTTCAAATAAATCTCGATGTGTGCCATTTTGATGATTATAATCGTGCATGTTTAACAGCATCGATCGCAAGTCTGTTTCAACACTAGTATCTGCCGTGTAGCCAATAAATTCGTAGTTTTGGGCAATTGTTTCTAAAATATCGGGAATGGGAATTTTTGGTTCATAACCTCCATAAGACCAAATAAAATTATCTTTAACGATTAGTTCTAAAGGTTTTAACTGAGATAGCGTCTTGTTATTTGTTCCTGGTAAGATTGTGCAGCCATTGTGATCAAATTCTAGAGCATGAAACGGACAAACCACCGCACTTGAACCATCTGCTTTAACACTACACCATCCTTCCGATAACATTGCGCCCATATGAGGACATACATTAGATAAACCGTTAACCTGTCCTGTTTTGTCCTTCCAGATGACGTAATCTTTGCCATAAAGAGAGATTTTTTGGGGTTTATTTATCTGTAGCATCGATTTATGTGCCAACAACCACGGCGCACCTTCTAGCATAGACATCTTAAATTTCCTCAAATAAAGATTTTAGACAAGTAACTTTATTGCGACAACTAAAATATAAAATGTCGCCAATTTATGATTGCTGCAATTTAAATAAACGCTTACCTTTGCAACTAATAAAAAGCTTCTATTCACTTTAATATATGACATATTATTCGCATTTGTCAAGATGAAATCTGCAAAAACTCCCCTTCGTCGCCAACCACAACAAAAACGCAGTCAGAAGCGAGTTGAAAAAATTTTGGATGCAGCAGCCATCGTATTTGACGAGGCGGGTTTTGAGGCTGCTACTACTCATGCGATCGCCAAAAAAGCTAATACGGCTGTCGGTTCACTCTATCAATTCTTTCCCGATAAGCTGGCAATTTTCAACGCCTTGGAATTACGCCATGTTGAACGAGTCTACGTCATGTGGGACAAACTTTTACGTCCAGAGGTTATACAGCTACCGTTTGCCGAATTTATTCATACTCTTGTCGCCCAAGTCGAGCAACTGTTTGAACAACCTACTTCGAGAATAGTTTTTATCCAGTTTTTCACTTCCCCGACTATTTTTAGAAATATAGATATCAGCTTTACTCAAGAAGCAATTCAATTTATGGCCAAACTTTTAAAAGCTCGTAATCCTAGCCTAACGAACAAAAGAAGCCAGTTATTAGCCCAAATATGCGTCAACGCTACTAATACTCTTATTTTGCTGGCTTTGAGGAGCAATGATGCTCATAATCAAGAAATTATTGCAGAAATTGAAGCTTTGATGAGAGCTTATTTAAAAGCCGATATCGGCGATGAGGCGATTAACCAGAATTCTTTTGATTCCTTAGACAAAACAGCAAAGCAATACCAACTTAACTCGCGTCAAAGCTTAATCTTACGCTACGCTAGGCAAAATTCAGAAATCACCATTAAAAACTGCGAGGCGATGTTTCCTGATGTTTCTCGGCGCACTCTCCAAAGAGATCTTAAACTCTTGAGCGATCGCCAATTATTACTTTTTCAGGGAAATACCGATCAACGCTGTTATTGCTTCAACTCTGATTGTTAAACTAATGACAACTTGTGACACAACTTAGTTATTCTGGTGATCTTGACTAACGATCAAAATTATGAACACATTAAAATATTTCGTAAGGAAGATGCACTAGCAAAATAATTTTTAGCAGGATGAAAGTGTAATACTATGAGGTAACTAAATCATATGGCTACCAATAAACTTCAACGTGCTATTGGAACTTTTGCGACTCGTCAAGATGCCGAATATGCTCTACAAGAACTACGAGATGCAGGATTTAATATGGATCGGGTTTCGGTAATTGCTAAAGATGCTGAACCAGAAACAGAGATGGGGGGCGCAGAGGTAAAATCGGCCAGCGAACAGGCTGAAGGTGGTGCAGCAGTAGGGGCAACAGCAGGAGCAGCAACTGGCGGGATAATGGGTTTGATTGGCGGTTTGGGTGTAATCGCTCTGCCAGGCGTTGGTGCAGTAGCAGAATTGGGAATAGTTTTAGCTAATACTTTGCTTGGTAGCGGTATCGGCGCGGCAGGCGGTGGGTTAGTCGGAGCTTTAATTGGTTGGGGAATTCCCGAAGAACAAGCTAGATATTATGATGAAATGCTGTCGCAAGGAAAATATATAGTTTTGATGGAAGGAACACCAGCCGAAATTAATGGTGCAGAGGCTATCTTGAAAAATAGACGCATCCAAGATTGGAGTATTTATAACACCATGGGAACTACTTATCCTGGTACTGGAATGGGTATTATGTAAAACTACAGATTTGGCGATCGCGATTAATCAATACCTGACTGCTGTACGGGCAAGTCATTGCCTTGCCCCTTGTTGTTTATCTATTTAGTCAACTATTTAGTCAACATCTCGGCTGACAATTTTTTAAACACCAGTCTTTCCCCTTCTACATCAACAAAGATAGTATCGCCGCCTTGATATTCTCCCCGCAGAATCGATTTAGCGATCGCTGTTTCTAAATAACGAGAAATCGCTCGTTTTAATGGTCTGGCACCATATACGGGGTCGTAACCCAAATCAGCGAGGTAGTCTAAACCAGCATCGGATATTTTTAAGGCTAGTTTCTGGTCTGACAAACGTTGTTCTAAACCTCGAATCTGTAGTTGAACAATATAGCGTAACTGTTCTTTCACTAGGGCATGGAAGATAATTATCTCGTCAATACGGTTGAGGAATTCAGGACGGAAGCTATCTCGCATGGCAGCCATCACCCGCGATCGCATTTCTTCGTATTGGGTATCATCACCTGAGACATCTAAAATGTACTGCGAACCAATATTACTAGTCATGATAATAATGGTATTAGTGAAGTCTACGGTACGACCCTGAGAATCGGTAAGTCTGCCATCATCTAAGACTTGCAGCATTAGATTAAAGACATCAGGATGCGCTTTTTCAATTTCGTCAAACAAAATCACTGAGTAAGGACGACGGCGAATTGCTTCGGTTAATTGTCCTCCTTCGTCGTAACCGACATATCCTGGAGGCGCACCAACTAGGCGGGATACGGAATGTTTTTCCATATATTCCGACATATCGATCCGAATAATCGCTTGTTCTGTATCAAACAGACTTTGTGCCAAGGCTTTCGCTAATTCGGTTTTACCAACTCCAGTTGGACCGAGAAAGATAAAACTAGCGGTAGGACGATTAGGATCGGCTAGTCCAGCGCGCGATCGCTGAATTGAATCGGCTACGGCAGTTACAGCTTCTTCTTGTCCAATGACTCGCTCATGTAATTCCGACTCTAAATTAAGCAGCTTGGATTTTTCCGACTCAATTAATTTTCTCAGAGGAATCCCCGTCCACTTAGCAATAATCTCGGCGATATCCGACTCTAAAACTTCTTCTCGTAGCAAAGATTTACCTGCGGTTTGCCTTTGCGCTAGTTTTTGCTCAATTTCGCCAACTTGTTCCTGAAGTTTGGGCAATTTGCCATGACGTAATTCCGCAGCGCGGTTGAGATCGTAAGCTCGTTCGGCCTGTTCAATTTCCAGGTTAACTGCGTTTATTTGTTCTTTAAGCTCACGAATTTGGTCAATTACTGCTTTTTCCGACTGCCATTGAGCGTTTATTTCTGATTGTTCTTCTTTAAAGTCTGCTAGTTCTTTTTCCAACTTTTCCAATCTTTCTTTAGAGATCGGATCATCTTCTTTCTCTAAAGACAGTCTTTCCATTTCTAACTGAAGAATTTTGCGATCGACTTCATCTAACTCTTCAGGCTTAGAAGTAATCTCCATTTTGAGTTTGGCGGCTGCTTCATCCACTAAGTCAATCGCCTTATCGGGTAAAAAGCGATCGCTGATATAGCGATTAGACAAAGTTGCCGCAGCAACCAAGGCTGTATCCGTAATTGATACTCCGTGGTGTGCTTCATAACGTTCTTTTAGTCCTCGCAGAATCGAGATCGTATCGACCACGTTGGGTTCACCAACTAGTACTGACTGGAAACGCCTTTCTAAAGCTGCGTCTTTTTCAATATACTTGCGATATTCATCAAGAGTGGTTGCGCCAATACAGCGTAGTTCACCCCGCGCTAACATCGGCTTGAGTAGATTTCCTGCGTCCATCGAACCCTGGGCAGCCCCAGCACCAACAACTGTATGGATTTCATCGACAAATAAAATAACATTACCTTTAGATTCGGTAACTTCTTTTAAGACAGCTTTCAGACGTTCTTCAAACTCTCCTCGTAGCTTTGCACCAGCAATCAAAGCACCCATGTCAAGAGCAACGACAGTGCGATCGCGCAGAGATTCAGGTACGTCACGGTTAATAATTCGTTGCGCTAATCCTTCGACAATAGCTGTTTTACCTACCCCTGGTTCACCAATCAATACGGGGTTGTTTTTGGTACGGCGAGATAAAATTTGAATCGTACGGCGGATTTCTTCATCTCGACCAATTACTGGATCTAGCTTACCTTCTTTTGCCAGTTGAGTTAGCTCTCGACCATACTTTTCTAGTGCCTGATACTTTCCTTCAGGATTTTGATCGGTTACTTTTTGATTACCACGCACCTGTTTAATAATATCCTTCAGTTTGTCTTTGTCTAAACCAACGTCTTGTAATAGTTTACGTCCAAAGCGATCATCTTGAGCAAAGCCTAATATGAGATGCTCAATGGAAATATAGTCATCACCAAATTCGCTGCGATATTGTTCGGCACGATCTAACAGACTATCTAAACTACGTCCTAAAAAGACGCTGCCGTTAGAATTACTAACTTTCGGTTGACTACTAATAAAGCGATCAACTCGATCGCGCAGTAGCTGCACGCTGACATCAGCTTTATTAAAAATACTGCTGGCTAATCCTTCTTCTGCAATCAGAGATTTGAATAAATGTTCTGTCTCAACCTGTTGCTGTTGGTTTTGCTTAGCGATATCTTGAACATTGGAGATCGCTTGCCAAGCTTTTTCAGTGAACTTTTGAGGGTTGTTTGGTTGCATATTATCTTCTCGCTTAACTGGAGTATAAAAAACTTGCTGTAATAATTTGATTTATTGATTAGTAATATTGATTTAATTCAGCCATTACTGAGCGTAATCGTCCATTTACATCAATAAGACAAAATTTTGTTTGCTTTCTCAATTAATTCAATTGTAATTGTAGCGACAACAGAACTAGCTAGTTAGGTAGGATACCCCAACCACTTAATTCTGGTTTCCCCGATTTTGGTAGCTGTTGTCTTGAACTGCTTGAAGATTGCGCAGCCAGTTCGCAATTAACAACTATCTAAATCCAACCTAAAATATAAGCCTTAAGACTGAATATAATTATTTTTTATATAACTATTATTATTAAATAAATAGTAGCTCTGTTACCTACTCAATGCCCATGTATTTATTGAACATTGCTCAGACATTTTTTGGACATTTTTTAGACATTCCTTAATATCTCCAAATTTTGGTTCGTGACAAGTAATATTTAGCTAATTATGATTACTTTAGTAGTAGCAAATGCTCAGCAGCCTATGATTAACAATCTGGCATTACACTTCGAGCGTGTTCCAGATATTTCTTTAATTTCTTGGGCTGGTAATGGGATTGAAGCAATTAAATCAGTAGAAAAACATCAGCCAAACGTGGTTTTGATGGATCTGAATTTACCTGTGATGAATGGCATTGAAGCTTCCATGATTATTACTCACCGTTTTCCCCATACTAAGGTTGTCTTACTGACTAATCAAAATAATAGACAGATATTAAGTCTTGCCTTAGAAGCGGGAGCAAAAAGCTTAATTTTTAACAATATAAGATCGAATGATATAGAAGAAATTATCCGTTTAGTGACCAAAGGGTTTTATCAATTTGGTCCAATATTAGGCGAATGTAATCAGATTAAATCTCTAGCAATATTGTCAAATAATGATGTTACTAAGATTGTTAGTGGCATTAATGAGATCAAACAAAATATTGCTTTAAATCAAGAACAAATTACTAAAGTTATCAAAAGGTAAAAAAGCAATAGTACGAATCATAATTCTAATTACAGTCTTTTTAACAATTCAACATCTAATAGATATAATTATCGTCGCAGATATTTAATCGATTTAGCTCAATTAGGCAATGATTCTTTCTTTATAACGGGTTTTATGATGGGAGTCTTCTGTTGTGCGATCGCTTTTTACGTTTTATCTGGTTTTTGAGATTAGATCTTGGCGAAAATTAGCTATAAATTAAGTTTATTAATAATTTAAGACTTGAAATCCTTCTGGCTTCTGACTTCTTTTATGGCGATCACTATAACCAAAAGTAAATACCTAACTTTATACTAATCTAGTCTTTATGTCAATAAAATAAATTGTTAACTTTTATCACTGAACCAAGTAAGTAATTACTTACTATTTTAGTTAAGTTTTATTACGTAATATTTAATTATTGTTATCGAATTGTGTCAAATCAGGCTAAGACAGGATTTTAAGCAGCTTTTTTTGATAAAAATACTTTACATACATAATCTTATGGTTTGAGTAAGCAAAGAGCGAGCTTGCTTTGAATACCCCGTTCAAATCGCCGTTTATATAAGGAGAGTCTAATTATATGTTCACCCAGGTTAAGTCCACGGTTCGTCACGTTAAGCCAGATACCGTTAACGGACGCAATCTACTTAGGGTGGTCTATGTCGTGCTAGAGCCTCAGTATCAAAGCACCCTGACTGAAGCAGCTAGATCGATCAATAGTAATAATCCCCATTTAGCCATTGAACTAAACGGCTATTTGATTGAAGAATTAAGAAACGAAGAAAACTACAGCAACTTCCAAAGCGACGTTGCGCAAGCTAATATTTTTATTGCCTCTTTGATCTTTGTCGAAGATTTAGCTCAAAAAGTGGTCGAGGCGGTGCAACCTTATCGAGATAATTTAAATGCTGTGGTAGTTTTCCCCTCGATGCCAGAAGTGATGCGCCTTAACAAAATGGGTAGCTTCTCGATGGCACAGTTAGGACAGTCCAAAAGTGCGATCGCCCAATTTATGCGCAAGCGTAAAGAAAAGTCGGGAAGTTCTTTCCAAGATGCAATGCTCAAGCTATTGCGCACTCTGCCAAAAGTTTTAAAATATCTACCCGTAGAAAAGGCACAAGATGCTCGCAACTTTATGCTGAGTTTTCAGTATTGGTTGGGTGGTAATGCCGATAACCTAGAAAACTTTTTATTAATGTTATCGGATAAATATGTATATCCAAGTCAGCAAGACAAAGAGGTTCAATATGCAGAACCGATCGTTTATCCTGACATGGGTATCTGGCATCCCCTGGCATCTAAAATGTTCGAGGATATCCAAGAATACCTCGATTGGTTCAATAGCCGTTCCGATATTGCTGATGAGCTTAAAGATCCCCTAGCACCCTGCGTTGGTTTGGTATTACAACGTACGCACCTAGTTACCCAAGATAATGCCCATTACGTGGCAATGGTGCAGGAGCTAGAATGTATGGGTGCAAGAGTTATTCCCGTCTTTGCAGGGGGATTAGACTTTTCTAAACCAGTAGATGCTTATTTTTGGCAAGACAATCAGAATCAAGCCATAGTTGATGTAGTAGTTTCCCTGACAGGTTTTGCCCTAGTTGGGGGTCCAGCCAGACAAGATCATCCGAAAGCAGTGGAGACTCTAAAACGCCTCAATCGCCCCTATATGGTAGCTTTGCCTTTAGTTTTTCAAACTACTGAAGAGTGGGAAGAGAGTGAATTAGGTCTACATCCTATCCAGGTAGCATTACAAATTGCCATTCCTGAACTTGACGGCGCGATCGAGCCAATTATCGCCTCTGGTAGAGATGGTGCCACGGGTAGATCGATCGCCCTCCAGGATCGAGTAGAAGCGATCGCCAGAAGAGCAATGAAATGGGGTAGCCTACGCAAAAAGCCCAAACTAGATAAGAAAGTAGCCATTACTGTCTTTAGCTTCCCTCCCGACAAAGGTAACGTGGGTACAGCGGCTTATCTAGACGTATTTGGCTCGATCTACGAAGCCATGAAAGGTTTAAGAGATAACGGCTACGATATCCAAGACTTGCCCGAATCTCCCAAAGAATTGATGGAGGCAGTCATTCATGATGCTCAAGCACAGTATTCTTCTCCCGAACTCAATATTGCCTATCGGATGTCGGTAGAACAGTACGAACGTCTGACACCCTATTCCGTGAAGCTAGAAGAAAACTGGGGACCACCTCCAGGACACCTCAATAGTGACGGCCAAAACCTGTTAATTTACGGTAAAGAATTTGGTAATGTCTTCATTGGCGTACAGCCTACCTTTGGTTACGAAGGCGATCCGATGCGCCTGTTGTTCTCTCGTTCAGCGAGTCCTCATCATGGTTTTGCTGCCTATTACACCTATCTAGAACAAATCTGGCAAGCCGATGCTGTACTGCACTTTGGTACTCATGGTTCACTGGAGTTTATGCCAGGAAAACAAATGGGTATGTCTGGGGACTGTTACCCTGATAGCTTGATTGGCAGTATTCCCAACATTTATTACTACGCAGCTAATAATCCTTCCGAAGCGACTATTGCTAAACGCCGTAGTTATGCTGCAACTATTTCTTACCTCACTCCTCCCGCCGAAAACGCTGGACTGTATAAAGGTTTGAAAGAACTAGGGGAATTAATTGGTTCTTACCAAAGCCTCAAAGATGGCGGTCGGGGTATTCAAATTGTCGACACGGTGATGGATCAGGCGCGGATTGTTAATCTAGACAAAGATATTAATTTTCCTGACCACTCTGCCAAAGACATGACCCAAAATGAACGGGATACGATCATTGGTTTGGTTTATAAAAAACTGATGGAAATCGAGTCTCGTTTACTTCCTTGTGGTCTACACGTAATTGGTAAACCGCCGACGGCAGAAGAAGCGATCGCCACTCTAGTTAATATTTCTAACCTCGACCGTGAAGAGGAAGGCATTATTTCTCTGCCTCGGATCATCGCCAATAGTATTGGCAGGGATATTGAAGAAGTTTATGCCAACAACGATCGTGGTGTATTGGAGGATGTTCAACTTTTCCAGGACATTACCCAAGCAACTCGTGCTGCGGTATCGGCTTTAGTTCATGCACAGATAGATGCAGACGGCAGAGTATCAATGGTGTCTAAACTTAACTTCTTCAACATTGGTAAAAAAGAACCTTGGATTGAAGCTTTGAACGCACATGGATACAACAAAGTTGACAACGAAGCATTAAAACCCCTAGTAGAATATCTGGAGTTCTGTTTAGAACAGATATGTGCCGATAACGAACTTGGTGGCTTACTGCAAGCTTTAGAAGGAGAGTATGTCTTACCTGGGCCAGGTGGAGATCCGATTCGTAATCCTAATGTACTACCTACTGGCAAAAACATTCACGCTTTAGATCCTCAGTCTATTCCTACTCTGGCTGCGGTTAAATCAGCCAAAATTGTCGTTGATCGTTTACTTGACCGCCAGAAGCTAGATAACGCTGGAAACTATCCTGAGAGTATCGCCTGTGTACTCTGGGGGACAGATAACATCAAGACCTACGGTGAGTCTTTAGCGCAAATCATGTGGATGATTGGGGTGCGTCCTATCCCTGATGCTTTAGGTCGCGTGAATAAATTAGAGTTAATTCCTTTAGCAGAATTAGGTCGTCCTCGCATCGACGTAGTAGTTAACTGTTCTGGTGTCTTCCGTGACCTGTTCATCAACCAAATGAACCTCTTAGATCGCGGTGTCAAAATGGCAGCCGAAGCTGACGAACCTGTGGAAATGAACTTTGTGCGTAAACACGCCTTAGAACAAGCTGCCGAAATGGGAATCAACGTGCGTCAAGCTGCGACTCGTATTTTCTCCAACGCTTCTGGTTCATATTCTTCTAACATCAACCTCGCAGTAGAAAACAGCAGTTGGGAAGAGGAAAAAGAACTACAGGATATGTATCTTAACCGTAAATCTTTTGCCTTTAATTCCGACAACCCAGGGGTAATGGATGAAAGTCGTGACCTGTTTGAGTCTTCTTTGAAAAAAGCTGATGTTACTTTTCAAAACTTAGATTCATCTGAAATTAGTCTGACTGACGTATCTCATTACTTCGATTCTGACCCCACCAAAATAGTTTCTAGTCTGCGGGATGACGGTCGAAAACCTACTGCCTATATCGCTGATACCACTACTGCTAACGCTCAAGTGCGTACCCTTTCCGAGACTGTTCGTTTGGATGCTCGTACTAAGCTACTTAACCCCAAATGGTATGAAGGAATGCTGAGTCACGGTTACGAAGGTGTTCGTGAACTTTCTAAACGTTTAGTCAACACTATGGGTTGGTCAGCCACAGCTGATGCGGTAGATAACTGGGTATATGAAGATGTAAACACTACCTTTATTGATGACCCTCAAATGTGCCAACGTCTGATGGATATGAATCCTAATTCGTTCCGTAAGATTGTCGGTACGTTACTAGAAGTAAATGGTCGTGGTTACTGGGAAACAGATGAAGAAAATCTCGACAGACTGCGGGAACTGTATCAAGAAGTCGAAGACAAGATTGAAGGCATTGATTAATATCTAATTCAATCGGGTCAATTTGATCACATCAGCAGTAGAGACGTTCTAGGGAGCGTCTCTATCTGTTTTTATCTGTTTATCGGTATAAAGCTGTGGAGACAAGACAACTAGGCTCAAAGATAAGCGGGAATGGCGATTTAATCACTCTTTTTGCTACCAAAACTGCAACCATCTGATTTAGGAAAAATGCTAGGAATCGCCATTGTAGTTAGCATGATCATATTTGCCACCCAAAAGAGAAAAACTAACCACAATAAAGCAAGCCAAGGTTGAGGATAAATTATCAAATGTAATCCTGACCATAATTGCCAAATCCTAAATCCCGTGTAGAGCGTTCCAATAATGACAACAACACTTTTACATAAAGTACGGCTAAAACTTGTTTCACTGGCTAGCTGGACGACAACAGCTAATAAGTAACAACTAAAAAAGATGCGCAGAACTGGTCTATCCCAAAAAAACACCCACATAATTACGGGAAGAATTACCCCCAGTAGCACTGCAACACCAACCCAAACCTTCATAAACTGCAATTGGTCATCGCTAAAAGCCATCACCGACTTGAATGGTAATTTACCTTTCTTGACTAACCAACCATAAATCACGCTCAAGAGAGTTGCGATCGCACAGAATAAACATACGGTCAACCAATTATGGGGATTCATCGAATGAGTATGAGGCTATGAGACTTTTAATATCTTTACTTCTATCGTACCTATTCTATTGCGATCAGCAAGCCAGTTATAGCGCTACGCGCAAGTACCACAAGGGCGATCGCCAAACTAGAAAAACGGCGACAACAACCAAGAGGCTTTAAAAGTTATCTAGAAATTCAGCATATATATAGCAATCAGATTTTAAATGTAATTGCTTTTTGCATAGTCAGAGCGATCGCTCGCATTAGAGTCTATTAAAAGAAATGATATCATTAATATGACTATAGATATATAACCATAACCAAAAATGACGGAAGAAAACCATCAAATAGGTGCAGGAGAATTCAAAACTCACTGCTTAAAACTGATAGACCGCGTTAACCAAACAAAACAGCCGATCGTTATTACTAAACACGGTAAACCAATGGCTAAATTAACGCCTATTGAAGATAAAACATATTCTTTATTTGGTTGTTTGGCGAATACAGTTGAAATTAAAGACGATATTGTTGAAGGTATTGATGAAGTTTGGTCAGTAGATGTCTAAACTTGATCGAGGTATACTGCTGGATACTCATACTTGGATTTGGCTTTTTCAAGGATCTAAGGAATTATCCAAAGCTACAGTTGCCATGATAGATAAAGCTGGAAGCAAAGGAAAGGTATTTATTTCGGCAATTTCTGTTTGGGAATTATCAATGTTAATTGCTAAAGGTAGGATAAGTTTATCCAAACCGATACACCAATGGATAGAAGATAGTTTAAGCCAACCAGGAGTAAACTTAGCACCATTGATTCCCAAGATAGCTATTGAAAGCAGCTTTTTACCAGGAAAATTTCATGGCGATCCCGCAGATAGAATTATAGTCGCGACTGCCAGGATTAATAATTTAATCTTATTAACTCGCGATCGCAAAATCTTGGAGTATGGCAGTGAAAGTTATATTTCCTGTTTTGGAGTTTAATTCGCTCCTGGACAACTTCTTCCCGTTTAAAACTGCTACCTATTTGCCCTTCTGTAATGCAGGGTGATGGCAGGTCAGTAAAAATGCCAATCCCATGTTGTTTTGAAATAATCTTTGGTACTTTCTCTACAGGATACCAATCGTAAGCAATGCCCAAAGATTCCCAGCCAATCGATGCGCTAGAAATAATTGGCGATCGCTTATAGATTCGTTTATATGCCTCTTCTCTTTCTTTCACAAAATTAACTTTAAGAGATTCGGGTGATTCCTGCATATTTGCTTTAGCTAATAAAGTTCAGAAAATCTGCTTCAATTGTCAAAGGACTTTCATTTAAATAGTTAATTACCTCGGCTATGACTTCATGATTTTGGCTGGGAGACACTAAAGTAATCACCCCATTAAAATATGAAACTCGATAACCTGGATATTCTGGATCATCAAATTTTTCATAATCAGCCCAGCTCATTCCTGCTAAACTCAAGGTTTGGTCTTCTTGACTAAGACGATTTAGGTCAAACGGTAGTTTAGCATTGATCAACATAGCTTCATATCTTGACAATTCAATTAAACAGCAAGATCTATTTTTTAAATTTTTTAGATTCTAAAGCTTTTTTTAGAATCATCATCAATTAATCATAAACTTAATTTAAAACGAAGATCAATTCTCAGTATTATGTTGAAAATATTAACAACTTCACGAGGCGGGCATTTGTGGAAACCGCTAAATTTGCTCCAGAAGTTTAACAGCTAGTGAGTGAGGCTGCTCAAATGTCGTCACTGATTTGGATGATGTTTGAATTTAATTACGGCTTTGTATAATTGGTGATTTAGGTGATCACGCGTTTTAGGCAAAAAGTCTATTTTGTCTTGGGGAAAAAGAATGTATTAGATATGGTTGCTCCTGAGATATAACCGTACTCAAATCTTCCTCAGAAACAGGAGCAGGAGCAGCCATATCTGAAGGGAGAAAAATACGAATACTGACGGCAAATAAAGCCAGCAAAAAAATTAAAATTACAGCCAAAGGTGCTATATATTGGCGAAAAAAGCTCATAAATTAAGATTTTGAAACAGAACCTAAATCCAAGATGTGGTAAAAAATTATGAAAATTAATTTACACTAAAATCTAATATAAAGATATTATCGTAGACTTATGTTTTTATAGCAAGGCAAACCTCAGCTCAGTCAAACAGAATTAAGATAATTAGTAGCAAATCTTTGATTTAAAAGTAGTACAAGTACAATAGTCTAGTTAATTAAGCTAATCATCTTACTGTATGGTACGGTTAGCAATAATCAAAGTAGGATAGATCCTTAATGTTCGCTACAATTTAGAAATATTGCGTGCAGATATGTTATGTCAGACTCAGACTTTACTATTCCTATTTCCCAATCTGAAAATTACTACTCTGAACGTAATACCGAGTATGGCTATAAAGCACTTAAAACAGGAGATTTACTTAATCAAAGATTCTATATTATTAGAGAACTTGGCAGCGGTGGTTTTGCAACTACCTATCTAGCGCTAGATAAGCAGTCAGTTCAGCAAACTAAATGTGCTGTTAAACAATTGCAGCCAAGATTTAATAGTGCCTCAGTTTGGGCAAGCGCCAAAGAGCGTTTGGCAACCGAAGCTATGGTTTTGCAATGGCTAGGGAAACACCCTCAAATTCCTGAATTTATTGGCTATTTTGAAGAGAATCAACAATTTTATTTAGTCTTAGAATTTATTGAAGGAGAAGAATTCGAGCAAGAAGTTCATCGGCAAGTGCTTAACGAGGCTCAATCAATTCAATTTTTGTTCGATATTTTAGGTATTCTAAAATCTGTTCACCATCAGGGAATTATTCACCGAGATATCAAACCATCCAATCTAATTAGACGCAAGCAGGATGGCAAGATGATTTTGATTGATTTTGGTGCTGTTAAGGAAATCGGTACTTTAGCTTTTGATTCGAGCAAACAAAAAGTTCAAACTCAGATTATTGGTACTCCAGGATATATGCCTCCAGAGCAAAATAATGGTAAGCCAGTTTATGGTAGCGATATTTATGCTCTAGGCAAAACTGTTATTTTCGGCATGACAGATAAGTCTCCTACGGAGTGGGAAATTACTGAATCTGGTTCTACAGTTGCGTGGAATAAAAAAATAGCTATTAGCGAAGCTTTCTTAAAAATTATCAATCGCATGACGGCAGACAACATTTCCAAACGCTATCGTAATGCTAGCGAAGTGTTGCGCGATCTTGCTCCTTTGCAAATAATTGGTAAGACTATTGGTAGTAAATATCAGATGGTCAAATATTTAGGTGGCGATCAAAAAATTCATTCTTATGTAGCTAAAAGTTTGGCAAAAACTAGCACTCGTTATTATCTTGAAATAATAAAATTACAAAATTCTGAAACGCAATCATTATCAGAAGTTACCCAAAAGATAATGACAGGATTTAATAACTTGTCAATTATTGACCGAGATCGTAGAATTCCTACCATTGTCGAATATTTGGTTGATGAATCTAAAATTTATATTGTCCAAGAGTATATTGAAGGAAAAAGTTTGGCACAAATTGTAGAGGATCAGTTCATTCTCTCAGAAAGTGAGGTTATTGATATCTTACTAGATACCGCTACAGCTTTAAATCCATTTCATCGACAACAAATCATCCACGGTAATATTAAGCCATCTAGCATTATCAGGCGTCATGACGAAAATCAAGCGGTTTTAGTTGATTTTGGCTTAGTCAATGAAGCAATTAACTCACTTCCCGATAGTAAAACAGGATATGTTCCTCCAGAACAAGTTGCTAGAAGAGCTACTTATGTTAGCGACATTTATGCTTTGGGTATGACTGCTATTCATGTCTTAACAGGAACTCAACCCCAAAACTTAGCAAAAAATCCTCGCACTGGAGAAGTGTTGTGGCATCGTAAAGCAAGAATCAGTCCTAGCTTTGCCAAAATTTTGGACAGGATGATCTGTCTAGACAAAAACCAGCGATATCAATCTCTAAATAAAGTAGTTAAAGATCTTAAGAAAATTAAGTACAAATCTAGATTTAGAGGAATATACAAATCTCTCTTGATTTTGTCTATTTTGATTCTGGGGTTGCTAATTGGACTAACTCAATGGGCGCAAAGAGTAGCAATTTTAGAATTTTATAAAGGAGATATCAAACTAGAAGCAAAACAGTATCAGGAGGCAATTGATTTTTATGACCACGGACTTAAAAAACTACCAAATACCACAGGACAGGTCAGAAACTTTGAACAAGTTTGGTTGAAAAAAGCGAAAGCTCAACGACAGTTAAATAACTATCAAGCGGCATTACAAACTTGTAGCACAGCACTCAGATATTATCAAAGTCCTCAGCTTTGGAACTGTCAAGCTTTAACTCTATATAGCCTCAAAAGATATGAAGCCGCAATTTCCTCCTATAACCAGGCAATCAAAATTGACCCCGAAAATATTTGGCTATGGAACAACCGTGGTGAGGCATATACTCGTCTAGATCAGTTTGAGCGAGCAATTTTTGATTTTGACAAAGCGATCGCCCTTGACCCCAATCGAAGTTTTGTTCCTTGGAACAACTTAGGCAAACTATATTATCAGCAAAAAGAATATCAATTGGCGGTCGAGGCGTACAACGAAGCGTTGGCGATCAAGCCTGACTATCTTCCTGCTTTGATTGGGTTGGGTAATGCTCAAAAGGCGACTGGATTATATGATCTAGCTATAAATTCTTATGATCGAGCATTAGCGATCAATCTAAATTATTATGAGGCTTGGTACGGTAAAGGTTCTGTCGCCGAATATTTGCAACAATATCAAACTGCCAGGGAATATTATCAAAGAGCAGTGGAATTAAACCCAGATTGGGAAGCAGCTAATAAATCTTTGGCAAGAGTTGAAATCAGATTAGGCATTCAAAGTTAAATGGATGAGAAAAGTCCTAGCGCAAATTAAACCTTATCTACGTTGGTTTATTTTAGGAGGTGTTGTATTTTTTCTGCTCGCAACAATTAAAGATCGCTTTGCCGAAGTAGCAGTAGTTCGTATTGATGCTCAAGGCTGGCTAATATTGGCGATCGCTTTCATGATAACTATCATGGCTCATATTTGGTCAGGTTGGGTATGGACATGGATTCTCGCCATTTTTAAGCAGCCTCTAGGGGTTAAAGAAGGTATCAGGGTTTATTTGCTCACCAATATCGCCAAATACTCTCCAGGCAATATTTGGCATTTCTACGGCAGAATTACCGCAGTAGCTAATAAAGGTGGTTCAAGGGGCGCAGCAACTCTCAGCGTCTTATTAGAACCATTACTAATGGCAGCCGCCGCCTTGCTGATTGGCATAGTTAGCAGCAGTTTAAGCGGGGTTCAAGTTGCTTTTGGTCAGAGTTGGCTACCGTTAGCCAGCTTACTAGCGGTACTAATCGGTATTCAGCCTCGCATTCTCAATGCTTTATTGCATCGTTTGAGCCGTAGCAAGAATAAAGCTGATGTCATCGCCGAAACAGTTACATTAACTCAATATCCCCTTATTCCTTTTTTAGGAGAAATGGGATTTGTAGTTTTTCGCGGCAGCGGATTTATTTTAACTTTTATCGCTTTACAGTCTGTGGCGTGGCAACAAGTGCCACAGTTGTTTACTGCCTTTAGCTTTGCTTGGCTACTTGGCTTAGTTGTTCCAGGCGCACCAGGAGGTTTGGGCGTATTTGAAGTTACCGCCTATAGTCTTTTAGATAATTCTCAGTTTCCCACCGAAATTGCAGCGGTTGCCTTATATCGTTTAATCAGCATTTTAGCAGAAGCGATCGCCGCACTCATTAGCTTCGGAGGTAATCATGATTAATTTTGTTATAAAGATACTAATAACTAATGATCTCTGTAATCTTAGCTATATTGCTCTTCTGTATCCAGGTCAAACAACATTTGCAGCGATCGCAAACAGTGGCGACGCGCTTCAATATCCTGCTGCGCTCTTAGCTGCACCATCGGCTCATGGAGAATCTTATTAACAATACCTCTAGTTAAAGCTTCAATTACTTCCTGATGCTTTTCGCCAAACTCAGAACCCAAGCGGGATAGAGCCTTTTCCATTTCTTGTTCGCGGATGCTTTCTACCTTGCTACGTAAACAGCTAATCGTCGGCACTGTTTCTAGCGATCGCCACCAGAGGAGATAACTAGCAACTTCTTGTTCAATAATGCCTTCTGCTTCCTGGGCTATTTTACGGCGGCTTTCTTGGTTAGCTGCCACTACTGCTTTGAGATCGTCTACATTATAAGCACTAACGCAGCCTATTTCGCTCACGTCAGATGCAATGTTGCGAGGAACAGAGATATCTACTAGCATCAAGTCTCTATCTAAAGTTAGATGAGCCTCTAATTTAGGGCGGTCTAATATAGGTTGGGTTGCGCCAGTGCTAGTAAACACTAAATCGGAAGTGGCGATCGCCTGCATCATTTCGCTGATCGGATAGATGTTAAATTCAGCCTGGGCAAAGTTACTGCAAAGTTCTTGCGCCCGACGATGAGAACGATTAACGATGGAGATCTTGGTTGCTCCTTTCGATAGCAAATGTTTAACTAGCAAGCAAGCCATCTTACCAGCTCCCACGATGGTAATGTTATAGTCTGGTAGATTATCCACCTCAGCATGGACGAGTTCTACTGCCGCTGAGCTAATCGAAACTGCACCCGTACCGATACTAGTTTCACTGCGAACTCTTTTACCCGCAGAGATTGCTTGCTTAAATAAACGGTCTAGTAATCTGCCTAAACCATTGTATTTCTGTCCTAGCTTGTGAGTCTTTTTAACCTGAGCCAGTATTTGCCCTTCGCCCAAAACTAAGCTTTCTAAACCAGCTGAGACTCGCATTAAATGACGTAGAGCGTCTTCTCTTAGCAGAGTAAATAGATGAGGACGAAGCTCCCGCAGGAAAACTTTCGCTTTATCTGCCAAAAATTGGCTAATCTCTCTCACTCCTTGCTCGATGTCTGTAGCTACGCCATAAATTTCTAGACGATTGCAAGTACTGATGATCGCTATTTCCTGGATGTGTGGATAGCTTTTCAGTAAGGCGATCGCTTCTTCGATCTGTGCTTCTGGGATACTCAGTTTCTCGCGTACTTCCACAGAAGCGGTTTTGTGACTTAAACCAACAACTACAATATTCATTATGTTTTTTGCCAATCTTGCTTCAACTAAATGACCTAAGTGAAAATCAAAGCAAAAGATTTTTTAATATTTGATAGTTTAATCTTAAACAAGTCTTTGATTCAAAATTTGGGCAAGAAAAAGGCAACAGCAAAAGATTCTTTTTTTACTAGTTGCCTTTCACCTGATCAATTTATACAGCCTTCCCATGTCAAATAGGCTCTTACTTCACCAGGGTTTACATATCTTAAGCTATAAGCAAATTGTAACCTATGTCCTGGCTAGAATCTGAAGCATTACTTATCTTAATTGTAAAGATTTTGGTTGACCGAACATATGTACTGTATCAACAAAACGGGCAGTTTTAGACTGAGAGGAGATAACTAAGCTTTGAGTTCTCGCACCACCTTTGAAAAAGCGAACCCCGTTCATCAAAGTACCAGGAGTGATCCCACAAGCAGCAAATAAAACTGTTTCACCACCTGCCAGTTCTTCAGCACCGTATATTTTATCTGGATCTTTAATGCCCATCTCTTCGAGTCGGGCAAGATTGCTTTCTTTGCTTTCACCAATCAGGCCAGTTTTAACCACAGCAGGGTCATAAATTAACTGTCCTTGGAAGTGTCCACCTAAGCAGCGCATAGCAGCAGCAGAAATAACTCCTTCAGGAGCAGCGCCAATCCCCATTAAAGCATGGATATTTGAGCCAGAAAAAGCGCAGGAAATGGCAGCAGACACGTCACCATCGGCAATCAATCTCACCCTAGCTCCTGCATCTCTGATTTCTTTAATCAGATCTTGGTGACGAGAACGATCCATCACAACCACTACTAGTTCTTCAATCGAACGACTAAGGCAGTCAGAAAGAATTTTCAGATTTTCTGTAGCAGATTTGCTAATATCAACATGACCTTGAGCTAATGGAGGTGCTGCTAGCTTTTTCATATAAAAGTCTGGTGCAGCGAATAGTCCACCTTTCTCGGAAATTGCCAAAACCGCCATCGATCCATTTTGTCCATATGCGACTAAGTTGGTTCCCTCGCAAGGATCGACTGCAATATCGATTTCAATTAGTTCATCAGGATTACAGTAGTTTTTGGCATCTGGGCGAGTACAAATACCCACTTCTTCGCCAATGTATAGCATGGGAGCATCATCCCGCTCTCCCTCCCCGATTACGATTCGACCACGCATATTAATTCTATTCATGCGCTCACGCATCGCTTCTACTGCGACTTCATCCGCAGTATCTTTTTCGCCTTTACCCATCCACTTAGCAGAGGCAATGGCAGCTTGTTCTACTACCTCAATAATTTCCAGACCGAGGGTTGTTTCCAGCAAGGTTTTCCTCCCTATTGCTTATTGTTAAATTTTTTTTCAAATGCGATGTCCACTCAAGTCAAAAGTCTATCAGAGAGAGGTATCTTCTCGATATTTATTAAGTTTTAATAAGCTTTGAAATATGGCTCAGTGTTTATTCAAACATCTAAAAACATCTAATTAGTTGATAATTTAAAAAATACTAAGATAAATGCAACTTTTTAGAATAATGAGTTTTTTGCTGTTAAGTAGGTATTTTATTATATTTTGGGGCAAAAAAAGCCGTGTTCTCAGTATTAATTTCAGTAGAGTCAAGGCTATTGCCAGACTAAAAGCAGGACGATGAGACCAACCGCTAGCCTAAAAACCTCCATTTGACTCGATAATTCTTAATAAAACATTTAATCTGGCCAACTATGGCGGATTTTATAGTTAGTCTATAGAGACAAATAAAGAGTTTAAATCCACACCACGCGATACATAAGCGTTACTATAATGACATCTAGTGAACTACTAACTTTAATCCTCTTACTTAGCCCAGGCATGGCTTTATCCGTTTTGATCATGCTTACCTTTGCTAAAGGCGGGTAAGCGCGATTAGCAAAACCTCGTCGTACACAGTAATGAGGCAAAACCCTAGTACCGACAAAGCTGATTTAGTGATTGATCATGCTTATCTGAACAATCTTAATTTGCCTGGTTGTCGCTCAAACCAGAGTAAAAATTAAAAAAAATTTTTAATTAATCTCAAAATTAAGGCTAATCATTCATCTGACAAGGAATGATTAGCAGATGAATCCACCAAGCTTTCCTCTAAGTCCATTCTTTTTTCCATTTGACATAAAAAATAGCCAGTCATCATTGCCGAAGCCAGTAAATGAGCTAAATTTTCTCGATCTGTAGTTACCTTGACATTAAAGTCGCCTGCCGGCAGCATCCCTACTAAACCCTGCACATTTTGAGAAATGATTTGCTTAACATCTGGGCTAGCAGATGAAGCAATTTGTGCCAGGACTTCAGGGTGTTGCTGACGCAAATACTGCATCAAGGTATTATAGCTTTGCTCTTGTGACTCAGAGTTTAGAAAATCAAAGTTAAATATCATTCGTTACCCATGTATGGATGTACGCTTTTTATACTTTGACACAATTTTACTGCTAACCGCTAGTAAAAAATAGGGGGTAAATCATCTAAGATATAGCCATGCTGTTGATTTCAAAGTATTGATGAAATTTATTAGTCACCTCTAACCAGTAGGAACGACCGTCTGCTTGTTCTCGTTTGCGTAAGAAACCTAGCTTAACCAGTTCAGACACTTGCTGATAAGCACTACTACCGCGCAAATCAATTAATTCTGTCTGAAGTATCGGATTTTTGAGGGCAACTGCCGCCAAAGTTCGTAATGTTCCTTTGCCTAACTCGGCTGGGACTAATTCTTGAAGCAGATATTCGTAATCGTTTTTAAGCTGCAAGCTATAACCTGTGGCAGTTTCTACAATCTCCAAGGCACTACTGCGATGAGCATAATCACTCATTAATTCAATTAATCCATCTTCAATTGATTCGCGATCGCTTTCAGACATTTTGCTCGATTCTAGATCTTGATGATGGAGACAAGCAAATATTTCTTCAACCGATAACGGTCTTCCTTTGATATAAATAATCGCTTCAATTTTAGTCGCTAATTTCATTTTAATTGGGTGTTATGGTTTGATTAATCTGGCTTGATGAGGGGAAAAAAATGACCGACAGGACCATTACCTGCACCAATATTTAAAGAATGTGACAAAGCGATGGTGACATATTTTTTGGCATCAACTACTGCCGACCAGAGGTCTTTACCTAAAGCCAAATTGGCACAAATTGCGGCGGAGAGAGTACAGCCTGTACCATGAGTATTCTTGGTGTTGATAGTTTTGGCTGAAAGAATTTTCAGTTCTTGTCCATCATACCAAACGTCTACTCCCTGCTCATTACCTGATAAACTTCCTCCTTTAGCCAGCACTACCTTGGCACTTGAGCTACGATAAATGACGATCGCAGCCTGCTTAAGTTGCTCAAGACTGTTTATCGTCAAACCACTGAGTAGTTGAGCTTCATAGCGATTGGGGGTAACAATCAGAGCTTGAGGAATCAGTTGATTTTGTAAAGATGCGATCGCCTCTTGATCAATTAACTGTACCCCTGTGCGAGAAACCATCACAGGATCTACTACCAACTGTTTTAAGCTATATTTGTCTACCAATTGAGCAATGGTAACAATAATCTCACGGTTTAATAACATTCCTGTTTTAATTGCTTTAACAGTTAAATCCGAAGTTACCGCTTCGACTTGAGCCTTGACCATCGCTACGCTCATTACCTCTACTCGATTTACCCCAACGGTATTTTGAGCCGTAATGCAGGTAATTGCACTAGCACCATGAACACAGTGCATCGCAAAAGTTTTTAGATCGGCTTGAATTCCCGCCCCGCCACTACTATCGGAACCAGCAATAGTTAGAGCTACCTGGGTCATAAATCAATCTTGGTTAGTCAGTTTAGTTTTTAGGAAAGCGTCTTCGCTGTAGAAAGTCAGGAATTTCGATGCGACTGCGATCGCTTTCCTTAACTTTGTTTCTCTCTGGCTGGGGCGCTGCTGCCGTAGTCTGAAAGGGTTTTCTAGGTTCTACCTGTGTCTGTGGCTCTTCTAGTTCAAACTCCTCTGTTTCACCATCAAATCCAGTGGCAATGACGGTAATCCTAACTTCTCCGTCCAGGCTTTCATCAATTACTGCCCCAAAAATGATGTTGGCATCTTCATCAACTACCTCATAAATGCTGTCAGCAGCAGCATTGACCTCATGAAGCGTCAGGTCATATCCCCCTGTAATATTAATTACCACACCCTTAGCACCGTGGATTGATGCTTCTAACAAAGGAGAAGAAACTGCGGCGATCGCCGCTTCTCGAGCGCGAGACTTGCCTGAACCCATCCCGATTCCCATTAACGCTGAACCTGCATCTGCCATAATTGCTCGAACATCGGCAAAGTCAACGTTGATTAAACCAGGAATTGTGATAATGTCTGAAATCCCTTGTACGCCCTGGCGCAAGACATCATCTGCTACGCCAAAAGCTTCTTGAACAGGAGTTTCTGGAGATATGACTGACAATAACTGATTATTAGGAATAACAATTAAAGTGTCTACTCGACTACGAAAAGCTTCGATGCCTTTTTCTGCCTGCTTGGTGCGTCTTCTGCCCTCAAAAGTAAAGGGACGAGTTACAACTCCTACGGTAAGACAGCCCATCTCTTTGGCTACTTCGGCTGCGATTGGTGCTGCGCCTGTACCCGTACCGCCTCCCATGCCAGCGGTAATAAATACTAAATCCGTATTTTCTAAAGCATGAGCCAATTCATCTCGTGACTCCTCTGCTGCTTTTTGACCAATAGCGGGATTACCCCCCGCACCCAAACCTCTAGTAATTTTTTGCCCAATCTGAAGCTTTTGAGGCGCTTGAGCGTTATCGAGAGCTTGAGCATCGGTATTTATTGCCCAAAATTCAATACCCGATACCTGGCTTTCGATCATGCGATTGACAGCATTACAGCCGCCACCGCCTACTCCTATTACCTTAATCTTGGCGACATTACTCGGCACTATTTTATGACTCCTAATTTCTTCTTTGGGAATTTGGGAACTACTATTGTTTCTAAAAGGTATTCCCATTGCGCCACCTAAAGAATTATTTCCTAAAGCTAAGGGCAACTCAGAATTATTATAGTTAATTTCATTATTGAAAGTACTAACGATTTTTTTTTCTAAAGACATGGGCGTACATCTAAGTTTCCGCGCTGGGTTTTCTTATACAGAATTTAATTTGGTAGCTTAACTCAATTTATTATCATCTGGGTAATTTAATCTGGATAAAATATTAAAGTTTTTGTAATTATTAAACACATATATTCAACCATCCTCCAGAAAATTACTTGATCAACTGTCAAAGTAATCAAAATAATCAGTGTATATACGGATTTAATAGTTATTTTTGGTTTGTATTAGTACTTTTGAATTAGAAATACATCAGGATTGCTTAAATCTACGTAGTTAATTTCGCTACTTTCAAGATATGCTGGCAAATTTTTTAGTTTTGCCATAATCTTAAACTGCTGTTCTAATCTAGATAGCTCTGAACCCAAAAATACCTGCCCTATCTTGGTGTTTAGAAATAAGCTATTGGATTGATTCCAATGTACCTCATCAATTTCTAGTTCAGGGTAAAGAGATATTAACTGATATAGCTCCCTCCAAGTAGTTCTCAGTTGCATTTTGTAGTCAATTACTTTGAGCTTTGGTATCAGGTAGCTATCGTTAATGTTGCTATAAAATTCTTCAGCAATCCATGTTCCCTGAGAATCTAAAAAACCGATTTCTCCCTGAAATGTGGCTAAAGCTACAGGAGATTTTTCTTGCAGAGAGATGGTAATCTGAGGTGGGATGAGCTGCTTATTGACCTTGGCAACCTCAACTGAAGGAATAGATTCAATTTTTTGAGTTAAGTTTATTCCGTTAATAGTCCAAATAAATTGCGGATAAGTAAAATGCAATACGTCATAAATAGTGTTTTCACTGATTAGTTTTTCACCATTAATTTTAATTTGACTTTGATATTTAATCTGCCAGTATGGTAATGTTGCTGCCAAGCCAAGACTCATAGTGCAAATAATTATCCAGCAGGATCTCCACAGAGAAAGGCGGGCTAAACGATGCTGCTGAAGCTTAACTAAGGCTAGTTTGTATTGTAGCTGTGGCGGGGGAAATGCGCTCATAGTTATATTTCAGGCCGACAAAATATTACAGCAATTGTCAAATGCTTGCCAAGCAAGCTTCGCTATTTTTTGGCTGGCAAAGATTATGTCGAGGTGACTTAAAAAGATGATCACGAATAGATCGAGAGTGCAATCAGGTGCCAGACTACAGAAAACTTTGTTATCTAATATTTTTTTAACTTAAAATTACTAAAAGATTCATTAGTGAGTTACAAATTGAATTGATCAGGGTGATTTTTGCTCAGTTATTAGAGATATACCGTCAAAATAAATTAAACTAAAAAACTATATTAACTACTAAATGCAAAAGCTGCTAGCAACAATGATTGATAGTTGCTAATTTTTAGATGATAATTAATGGCAAAATAGCTGTATGAGATCTTCAATGCAAAGCTGTTGACTCTGATGCTCATACGGCAATCTTTGACCAAAATTTGGTCAAATTAAAAAATATTAAGCCGATTTATTGAAACAATTATTTGTTTTTGCTTAAAATGAATCAGAGAGAATTTAACCTTGCCCCTCTCTCTTGGAATTCAACTTTATGCAGATTTAAGCTTGAATATGGCTCTGGGATGTTCTCAAATCACCAAAAGCCAAACTTATCTGTGGTAGATTAAACTTTAATTATAGAGATTTCTTGTCGTTTTTTTACTTTGACAATATTTATTATATTTTTAAGCCTATGGTAATTACAAAAAAAGGACTAGTTTTGGGTTCGACTGCTGTAGCCTTATCGACGGTAGCGGTTACGGGGGCTGGAATTCATCTGTCTCAAAGTCAAGCTTTGATTCAAACTGGTCCAAAAGAAACAATTGACGAAGTTTGGCAAATTATCAATTATCAATACGTTGATCAAACTTTTAACAATACAGATTGGCTAAAAATTCGACAAGAGTATATTAATAACGCTTCCTATAGCAATCAAGAAGATGCCTACAAAGCGATTCGCGAAATGCTAGGTAAGCTTGACGATCCTTATACGCGCTTCATGAATCCAGAAGAGTTTCAAAATATGCGAATTGACACTTCTGGTGAGTTAACTGGTGTAGGAATCCAAATTGCCAAGGATGAAGAAACCGACAGGCTGATAGTTATCGCGCCGATTGAGGATACTCCTGCTTTTGAGTCGGGAATTTTAGCTCAAGATCTGATTATGGAAATTGACGGTACTGATACTAAGGGAATGGATGTCAATGATGCTGTCAAGTTAATCAGGGGAGAAAGAGGCAGCCAGGTTACCCTAAAAATTAACCGTAATGGAAATGAGCGTGACTATAACATCACCCGCGAAAGAATTGAAATTCATCCGGTCAGAGCTAGCGTTAGAGATACTGACCTAGGTAAAGTTGGTTATATTCGCCTTACTACCTTTAATGAAAACGCTGCCAAAGATATGCAGAAGGCGATTAAAGAACAAGAACAAGAAGGAGTTGTTGGCTATGTTTTAGATCTACGCTCTAATCCTGGTGGTTTACTCTATTCTAGTATTGACATTGCTCGGATGTGGATTAATGAAGGTACGATTGTATCGACAGTTGATCGTAAAGGACTAAGCGAGCGTGAATCAGCCAAAAACAAAGCTTTGACTAATAAACCATTGGTGGTTTTAGTCAATGAAGGTTCGGCCAGTGCCAGTGAAATTCTCTCTGGTGCTTTGCAGGATAATAAACGAGCTACTCTGTTGGGAACAAAAACCTTTGGCAAAGGCTTGGTGCAATCTGTTCGTCCTCTAGGCGATGGTTCGGGTTTAGCGGTGACGATCGCCAAATATCTTACTCCCAATGGTCGAGATATTAATCAAGAAGGCATTCCCCCTGATGTAATAGTTGAGCTAAGTGAGCAACAGCTAGAAGAACTCTATGGTGGCGATCGCTCTAAACTGGGAACAGAACAAGATCCTCAATTCTCTAGAGCGCTTGATATTTTAATCGAAGATATCCAGGCACAGCAATCGGGTAAACCTCAAGCAGCTAAATAAAACTTTAGTGTAGGACAAAACTTGAACCAGAAATCCGATGAATAAATAATATTAACTTGCTCCGTAAAATCTAGAAACCCAGTCTAAAATGCTATGGAGCGAGATTAATCTGGCTAAGCGTATTTTTAATTGCTCTATTAAGAAGAATTTGTCGAGAAATTTCTACAGTCTTTAACTAGGTTTGTTTGCTACTCTAAATAATATAAGCATTTATCTCAAGCGAGAGTTAAACAATCATGAGTTTTTCAGAACGTGATTTACAAAGCAAGCTAGACGAAATGGAAGCAGACATTAATCAAAAAACTCCCTCTGATTCTCAGGATGCAGCTAAATCAGTTTTTCCTCAGGTAGAAATTAATCCTTCTCCACAAGTGCAAGGTTGGATTGCCACTAGTAAAGCCTGGTTCAATAATTTGCCCAAGATAGGGAAAGCTGCGGTGGCTATTGGGGGTATCTGGCTAGGTTTTTCCATTGTAGGTGCATTACTGCACGTTGTTAGCAGTATCCTCAGCCTGGCTGTCGTTGGTTTGATTTTATATATTGGTTACCGCTTATTCAATCACAATTCTGATTCTAATAAAGAGAGTTAAGATCAATACTTAAACTCGTTTGAAACCTTTAAATCCCGTGACTAGATAAATCGCGGTTTAAATCCAGATAATATGCACCCTTGATATGACTAGCGCAATATACCTCCTGTCCCCAATTGGGATTGGCTAACTGAAAGCGACAATCTACAATAACTACCCCTGGGTTATCTAGCTGGTAGATTAACCATTCCGGAGCGACAAGATATCTCATTTTCTTCATGGTTGGTTTTTGATTGGCTTTGACAAACTTACTTAATTACTTATCCCCGCCTTAGCTGCCACTGCAACACCAATAACCTGAATTTTTCTTTCCTGTAATACCTTAACCGATTCTGTAACAGTAGTTCCTGTGGTGTAAATATCATCGATTAGCAAAACGGGATGTTTCGGTAACTTAACACCAATTCTAAATGCACCCTGCAAGTTTTTGACTCTTGACTCTGATTTTTTTAAATCAAACATCGCTTTAGTCTCTCTAGCGCGAATCAAAGTTTGAGAATTCAATCGGTATCCTGTGAGCTGACAAAAACTTTTGGCAATTATTTCTGCTTGATTAAAACCACGATCAATTAGTTTTTTACGATGTAGCGGAATGGGAACAACTGTTAATTTCTGATGAAGATCGATCAAACCACTATTTATCCAAGCTTGCCCTAATAATTTGCCTAATACACCGCCTATTTCTGGTTTGTGATCATATTTCATCAGCGCGATCGCTCTTTTTAACTGTCCATCATACTTACCCCAAGCAAATACAGACAGATCGTGGTGTAGCTCAAGGCGATCGCTGTTGGCTAACTGATAACTATACAGTTTTCTTGAGCAATACTGGCAGAGAGTATTCGCAGTTGTGCGATCGCAAAATGCACAATGAGATTCTAGAAAAACACCAAGGAGTTGTTTAAGCATACCCTTAGTTTTCCCAGAATTAGCTTGCTTTTAACTGTTATATTTCAGCACCATTTCTAACCGAGATAAAGCACTAGTTGCTGATTCTTGAAGATAGGGATCGGCAGTCTGATCATTGCTCAAATTAGTTAATACCTCGATTCCTCTGACATCTCCCATTGAGCCAATAGCGTTTAAGATTGATACTTGGACTACTATGTTGTCAGTCGTATTTAAAGTTTCTACCAAAAGATCAAAAACAGGAGAACCAATTTCGCCCAAAGTCATTACCGCAGGTATATTAACCATAGGATGAGGATCGCCAAGAGCTTGTTTCAATCCTTGAATTCCTGCTTCTGGCATCGGTACGTCTGGATGGTTAACTACTATTTGGGCCAATACCTTGGCACAGCTAGAGCGTACTGTAGGGTTATCGCTATTGAGCAATGAATCTACCACGGGGGGTACAACCTCTGCGCCAATTACTCCCAAGGTTTTGACTGCCGCTCTTCTATAGGTTACGTCTTCTTGCTTGAGAATGCCCATAAGACGAGGAATAGTATTTTCATCTCTCGCCTCAGCTATCTCCCACATCGCTTTTCCACGCAAATTTGGATTGGGATGCTTGAGTTTCTCAAATAGATCGTCTATGGTCATTAAACTTGATAGTTGTTGATTAATTTTTCTAGACTAAATAATTATCTAAATAATGAGAGCTTTAAGACTGATACTCAAACCCATTAAAGTCACAGCAACAGACCTAAAGCTCACATTAGTCAAACAGAAATATTATCTGCTTGTTATAAATTCCAACTGCCAATTAGTCTCTTATGAAAAGGAGTTGATGATATAGTCTAGAAGAGCATTGTACTCAACTAAAGCTTGAGAAGACATATCGCGAGGAGCGCAACCACGGTTACGTGCGAAAGACAAAGCTTCTACGTAAGGAGCAGTAGGCAAGTTCAAAGAACGATATACTTCACGTTGTCCAGCAATACCCCATTCATCCAAAGGACCAGTACCACCAACAACTAGACAGTAGTTAACTAGACGCATATAGTGCTTGATATCACGAAGACACTTGCTTTTGAAGGTATCATTAGAATTTGCTTCACCATCATTGTTGAGGTAAGAATACTTTTTGATGCAAGCATCGTAAGCTTCTTGAGCAACGTTATCAATGTTGCTAGCTAGTTTTTCAGCAGCTTCCATACGAGCCGCAGCACGTTGAAGACTACCTTGTACTGACTCTAGGTCAGAAGTAGAGGGAAAGCGTCCCGCTGCATCAGCAGAAGTAACGACTGTAGTTACAACAGATTTCATTGTTTAATATCTCCTGAATTGCTTGTAATCGAAATTATGGTGTATTGTTAATGGCTGAAGTAATTGATCAGCATTAATACTAAATCAAAAGATGCCTAGCTAAGAGCAGAAATTACTCGATCAAAATAGCTAGCAGCTTCAGAAGTGATTGCAGAACAATCTCCATCTTTCATTTCCATTTTGCGGAATCTTTTGCCACCATTAGCTTCAGTGTTGTCGTTGTTGATGTGAGCCAAGGAAGCAGCTTTCATAATACCAACAGCACGACCAGTGGATTGAAGAGGTACACCAAGAGCGGTGTAAGTTTCTTTCAAACCATTCAAGCAACGATCTTCTAGTACAGAAGCATCACCAGACAAAATAGCGTAAGTGATGTAGCGAAGAACGATTTCACCATCACGCAAACAAGCAGCCATGCGACGGTTAGGATAGCAATTACCACCAGCTTGAATTAAGCCTTGGTTTTCACAAATCATACCAGCAACAGCATCAGACACGATACAGCTAGCATTACTAGCAATAGTGTTGACAGCGTCTAAGCGTTTGTTTCCTTCAGAAATAAAGTTTTTTAGAGATTGTAGTTCGTCTCCACCGATGCAAGCAGTTTTGCTATCTGCACTTACTACAGCTCTGGAAAAAGCGTCAAGCATTGAGCTCTCCTTAATTGTGACAACAAATTTAGTTTTAATTATTTTGACAGGTGCGTAAAAAGTACCCATCGATACTGAAGATAAAAGATTAACCCTACACTAGTCTTCTTTATTAAAAACAAAGTAATAATCTGTAATGTTTAAGTAAATCTCGTTACACTTTTTTGGATTATTTTTGATTAGGAGGGAACTACTGTTCACTGAAGAATGCGCTGAAGTAAATAACCTAGTCAAAATAAAGAACACCAAATTTTTTCGTAGAAAATAAAGGAAGGCTATTTAACTTAATCTTTCTTAACCTCTGTACTTATCGAACAGCTTTGTTTACTACTGCGTTTTCGTTGGCTCGTTGAAACACGCTGAGGTTGCTAGTGCGATCGCGATCATCCCACTTCTAAGCAAAAATGTGTCGCACTATTGTTAACTATTCGACTATCCGTAGCAATTGTGCCATTAACTATCACTAGCTAAAAGTTAGGGGAGGGCAGCGTCTTCTTACTAATGATCCTATTTTGATTCGAGTAGGTTCGAGATGGTTTGAGCCAGAGCAAAATCTTTTGGGGTTAGCCCTCCTGCATCGTGGGAGGTTAGAGAGACAGTGACTTGATTATAAGAAATAGCCAGATCTGGATGGTGTCCTGCTGCTTCGGCGGGTTCGACTAATCGCTCAACAAAAGCGATCGCCTCGACAAAATTGTTAAATTTGAAGGTGCGGGTAATAGTTTGGTCTTCCTGTTGCCATTGGGGTATGGTTTGAATCTTTTGCTCGATTTCAGTCTGAGTTAAGGGCATTGTATTAGCTGGGAGAGATTGCAACCAGAAAAAGGCGATCGCGATCAACAAGACGAGTGATTTAGTCACTAGCTGTGGCAAATTAGTAAACATAACTATCATCAAACTTACTACTGACTACTCTCAACAGTCTCGCTTACTTCCGCATGATGATGATTTTCTTCTAATGGAGACATCAAAGAATAAAAAGGCTGATGCAAACTAATCAACTGTGCCAAAGTTTTTTTCAGTTGAGTACGAGGTACGATCAAATCTACAAAACCATGTTCCAAGAGATATTCCGATGTTTGAAATCCATCAGGTAATTTTTCTCTTAATGTTTGTTCGATTACGCGCCTTCCTGCGAAGCCAATAGTTGCTTTTGGTTCAGCTAAAATAATATCTCCTAGCATGGCAAAACTAGCCGTAACACCACCCAGAGTAGGATGAGCCAATAAAGGAATATAAAGTAATTTGGCTGTTTGATGACGTTGCAGCGCACCAGAAATTTTCGCCATCTGCATCAAGCTAAACATACCTTCTTGCATTCTAGCCCCACCAGATGAACAGACAATCACCACTGGAAATTGTTCGGCGGTGGCGTGTTCAATTAAACGACAGAGTTTTTCGCCGACGACAGAACCCATACTACCACCCATGAAGCGAAAATCCATGACTCCCAAGGCTAGGGGCAAACCGTCAATTAAGCCTGTTCCTGTCTTTACGGCATCGCTTAAGCCAGTTTTTGCTTGATAATCTTGTAATCTAGCCTTATAGTCTTTGCGATCGCGAAACTTAAGCGGATCGACAGGATAAATATTTTCGTCTAGAGGCATCCAGCTATCGGGATCGATTAACTGTTTAATTCTTTCATCACTATCAACCCGATTATGATAATTACATTCAGGGCAAACTAATTGATTAGCCTGAAGATCTTTGGTATACGCTACAGAACTACAAGAACTACATTTTGTCCATAAACCATCGGCAATTTCTCGTTCTTGCTGCTTTTGCACTGAGGGTTCGTTTTTTCTGATATTGGCAAACCAATCAAATAAAGAAGACATAATTTAGGTTTTTTTTCTAGAGCGTTAACTTATTTAACTTATTTCTTGACTATCTTCAGGAGGGCTCAAAAGTAGCAAAGCTGTCCATTGATCTTTAGATCTTACCTGGAGAGCTGCTTGAGTTCCATCTCCGCAATATATTCCTGCCCCAATATTGAGGACACGACAAGGAATATCATAAGCATTCAATATTTGCTGCATCAACTCAGCCTCCCAGCGAGCTTTGGTCGTCTTTAGTGTAATCCAAGACACTGATTTGTACTATGTTGTTAATTAGCTTTGAAATTTTTATTGGTAGATAACCTGATAATCTTACTTCTGTTATTGTAAAATTTTCTGAGTAAGTTGAACTAATTTGCTTTAATGGTTATTGCGTTTAATCAAAGCCTATATTTATTGATTTTTGCTCTGATTGGATTGTAAATTTTTTCAGAATTACCTACTAACTCAAATTAACGCTTCAACGATTAACTACTTAACCAATATTTCTGATCAGTTTATTAGCTAAGTATAAATTTTAGCAATATCTGCTAAAGTCGCTATTTCAAATCCATTACCAACTGCTGCCATTTTCCAATCATCGTTATGACGATAAAGTTCGGCTAGAATCATGCCTGTCATTCCTTTGTATTCTGCACCAGAAAGATTGTAACGAGCCAATTCTTTGTTGCTAGTGCGATTTACCAAACGTACAAAAGCATTGTCGACCATGCTAAAGTCTTGACGACGCTGATTACATTTATAGATATTAATGACGAATACTAAATAAACAATGCTAGAGGGAACTAGTGGTAGATCAATGTTAATTACTTCATCGTCTCCTTCTCCTGCACCGGTAAGGTTGTCTCCTTGATGAGCGATCGCGCTAGAACTATGTCTCAAATTACCAAAGTAAATTATATTTTTAACATCGGTTAATTTCTTATTTGCATCCAAACAAATCACCGAAGAATCAAGATCGAACTGTTTATTGCCCCCAAAAAAACCTCCAGATTTGGGCGCAACGTCCCAGCCTAGTCCACACATAATCTGCTTCAGGCTAGGATCTTCTTTGGTTAACGAAATTCGCTGTCCTTTTGTTAGGTTAATTGCCATGGTTTTGATTACTAATTACTGATTACTAATTACTGCTTATTGATAGCGGTCTAATAATGCCTGTAAGCCACCCTGATAGCCTGCGCCTACAGCATTAACTCGCCATTCTCCGTCTTTGCGATAGAGTTCAGTCATAATGAGAGCAGTTTCGATGGAGAAATCCTCGGTAAGGTCATATCGAACTACCTCTTTTTGATCTTTGGCATCAACTACTCGCACAAAAGCATTTTGTACCTGACCGAAATTTTGTTGACGTTGTTCGGCTTCATGAATCGTCACGACCAACACAATTTTACTGACATCGGGAGGAACTTGGCGAAGATTTACTTTAATTACTTCATCGTCTCCTTCTCCTGCACCAGTTCGATTGTCTCCTAAATGTTCCACAGATTTATCGGGATCGGGACTAGCAAGATTATTGTAGAAAATAAAGTGACTATCAGAAATCAATTTCTCGTTGCTATTTAACAGAAAAACCGAAGCGTCGATATCAAAATCTTGTCCAGTATCAGTAATATTAGTGTCCCAACCCAAGCCAACAAACGCTTCGCTTAATCCTGGGGCGACTTTTTCTAGAGATATGCGCTGTCCTTTACTAAGATTGACTGCCATTTTTTTATCTGTTGATTATCCGATTTATTAGCTGGTGATGTTTGTAGTTCATAAAAAAAGCAGAAAGAAGAGCAAAATTATCAAGTAATACTTAATAAATCGAGAAATCGTTCAACATCACTATCTTGACTGTTGACTTTTAACTAATTTCTCTGCTCTTATTTCTCCTTCATTCTGTTATTGATATCGGTCTACTAAAGCCTGTAGTCCGCCTTCGTAACCCGCACCAACGGCATTCATGCGCCATTCGCCATCCTTACGATAAAGTTCTGCCATAATCAAAGCAGTTTCCACAGAAAAATCTTCAGTTAGGTCGTAGCGAATAATTTCTTTTTCATTTTCGCAGTTAACAATTCGGACAAAAGCATTGCTTACCTGACCAAAATTTTGATGACGTTTTTCAGCTTCATGAATGGTTACAGTAAGCGCCATTTTAGCTACGTCTGAGGGAATAGTTTTAAGGTTAACGTCAATTATCTCATCGTCTCCCTCTCCTGCACCAGTTCGGTTGTCTCCTCTTTGCTGAATAGATTGTTCTGGGTCGGGACTGGTGAGATTATTGTAGAAAATGAAGTGTTTATCAGAAATTAACTTATCGTTACTGTCTAAAAGAAAAATTGACGCATCAATATCAAAATCCCCTCCAGTATCAGTAGCGTTAATATCCCAGCCTAAACCAATATAAATTTCTACTAGTCCAGGGGCTACTTTTTCTAGAGAAATTCTTTCTCCTTTGCTTAAATTGATTGCCATTATCGATTTGTCCTAATTTTTACTCTAGCTAAAATTTTATTCAAGTTAATAGCTGTTTATTAAATTCTAAGACAATCATTTTGTCCGCAGGGTAATTTGTAACTATGAATTCAGAATTATGCCTTTTTTTCATACCTTTTTTCACAATTGAGAATAAATGCTGTTACTATCTTGAACGCTAAAACCCGTTAGTAATTTTTTCCGAGCAATTTGAAAAACAACTGCAAACAAGAAGCGATAGGGCGACAACAAAACGATCGCCTGGTTTACCTCAGCCTTTTACTGTTCTCGATCTGGGTAGTTTTAGGATTAACTCTGCGTCTGACCAATTTGGCATTAAAACCAGCTTCTTCGATTGAAATCGCCACCATTGGCTATAGTTTAGGTCACGGCTTTAATGCCATTCCTCTGAATCAGCTTGTTTCCCAAGAAACTTTACTTGCTCCTTTGCGTTTAGATACTGCAATTGGTTATGCAGACGTATTTGAGCGGCTAATCCAAGAAAGCACTCATCCACCGCTTTATTTTTGGCTAACTCATTGGTGGGTTAAGCTGTGGCTAGAGGATGGAGATTTAGTCTCGTTACAGATTGCGCGATCGCTCAGTGCTATTTTCGGTACTTTGGGTATTCCTGCTATCTTTGGTTTAGGCTGGGTGGCTTTTCGTTCACGCTTAGTGGCGCATTTTGCTGCGGTGCTAATGGCTATTTCTCCCTATGGAATCTATTTGGCACAGGAAGCGCGTCACTACACCCTGACTGTACTGTGGGTCATTGGTTCGGTTACCTGTTTAGTTAAAGCAGTTCAATTAATTAAGCAAAAAAAACCGCTTCCGCTATGGCTTAACTGCGTTTGGATTATCATCAATGCCTTAGGAGTGGCTACACACTACTTCTTTGTCATTGCTTTAAGTGCAGAAGCGATCGCTGTTATACCTATTTGGTGGTTAAATCGCCGTCAATTAGGTTTTAAATATTGGCGTAGTCTATATTTAGCAGGCTGTGGTACATTGGTTGGCTGCTTGGTTTGGTTACCATTGGTTACGGGAGTTTCAGATAACGAATTGACTACCTGGATTCAGACCAGTTTTGATATCAAAGAAATATTGCTTCCGCCTTTTCTGTTGCTTGGCTGGGTGCAGTCGATGATCGTCTTATTGCCTCTAGAAGGAGTTCCTACAGCAGTAATGATTATCTCTTTTGTGGTGCTGCAAACAGTGATAATTTGGTCAATACCGAAGTTAATCAAAGGCTGGCGGATAGAGCTTGCGAATAATTTAGAGCATACGGGAATAGCGATCGCTAGTAATTATCTAATTGGCTCAATTCTCATGTTTCTGTTGATTATCTATGGTTTAGGACGTAATCTCTCTGTGGCTGCTCGATATCACTTTGTTTATTTCCCCGTCTTGATTCTCTTGATAGCAGTAGCTTTAGCTAATTGTTGGCATTCTCAGGCAAAAACTAAACGAGTGGTGGGAGTATTGTTCGCTATGGGTTTGCTAGGTTCTTTAACCGTAATCACTAACTATGGCTACCAAAAATCACAACCGTCAGATCTGGCAGCAGCCTTTATTCAAACAATTTCTACTCATCCCGCTGTAATAGCAACGAGCTACAGCACTCATTCTCAAACTAGGGAATTAATTAGTCTGGCATATTGTTTTAAGCGTGGGAAAACTAACAACCAGCTTGATGTCAATTTATCAGATTCAACCCCAAAATTCTTACTCAATCAACTATATATAAACGGTGTGGATCTGGGTTTATTTAATCTCGATCACAGTATAGCTACCCAGCCAAAACCTCTAGATCTCTGGACGATAAATTTAGGCATTGGCGAAGAATCAATGAATCAAATTCGCTGTTTTGACAACACTACTTTAGAGTTACCGCAAGATGGATATCTCGATCGCCTTTACCGTTGCGATCCTTAATCTTCTTTCTATGCTGATTCTGTCAAACTATCCCTTTACACCACTACCAACATCGGTTGGCACAATATATCGCTGGAGCAACAGGAATAATAATAAGATTGGCGCGATCGAAATAACTGAACCTGCTGCGACTAATCTCCAGTCGAGAGAAAAAGAATCTGCTAGGTTAGCCACTGCTAGAGGTAGAGTGTAATAGTCTGGATCGTCCAAAACAATTAAGGGCCACAAAAAATCACTCCAAGAGCCAATAAAGACAAAAATCGCCAAGGTAAATAAAGCAGGACGAATGGCGGGAATCATGATATTCCACCAGATACCTAGTTCAGTGCAACCATCGATACGGGCAGCTTCTTCCAATTCTAAGGGAACAGCTTTAAACGCCTGTCTGAGTAAAAAAATCCCAAACGCTGAGATAAGATTCGGTAAAACAACCCCTAGATAAGTATTTCTCAATCCTAAATTAACCGCCAAAATATACAGTGGAATCATCACGATCTGAAAAGGGATCATAATCGTCGCTAAAACTAGGGCAAAAATAAACTCCCGTCCCTGAAAATTAAGCCGCGCCAAAGGATAAGCCGCTAAGGAACATAACAACAAATTTAATCCAACTGCTAGAAAAGCGACGATCGCACTATTGTATAAATACAGTCCAAAAGGATAGGCATCCCAGACTGTAATAAAGTTATCAAAAGTAGGCTGGCTAGGAAAAAGCTGAGGCGGAAAAGCAAAAATATCTTCCGTAGGAGATTTAAAAGAAGTACCGATCAACCATAGCAGCGGAAACAGCATTAAAAAGGCGATCGCGCTTAAAACTAAATACGTTCCAACTGTTTTGATCACCAAATTTTGCCTATTTGCCATACCTAGCACCTTAAATAAGGTCTAGTGTAGCTTTAAACAGATTAAGATAACTCCTGATACTAAATCCGATTGATAAAGTACTCTTTACTTAAAGTAGCTATAACTGTTCTGACTTGACGCGAAGCTTATGCGAAGCGGTATCCTTTAGGAAATCCTTTAGGGCTGAGTTCTGAGTTCTGAGTTCTGAGTTCTGACTTCTGACTTCTGACTTACCTAACCTGAAAGTGTTCTATCCAAACAGGATTTAGTATGACTCCTACTTCTGTTCTTTGCAGCGAAATCTTCCTTCAAGAAAATCTCTTTTGGCTAGATGCTTCGTCTTACGCCCCGTGACTCGCTTACGCCACATTTTAAAGCTAGAGTGCTTCATTTCTTGTCGCATCAAAGCGATGACTTCTTTCTCTTTTAAACCAAACTGGGTTTCAATCGCTGCAAAAGGTGTGCGATCTTCCCAAGCCATTTCCACCACACGATCAATAGTTCTCACATCTAAATCTGGTAATTTCATCAAAACTAAAATTTATTAAAATTTATACTCACGCATTATTTTAATTGTTTCTTAGAGTAGTTTAATTGGCTTCGGTCTGAAGAAATAAACTACCAAATTTAATTAAGATGGAATTTATTCCTTAAGTTTGGCTAATTCAACGGCATTCTGGATTGAGCCAACTATAAATAGAATGCCTAAAATAGCAGCAATCAAAGCTATAGGTAGGTCATAAATTGTCAATCCCCAGGGTAATTTAGCTTCTGGGATACCTAAGAAAAACATCACTGTATTAAGTAAGATCAGAATTACTCGTATTTCGGTAGGGCCAAACTTGCCATAAGAAAGCTGGAAAACTCCGTCTACATAAGTGCGGATATAAACTAATACTGACATTAGCAAATAACCGATCAGTCCTAGACAGGCTACACTAAAGGTCACATAGGGAGATAGCCCAAGACCAATTACAATCAGCACCTCGTTAAACGCATCTACCGTGTGATCGACGAAAAAACCATATTTTGGTCGCTCTATTTTGCGGTGACGCGCTAAAGTACCGTCTAAAGCGTCACCAAACCAATTAACTGCAAATCCTAAACTGGCAATCCATAGCATCAGGGGAGAGTAGTTTGATAACCAATAACCCAAAAAGACGATTACTCCACCTAAGATACCAATCCCCGTCAAAAGATCAGGATTTACCCAAGCTGGCATATTTGCTGCCAACCATTGCAGTGCAGGTCTTTCCAAGGGTGCCAAGAGAATATCGTTGATTCTTTGATGTGGCTTAATGTCTGCCATTACATTAATTATTGATTTACTGCATTAAATATTGATCAGATAACTAGGCTAACATTTAGTATATTTATAGTAGATTTATCAATGAGCAGAATTTGAGAGATTAGTTAAGACAATTTGTGGGAAGACAAGAAACTTTGATCGCTGCGATCGCAGCCTCTTCCAAATATTTATCAGTTGTATAGGAAACTCCTGGATATTCGGGATAAATACCTGAAAAACCCAATCCTTCAGAGATTAGCTTAAAGTAAGAGGCTTTAAAGCGAGTATTTTGCGGATTTTCATTACCAAAGGTGATATATTCGCCTGATTCTCCATCTAGATTGTAGGAGAGAATAGCATCCCCATAGATGTTTTCTGCTTGTTGAATAGGCATACCTACTTTAACTCCCTCCTCAGTTTGATAATTGTAGTTATCGGTCATTAAAAAAGTAATCAAATCATTGTCCGTAGGAGTTGATCCATCTGGATGGGAGGTAGTTCCCGCATTATAGAGAATGTAGTATTGAAGTAGACCATTATGGCTAACGGCGATCGCATTGATGTTAGCCATAAAAGGCGTTACTACTTCAAATTTATAGTCATTCCAAATAGAAACCGTATGAACAATAAAAGATGTAATAAATGCTTTAAACTCGTCTGACTCCTGACTCCTGACTCCTGACTTAAAACCAGTCAATCATGAGGAAACT
>JBHJNW010000025.1:0-40386 GCA_050330395.1 Pleurocapsa sp.
AGTATTTAGCGATCGCCAATCATTCTAATGTTTACCAACTAAAAAATGGTCTTCTTCGAGATTACCTGATTCAGCAGCTTAAAAATCCTTCTCTCGAAATGATTCTTGCGTAAGTCCTACAATTATGTCGAATACCATCAAAGCCAGCAGGAGTATTTTTAAGCCATTCAATAAAGCTACTCGCGTTCTCGTGTCGCCCGAATAAAGGATGCTCGTTGATATAGTCATCTACTAAAATTTTCTTTAGTGCATCATAATCTCGACTGTCTTCACATAAATAGACGCGGTGGAGTAACTCTGTAATTTGAATGCGATCGCTAACTGATAATTCTCGATCTTTAGCTGTTTTTGGCTCGCAGAATTCTGCTGATAACTCAGTAATGTCATGAAATGGCATATCTTCACCTCTGATGAATAATTACGGTACAGTGACAATAATTTTGCCTTGCTGCTGATTGGATTCCATGTAGCGATGGGCTTCGGCGATTTGTTCTAAGGGAAAGACGTGATCGATCAGCAACCCGCGCTATGACTAAAAACCGCATAATTTTAGATATTTAATTTTGTTTAAATCGCTTTTATTTCTGGCTGTATCAAATTCAAAACTGTGTAAGCATCGTGTCCTGAAAAGAGCAATTTAATCACAATCGCAGCAGCAGGTTCGAGCATTCGAGCATATTTTAAATCGCCAAGATCTTTAGCTTCGCAACCAACATCTTCAATCAAAACGGCAATTTGCTTTTTAGCTTGTTCATCATCTCCGCAGTACATAACCACTAAAGGGCAATCGTCAAACACTGGTGGTTTCATATGCCATACTTTTGCCTGACACATATTAAAAGCCTTAACAACATGAGCATCAGGCGCATTTCTGGCAATCTCTTCCGATAACGAAATGCCATTATAGTTTTTTGCCAAGAAATCAGATGTATTTACTGGATTATTGATATCGAGTAAAGTTTTGCCAGCTAGAGCATCACTTCCACCAGCAGCATCCATTGCCTCGAAAACCGCCTCGTGTTTAGTCGCTAAAACTACGATTTCGCCGAATGAGGCAGCTTCAGCTTCTGTGCCAAATTCAACATCTGTACCTAGTTTTTTAGCTAACTTTTCAGCTTTTTCTAGGTTGCGTCCACCAATAAACAGCGAGTGCTTAGTCATCCATTTAGAGGCTAACGCTTCAGCCATACTTCCATAACCGATAAATCCAATTTTCATCGTTGCTCTCCAATTTTAAGCACTAATTTGTCACGTAATTCTCTGACTTCAAACTCAAAACTGTCTATTTCTTTACATAATTGTTGTCATTAAATTGCCGTAAATCCACCATCTACAGTGATTCCCTGTCCTAATACAAAGGTCGCTTCATTAGAACAAAGCCAAACCACCGCATCAGCAATTTCTTCTGGTTTTCCTAATCTACCAATGGGATGCAAAGACTCCATGTACTCACGGATTGAACTATCCCCTCCTGTGAAACCATCGAGTAGTTGAGTTGCAATTGCCCCTGGACATACTGCATTAACCCGAATTCCCTGTTTGGCATATTCCAAAGCAGCAGTTTTAGTCAAACCCAGTACAGCGTGTTTGGAAGCAACATAAGGCCCATGACCTGGAAACCCAATTACACCAGCAATAGAGGCAGTATTAACAATTGCTCCACCACCATTGGCTAACATATGCTCGATTTCGCATTTCATACAATACCAAACCCCTTTGACATTGACCCTCATCACCAAATCAAAAGTATCTTCTGTCTGATTTGGAGTCATTGCTTGAGGATCTTCTACTCCAGCATTATTAAAAGCGGCGTGTAATCCACCGTAAGTATCAACCGTATATTTGATTAAATTTTGGACATTTTCGAGTTTAGTCACATCTGTTTGCTGAAAACTAGCTTTACCACCAGCTTTTTCGATTAAATCTACTGTTTCTTGACCAGCTTTTTCATTACGATTGCCGATCACGACGGCTGCGCCTTCTGAAGCGAATTTGAGGGCAGTAGCTCGACCAATACCAGAACCACCACCAGTAACCAAAGCAACTTTGTCAACAAATCGATTCATAGTTTTAACCTCTTACAAGATGATTTACTCGTGCCTTTTGACGTTAATTAACTTTAGTGAAATCAGCTTTATTAGTCAAACAAATATCGTAGATAATAGATATCGATGCGATCAATTTAATCGTCTTATTTGTGAATATCGACTACACCAATCTACGTAAACTCGATCTTAATTTGCTCATCGCTCTTGATGTATTAATCACAGAAGCGAGCGTCACAAAGGCAGCAGAAAAACTCAACATGAGTCAATCGGCAATGAGTCATGCTTTGAAACGATTACGAACTATATTGAACGATGACATTTTGATTCGCACCTCTCGGGAGATGGAAGTTACTGCCTATGCCCGTGAAATAAGCGATCGCCTTCGGCAAATTTTGACCGAAATTGAATCAACTTTGCTCTCGCAAGCAACTTTTAACCCTGCTACTGCCCAAGCAACTTTTAAAATTGCAGCCAGTGACTATGCTGAAGCTACTATTGGGGCTAATTTAATCCAGCAACTAGCTACGCAAGCACCAGGTATCCGTATTCGTATTACTAATCTCGATAAAGAAACGGTAATGGATGCTTTAGATAACAACCGCATCGATTTGATTATTGGTGCTAAATTACCGCTTAAAAGTTGGCACGTCGAACAAAATTTATATCGAGAAGAGTTTATTTGCGTTGTCAAAGGCGATGATACTCTAACAGAATTATCTCTAGAAGATTATCTCCAGCGATCGCATATCTTAGTTTCAATGCGGGATGATTTTCAAGGAGCTTACGATGAAATACTAAAACAACAACAGCAATCTCGACAAGTAATTTGGTCTACTCCTCACTTTATGGCAGTTCCCTTGTTATTAACTAACTCCGACTGTGTGGCTTTACTTCCCAACCGCATGGCACAACAGTGTGCCAAAGCGATGAACTTAAAGTTATTACCACCACCAATTGCCATTGAAGGCTTTACAGTATCGATAGTTTGGCATCAGCGAAATACTAATGTTTCTCAAGCTCAATGGTTACGACAGCAGATAGTTAATGCCTTAGGCAATATTTAACCACGATACCCCTGAGTTATTAAAACTGAAACTGCATTCGCACATTACCCACATAAATATTAGGATTATCTTCAAAGTTATTCGGATTACTAACCAGATAAAAAGCAGGCAGGACTGATAGATTATCATTGACGGGGAAATGATAGGTAGCTTCTAACTCGTATTGAGTACCGCCATCTCCAAAACCAGAGACAAGAAACTCTTCTCCATCAGTAACATCAAAAGGAACAACAAAAGATAAAGTCCCTAACGCACCTTCCTTGCCTAAGTCGGGAAAAGCTACTCCAACTTGAAAAGCTTGAGCATTTACCTCACCATTTTCCAAACCAGGAGTTGTCGGTCTGATGCTGGTACTGCCATAGTTGTAGCGTCCAAAAACACCTACTTGCTCTAAAATTTGCCAGTCAAAATTGACGGCAAAAGTATCAGAAGGGGCATCTCCGATGGTTCCACCAAAACCATCGTCAGCTACTCCATAAATTGGTTCACCTGTAGCACCACCAACACCAAACCCAGTCAGATTGCCATCGGCATCAAAAATCGGCTGATTGTTATCAACGGTTGCTCGAGTATAGATTAAACGGACGTTGGCTGTTTCGGCGATCGCCAAATCTATTTGAGCAGTCAGAGTCTGAGTCGCACTAAATAGGCCCTGGTTAGGATCAGAAGAAGTATTAAAAAACGCTGAAGGTAAAAATTCAGTATTTTCACCTAAATAACCCAGCTTGAAGGTTAATAGGTCATTAAAATCGTAAGTTATGACCGCTCCCGAACCACGGTCAATCGGATTGACTAACGTACCACCGCTAGAGTTATAGCTACCCGCCCCAGTTAAATAAAAAGTATAAGCATTATTATCAAAATAGCGATACCAGTTAATTCTCGGTCCAACCACTACCCGTAGTTTTTCGCCAATCGGAAAATCATAAAAAAGTTCACGAACTTCAACGCTACCCGCTCCTGATGCCGTTCCTGTTTGGTCAGTAAAAGGTGTACCAAAAGTATTATATAGTCCTGCGGAGGCAAAGGTATTGGCGGGGGAGTCTCCATTACCCGCTACTAGTTGAGTAACGAGGGTATCTTCGCCAGTAAATGAAGAGTTAAAGTTCAGCCAGGTATAGTAGCTCAAGGTGAGTTCAGGATCGTCCTCGACAGTACTAACAAGGGGATTGTTATTGGCATCTCTACCAGCGCGGCGAAGACTCAAAGCGGGGGCATTTAAATCGTTGGTTTCAACCAAAACATCATCACTAGCAGTTGCTCCTGTTAAATTCAGAAATACATTTCCCGTTAGTTTGGTTGTGGCAGAAAAACTGCTATCTTCTAGAGCAGCAACCTGACTTTCTAGGGCATCTACCCTGCCGCCAATAGCTGCTAATTCTGCCTCAAAATTTTGGCTGAGGCGTTCAATAGTTTCTAAATCTGCTCGCTCGACATTGCCAGAGGAGGCAATTAATCTTTCAATTTGATTGAGGCAAGAATTTAAACCCGCGGCAAATTCGTAACGAGTAAGAGGTTGATTACCGCGATAAGTCTGATTAGGAAATCCTGTAAGGCAACCATAGCGGTCTACCAAAGAGCGTAATGCTTCATACGCCCAGTCGGTAGGAGCAACATCTCTTAACTGATCAACATTATTGATTTGCGACATCCCATGAGGATAATCGAGGTTATCTAATACTTTTGGTATGATGATTTCTTCTGAAGCAGAAACTTTAATTGCTGTAGTTGATAATAATGTTAAAGGCAATAGTAACTGAATTGAATTACTGATTAAATTAAGCTTGTTATTAAAATTTGGACACCATTGTCTGATATTAGAAATGCTCATTGTTACTCTCACACCTAGTAATAATAGGCAAAACTATCATTATTAGCTGGAGACAAAAGTATTCTTGTATACAGTATACTAAGTGCAGTTTAGCTATCTAAAAGTATTAGCTCTTTACGCCAGACTATCTTGGTCAATTAATATTTTTACGAGATTAAAAATTCAAATTTTAAAAGATCGATGTCCAAAACCAACGCTGTCCGCCTTCTTGATTCTTTAGGCATACGATATAAACTGCTCGACTATGAAGTCGATCTAGAGGATTTAGCAGCTTTTGACTACAGGCGGCGAACCATGTGACTTCATGCTTCATACTTCATACTTCATACCCAACCAATATTTACGATTCATGCGACGCGAAGCTATCCTAAAGGACTTCCTTCGGGGCGTATGCGAAGCGGTATCCTTTAGGAGTCCTTTAGGGCAAGAGGTCTAGTGATGATTACCAAACTTTTTAATCAAATTATTCGACCAAACAGACAAACCTTAAAAGGCGTATTTGCTGTCTGCATGATCGTCGCAGGTATCACTCATTTTATCGCCCCCGATACCTACGTTAAAATCGTTCCTCCACAGCTACCCTATCCTGAAGCAATTGTCTATATCAGCGGTTTTTTTGAGATTTTGGGGGGTGTTGGTTTACTAATACCTATAGCAAGCCAAGCTGCCGCTTGGGGGTTAGTTTTACTATTGATTGCTGTTTATCCTGCCAACATTAATATGGCAGTCAACCACATTCAGCTAAACAACGTTCCCGATGGTAACTGGTTTCAGGCAATTAGACTTCCATTTCAATTTGTGCTGATTGCCTGGGCATATTGGTATACTAAACCCGAGCAGCCAAGCAAATTAACAAAATCTATTAGTGAAGGCGATCGCATTATCGAAAAAAGTGCTTAATTTATTCTTACTTAAAACAAGGCGCAGAGTATTGAAAGAATAGAGAGCCAAAATGGTTGTTCTCTACTCTTTTAATTTTAAATTAACGCGCTAATTCAATTTGTGTCCTGCTGCAACAATCAGTTGCTTAAAAGTTTCCTCCGAGGCTATAGAATTAATAGTTACTGTTTTAGAGTCAGAATCAACTTCAACTTTAGCCTCAGGCTCAGAAGTTAAAATAGTTTCCCTTAATTGATCACCAGATTCAGCATTGTCGATAGAAGGTACGTTGAATTGCATACTATATACTTGACTTTTTATTTAAATTTATTCACTTATCCAGAGTAAACCGAAGTAATGCCTACAAACTTCTATCCTGAGTAAGATTAAAGATCTAAGTTTAATCACCAAAGTTAGCATTCATCCTGATTTACAATATGTAGAATATACAATCTTTCTTTAATTAATTATGTTGTTCACAGCTATCCCCAAAATCGGAACGTTGCACATTTTTAATTGATTGATCGCCTTAGAGAGCAGCGTTTTATCTATCTTCCCTAAAGCTGTAACCAAAACAACTCCATCTGTTTTAGCTGCCAGCAGGTTGACATCTGCATAGCCGACAACAGCACATAAGTCGTAGATTACCAGATCATAATTAGACTTTAACTCTTCCATTAGCTGGTACATCTGTCCCGATGCTAATAAACGGCTACTTTCGCTGCTCATTAGCTCATCGCAACCAGAAGTCAAAACGTCGAGATTATCTTCTAAAGGTGATTTTTTAATAATCTGCTCTAGTGCCAAACTCGGACTATTCTGATTGAGGATATTCTTGAGTCCAATCTCAGATTTTAAACCAAGACTTTCAGTCAAGCGGACTTTGCTACGGACATCTGCATCAACCAATAATACTCGTCTACCTAAAGATGCAGTAGCCCTAGCCAGATTAAGCGCAACTGTAGATTTACCCTCCCCAGAAGCAGCCGAGGTAATTGCCAGAGATTTCAAATTAGTACCAAGCTTGGAAATCTCTGAATCGGTACTAAAGTTGAGCAACCCTAGATTAGCAGCAAAAGAACGAAAGGCTTCAATCGAAGATAAGAAAAATTCGGGAAAAGACAATTCTTTGTGTTCCTCAGGATCTCGATATAGATCGGAAGCTGGTAGTCTTTTGAGATCTCTGTCATTTTTGGTTTGACCGAGTAATGATAGCTGTCTTTTCTTAGGAGTATAGGGGATATTGCCGAGAACAGGCAGATTGGTAATTTCCTCCACTTTGTCAGAAGTATAGATAATTTTCTGATGCTTATCCAAGATCAAGGCGATACCAACACCTAGCAACAGCCCAAAAGCAGAGCCAAGTAATAAACGATTACTAGTGCCAAGGTCATTATTATATGGTTCGCCAGCAGGAGCTAAAAGCTGCCAAGGTGTTTCTTGTTGAGCAGCATCAATCAAAAGAGCATCTCTTTGCAGCGTAAATTCATTGAGCTGATTTTTAGCTAATTCAAGCTTTTGCTGGAGTTTATTGTAGTCATTAGATACTGTTGACCATGTTCTAAGTTGCGATCGCAACTCGGCTGATTCTCTTTGCGCTGATGTTTGGCGATTTTCTAAAGTGCTAATTTCATTAACTAGCTTTTGACGGATAGCTGTTTCTGCTTGTCTAATCAAGCTAATAGTTTTTTGTCTTTCTTCGTTTAAAACCTGCATTTGGGCCGTTCTATCCGAGAAAATAGCAGATTTACGACTAATTTCCGCATCTATTTCTCGCAGCTGGTTTAATAGTCCTAAATATCGCGGAGTAGCTAGCTCAATTGCCGTTGGTGAAGTAGTGGGTTCTATTTGTAGCTCTCGATCTAAATTTTTGAGCTTTAAACGCATTTGTTGTAATTCGCTTGCTACTTTATCTTGCTCTTGAGTCATCAAACTAGAGCGATTAGTAATTGGATTAAGAGACACCTCAGGTTCAATAAAGTTATATTTGTTTCTAAGATTTTGTAGTTGATTTTCCAGCTGATCGACTTGAGAAGCAACTAGGGGAATCTGTTGTTCTAAAACGGTAATTCCTCGCTGAACTCCTGACGAGCGCTTTTCTGCACTGTAATCTAAATACGTTTGAGTTAGAACATCTATTACGTCAGAAACTTGCTGTTTATCAGAATGTTGATAGCTGACGGATAAAACATTCTTTTTGTTTTGACTATCCCTAATAAATCCTACAGTCAAGCCACTATTCAATGTTTGATAGTCAAGCTGAGGATATTTGTCTTGAAGAGAATCGATAGCGCGGGAGATTACTTGAGGACTCTTTAATATTTTTAGTTGAACATCGTCTAGCTCTACCAGAGTAATTTCTTCACGAGTTTCCCCAGACTTGTCATCTATTGATGTCACCTTAGTTTCAACGTTGACAGTTTCTGGTAAAAGTTCGACGCTAGCAACATAAACGGGAGGTAATAAAAAAGTTTTGACAAAAGCCAGGGATGTCATAGCTATGGTAATGCTGGCAATCAAAGGTAGCTTTCTCATCACAGTGCTAGTTACTTCACTAAGATTTAAACCTCCTTCAGTACTTTCTGATAAAGAAGAACCCTGAAGATAATATGTCTTTTGATTTTCAAAATTTGAATTCATAACTTTTAAAACTCTTTAAAACTCGGTATAAGTACTCTTGATTAAATAAGCTTTATCTAGATAAGGCTACTACTGTTAGTTCAGTCAAAAATCAGATTATCTGCTGGCTATACATTTCAACAACTTAAATACATATAGAGCTGTAAAATAAGGCTGAATTAAACTAAGTAAAATTATTATTGTACGTATTCACACGTTAATTTATATAGCTGTAAATATCCTTATATCCTGTTTTTAAAACTTATTTTTATCTTCAAGACTATTATAGTTAGTCATTGATTATAAATAAATTGTTTGTCTTGTTCAAGTATCTCGCTTAAGACTTTTTTTACCTTATCTTTATAAAAATCAGAGTTATTGTAATGAGTTTGTTTAATTGCTACAAACAAGTTGACGTTCAAAAATAAAAAAAATAACATGTGTATTACGCAAGTCTTTCAGACAATGGTTTTAAAAGTTCTTGACGACAATATTTTAAATAAACTAGTAATAATATCTATTTAATTTAAGATTTTAAAACTATTTATTCAATAAATGTCTTTAGCTTCCACAATCAAGGCTGTTAATTATAAGCAATAAAAATAAATTAAAAATTATGATACCGAAAAAAGAAATAATTAATGTTCCTGTTACTTGTGTGCCTTTTGATGAGCAAATGATGTTAATTTTGCGCTGGGCAAAAACACGAGCTAGCAAGGCTGTTTGTTTGGCTAATGTTCATATGTTGATGGAGGCAGAACGTAATGCTTCGTATCGAAAAGTTTTACATCAGGCAGATTTGGTTACTCCAGATGGTAAACCTTTGGTATTAATGTTACGTCGCCTCGGAATTTTGCATCAAAACCAGGTAGCTGGAATGGATGTTTTTGAAAATCTATGCAATTTAGCAGAAAAGGCAGGTATCTCAGTTTATTTCCTCGGTTCGACTCCAGAAATTTTAGACAAGATGAAGCGGAGAGTTAGTCAAGAATACCCGATCTTAAAAGTCGCTGGGATGAACTCCATTCCCTTTATGTCTGTCGATGAAATCCGCGCCACCAGAGATCATCAATTGATTGAAGAAATAAATAATAGCGGTGCTGGAATTATTTTTGTTTGTTTGGGATGTCCTAAGCAAGAAGTATGGATGTCGCAGTATCAAGGCTATATCAAAGGTGTAATGATTGGTGTTGGTGCAGTCTTTGCCATGTATGCAGGACTTACTCCTCGCGCCCCTCATCTAATTCAGGACGCAGGAATGGAGTGGTTATATCGCTTGATCCAAGAGCCACGTCGTCTTTGGCATCGTTATAGCTCTACAATTCCTCCTTTTATATATTTAGCTAGCAAGCAGCTCATGACTCCTGGAGGTGCCAAGAGCTTGTTTTCTGGAGCAGCAATGACCATGGATGTAGAGAACCTAGATTTTTCCCCAGCAAAAATTGGGAGCATATTAATGAAACAAAATCTCCTCAGCGCGGAGGAATTAAAACAGGCTTTATTACAGCAAAAGCTAAATCCTAATTTAAAACTGGGCGAAATTTTGGTACGTAACAATTCACTATCTCTTTCTCAGCTGAAGTTTTATCTCAAAAATCAAAACATAAAATTTGGTCAACTGTTAGTTGAGAAAAAAATCCTTAAACAAAATAACTTACAGGAGCTTCTATCTCTACAAGGCAATGCTGATAATAGGCTAGGAAAAATTATTATTGAACGCAAAAACGTTTCTAAAGATCAGGTAGAAGAAATCTTAATTGAACAGTATCTAAGACGTAAAGGACTGTTCCTGGCTGATCCAATACATTGTGAACCTACGTTAATGCGATCGCTAGATTTAGCTACAGCTAATCATAATTAAATTTAACAAAATATATTTAAATATTAATATCTGTCCAGAAAAAAGGTCTTAAAAAGACAGATTTCAGTTTCCAAAATTAATACGAAATAGATAGATTATTCTGCTAAATATTTTGTCTTAATTTTCTCAACCAAAAAATAATTTTCTAATATCAGCTAGCAATTTTCAAGGATAAAAATCATGGCGAAAATCATTTCAGGAACAATCCGCATTGAAGCCGAAGACTACAAAACAGGAACCAATGGTGTGGAATATTTTGATACCAGTGCTGGCAACAATGGTCAAGCATATCGCAACCAGGATGTGGATATCGAGGTCACAGGCGATGTCGGCGGTGGCTTCAACGTCGGTTGGATTGATGAGGGGGAATATCTAACCTACGATTTAAACCTGCCCGTCAGTGGCAAATATGACATCGTGCTGCGGGTAGCTACTCCTCAGGATGAGGTTAAAAGCATCAATGTGGTTTTGGGGGGAAAAACTTACACAGCTAGCTTTAGCAATACGGGCGGATGGCAAACTTATACCGATGTAAAGATCGCTGGTGTCGAACTCAGTGCGGGGACTCAGATCTTACGTCTGGATATGTTATCGAAGCTATTTAACCTGAACTATATAGACTTTATTCCTCAACAGCTAGTGGTGGATGAGACAGCACCGAGTGCCAAATTAGACACGACATCGATCTTACAATTGCCTGGTACGGACAACACTGCTAAATTTAGCGTTACCTTTACCGATAATGTGGCAATTGATCTGGCGACGATTGATGCTAATGACCTCCAGGTGACTGCCGCTAATGGCACGGTACTGCCTGTCACGGTAGTCAGCATCGACAAGAGTGGTAATGACAGCCTGATTAGCGTTACTTATGCGATCGCTGCTCCTGGCGGTACTTGGGATCTCGCCGATCAAGGTGACTATACTGTCGCCCTTAAATCCGCACAAGTTAGTGATACTAGTGGCAACTTCGCTGCCGCCGCTAATTTAGGGAGTTTTCAAATCGCGGTATCAACTCCTGTATCAGACGGAGTTATCCGTATAAATTCAGGCAGTAACCAAAATGCCGTCGATTCTTCAGGTCAACTTTGGCAAGCTGATACCTATTTTGTTGGGGGACAAGCTATCGGCCCTGTTGCAAATTCAATCGCCAACACAGTAGATGATTTTATTTATCAATCACAGCGTACAGGCAATAACTTCTCTTATGCTATTCCAGTTGCTAACAACAATTACAAAGTTAATCTTTATCTTGCTGAATTGAACTTTAGCGATGTAGGAAAAAGATTGTTTGACGTTTCTTTTGAGGAAGATTTAGCTTTTGATAATCTAGATATCTTTCAAAAAACCAAAAATGCATTTAATAATGGTGATAACACTGCCAAAGTTATTGAAATTCCTAATTTTGCATTTGTGAGAGATGGCGTAATCGATCTTAATTTTGAGTCCGTTTTAAAGGATGCAACTCTTGCAGGCATTGAGATTATTCCTATAGAAGGCGCTCAAGTCTTAATTAAAGAAAGCGGTCAAGGTACTTTGGTATTTGAAGATGGCAATACTGATAACTATCAAGTAGTGTTAAATACCCAGCCAACTTCTAATGTTACGCTCAATTTTCAATTAGATGATCAAGTTAGCGTCGAGCAAAATAGCTTGGTATTCACCGCTAGTAACTGGAATATTCCGCAAACTGTTACGGTTATAGCTGTCAATGATACTCTAGCAGAGGGTTTTCACCAGTCTACTATCAAGCACACAATTTCTACTGCCGATTCAGCCTACAGCAATTTGAGCGTACCGTCAGTTTTGGTGAGCATCGTCGATAACGATTTAGTTGAAGTCAAATTTGATAAGAAGGTAGTGGCAAACACACCATTTCCTACCGTTGGTGCTTGGGGTCATGATGGTCGGCTGTATGTAGGCTCATATTCAGGGGTAATAAAAGTTTATACTTTTGATGATAATTACAATGTTATTGACGAGCAATCTATTACTACCATAGCTGGATTATCTAACAAAAATATTACAGGTATTGCCTTTAACCCCTTTGAGAATGATTATGTCGGTCAACCTAGAATATATGTTTCTCATAATCAATTTTATGCAAACAATGGCGGTGGTTTTGATATACTTACTGAGTTTTCTCCTTATAGTGGACAGGTTTCGATTTTGGAGGGACCAGGCTTCTCTCAGATCAATCCTTTAGTAAAAAACATCGGTGTTTCTAATCACGATCATGGTGTAAATGGATTGCTTTTCGACCACAAGGGAGACTTGTTGATTACTGTTGGTAGTAACACCAATGCTGGAATTGCTAATAATGCACTTGGAGGTATCGATGAATCACCTTTTACTGCCGCCATTTTGAAGGCTGAAATCACCAAGCCTAATTTCAACGGAAACATTCAATATCAATTACCTGATAATTGGACTGCCCCAGAAGGTTTAACTTTGCTTAACCCAGAAAAAAGTCAGGGTTTTGGCGGAATCGTCGATGTAGTTGATGGAGTTGATGTTTCAGTTTATGCTAGCGGGTTCAGAAATTCTTTTGATTTAGTATACTCTACTAAAGGAATTATCTATGCGACAGAAAATGGTGCTAATCAAGGATATGGGGATGTTTCCACGAGCGCCACTACTCAAGAACCCTATACCTTAAACATACCTGACGAGTTAAATATCGTGCAAGAAGGTGGCTATTACGGTAGTCCCAACCGCAATCGTGGTAGAGTAGACGATCGCCAAAATAAGTATTATTCTCCCTACGAGTCCAGCAACGCAGATTATACTGCTCCTATTGCTGAGTTTGCTGCATCAACTAATGGCATTGTTGAGTATCGTTCAACTACCTTTAGTAGTCAGTTGCGAGGTAATTTGTTGGCACAACAATTTAATAGTACTTTGTACAATGTGAAACTTTCAGAAGACGGAACCAAAGTATTAAATATTAGTTCTCTTGAAACCGAAGCTGGTAACGGAATTTTGGTAGCTGATGGATTAGATGTATTAACTGGGCCTGGTGGTGCAATTATCAGTATCGATCCATATGAAAATGCAATTAAAGTGGCGACTCCCGTCGACGATTTTTTAACCGCTATGACTGCTTATGATATCTCCTCTTGGAGAGCTCCTGCTTCTGGTGGTGGTCAATTCATTATTGGTGGTGTTAACTTCTCTCCGTTAACAGATACAACTGTAACTATTGGCAATGAATTAGCTATAGTTACTTCCGTTTCTGAGCGGTGGATTAGTGGTATCTTTCCCAGTTTTAATCCTTTTGGAGATGACTTATTAGATATAGTTGTTGCAAATAATGGTCAGATATCTACTATTACCGATGCTTTCCAACCATTGTTCTTATAAGTTTTGATTTGTCAGCCAAATTTAGATATATTTATAGCCTCATCGTTTAACGATTGGGCTTATTTTGTTTAGTTGAGCCATGTATTTATCAAGGTTTAGTAAATATATTAAGTGAAACTTTGCCGAAGCAAACTATTAAGGCTATAACTGAAATATATATATCAAATTAGACATCAAATTAAGCTCTTTATTGAAAAGATTGTTTTTTGACTCAACCTTTTAGCAGGTAAGTAAAGTCAAAAATAGTTCAAATAAAAGCAAAATCCTAAGGAGTTACAAAGCTTTTTTTTTACAACTATGAATAAGTTTATAGCTAAATTTTTTTATGTTACTGAAGGGAAACATCAATCTTTATTGATCATGAGCTGCTTATTTATTATCAGTTCTTTCTTGGAAATGGTCGGAGTTGGGTTGATTGGTCCTTTTGCAGCGATGGTAACTCAGCCAGATTTCATAAAAAATAGTGATTGGTTACAAAGTTTATATGACAAATTTTCCTTTAATTCTCCGCAACAATTTGTATTGTACTTTGGCATCTTCACGGTTATTGCTTTTTATCTTAAGGCTGCTTTGTCGTTTATTACTCAAAAATCTATTGCCGAATTTGCTCATAGTTTGAAGGGAGATTTAGCCTACAGGCTAATGAAATCCTATATAGCTGCACCGTATACTCTCCATCTAACTAAAAACTCAGCTAATTTAATTCAAAACGTCATCACATCGACAGATCAGTTTTGTATTGGGCTAGTTTTATCTTTGCTTACCGCCATATCTAACGCAGTAGTAATTGTGGCTTTAGTAATTCTTTTAGTTTGGACCAATGCAGCAGCTTCAATCGGAATTGCTATAGTTTTATTAGTTGCTGTTGCCGTGTTAAATCCCTTAAAAACTAAACTTACCAATTGGGGCAAGAATGGTTATGATGCTTCTACAGAGATGATTCGCATCCTTAATCATAGTTTAGGGGGATTAAAAGAAACTAGAATAATTGGCTGCGAACCTTATTTTGAACGCCAGATGTCTGATGCTGCCTGGAAATATTCAAAAAATATGGGTTTGGCAGCGGGATATGCTAATTTACCACGCTATATAGTTGAAGCTGTAATTATCAGTTTTCTAATTATTTTTGCTTTTTTGTTTGTAACTTTCAACCAGGAAAATAGCCAAAATATCAGCTCGATTTTTGGTATCTTTGCGATCGCTTCTATCCGTCTGTTACCTGCCACTGGCAATACGATTTCTTGTATTAACGTTATTCGCTACAATTCTCACTCTTTGGATTTATTATTTGCTGAGTTAAAAGAAGTAGAAAAACTAAAAGGTCAAAAAGACTATGTTGATATTCAGAATGATCAGGATCAGCACCAGAGCAAGAAAATTAGTTTTCAGGACAAAATTACCGTTAAAAATCTGATTTACAAATATCCCAGCACTAATACCAATGCTCTCGACAACATTAGTTTAACTATTGATAAAGGGCAATCTATTGGCTTAATTGGCAAATCGGGTTCGGGAAAAACCACCTTGGTAGATGTTCTCATGGGCTTACTTCTACCCCAAGGCGGTGACATTACAGTTGATAGTGTTTCTGTCTACTCAAATATAAGAGCTTGGCAAAATTTAATTGGCTATGTTCCTCAATCTATATTTTTGATTGACGACACCCTCGAAAGAAATATTGCTTTTGGGGTGCCAGATAATCAAATAGATCATCAGCGTTTGCAAGAGGCATTGGCAGCAGCTCAATTGAGTGAAGTAATAGCTAGGTTACCAATGGGTTTGAATACCGTGGTCGGAGAAAGAGGCGTTTTATTGTCTGGAGGTCAGCGTCAACGGGTCGGAATCGCTCGCGCTCTCTATCACGAAAAGGAAATTTTAGTGTTTGATGAAGCAACTGCTGCTTTAGATAACGAAACGGAGAATCTAATTACAGATGCTACTAAAGCACTTTCTGGCAGCAAAACAATCATTATTATTGCTCATCGCCTCAGTACTATTGAACATTGCGATCGCATCTATCGCCTAGAACAAGGAAATATTTTGCAGTTCGGTAGTTATCAAGATGTTGTAATTGGAGGAATCTAAATGTCTTATCAGCCACTGGTCAGTGTTGTCATTAATAATTTTAACTACGCCAACTTCATTTCAGAAGCAATTGATAGTGCAATCAGCCAGACTTATCCTTTAGTTGAGGTGATTGTGGTTGATGATGGCTCAACAGATAACTCACTAGATATTATTAATAGCTACGGTGAGCAAGTGATTTGCGTTAAAAAACCCAATGGAGGCCAAGCTTCCTCAATCAATGCAGGAGTAGCAGCCAGCAAGGGAGATATTATCTGTTTTCTTGATTCTGACGATGTTTTTTATCCTAACAAAGTAGCAGAAATAGTACGAATATTCACCCAGGCAACCTTAAAGACTCCTGATGTTTTGCTATCCAACTTTTTTGAAGTAATAGATCGAGATCAAGCACCTATCAAAATTGACGTTGTAGAGCAACTTTTGTTTGCTCCTGGCGAATGGAAATTTTTACCCAAATTAAATCATCAGACCAAATTTTTTAATGGAGATTTAAACCAAGTCGCCAACTCTGAGCAAGTCTATCAGTTTGCCAACAAATATCGTTTTATTCCTTATCTTGGTGTTCCCACAAGTTCTTTATCAATATCTAGGACTTTAGCCAATAAAGTATTTCCCATATTGTTTGAAGAAGGAATTAAATCTTCAGCCGATGTTTTCTTTGTTAAGGCAGCATCTCTTTTAGGTACAACCTACTCTACAGATAAAACTTTAACCAAGTACCGTTTACATGGTAATAATCTCTGGTTTGGTCAAAAAGACAATAAAGCTATACAAACTCAAATCAATTTTTTTGCTCAGCTTGATCAATATTTGAACTTTAAGCTTGTGCAGGCTAATAAACAGCCCTGTTTCTCTTATATGAATTCGATAGTTGCCAAAAGTTACTATGTGGGTTTTTTGGGGATAAAAAGTGCCGATCAAATTTTCCAATTAGCTTTTAAGGTCATACGCTGGCGTATCGATCAAACTACGGCTTTATTTTTTATTAAGACTATTGTTTTGTCAACTTGGTTCAAATTGAAGCAAAAGCTACCAGCTTAACTAAACAAAGAGGAACTATTTATAAATTACAACCTGAGTATTTTAAATTACTCAAACATTTTTTAGAACAATACAGTCTCATAAAAAGCATTTTAAAATTTAATTTAACACGCGAGATTAAGCAGATGAAATTAGCTTACGTAACTACTTATGATTCCAGGCAATTAACTGGCTCTGATGAATGGTCAGGAACTGGATATTATATTGCTCAAGCATTGCAATCGCCATCAGTTGAGCTTAACTATATAGGACCTTTAGAAGACCCGTTACCTCAGAGGGTAATGCGCAAACTAAAGCGACATTATTATCAATTGGGAGCAAAAAATTATGAAAAAGATCCAGACCCACAAACCTTAAAAAACTATGCTCGCCAAATTGAGCAAAAACTGCTCAATCATCAAGATCAAATTATTTTTAGTGCGACGGTTAATCCCATAGCTTATCTCAAAAATGATCTTCCGATGGCTTTTTGGGCAGATGGAACGTTTGCGGGCATTGCTAATTTTTATCCCCAATACAGCAATCTTCATCCAGAAATAGTCGAACATTGGCATCAGATGGAAAAGCTAGCTTTAGAAAACTGCCAGTTAGCTATTTATTCTTCCGATTGGGCTGCCAAATCGGCAGTTGAATATTATCAAGCCGACCCTGCCAAGATAAAGGTTGTTCCCTTTGGTGCAAACATCAAGGCTGGCTTCAACTTCGCTGAAATTAAAGATGCGATCGAAGCAAGACCCTCTAATAGCTGCAAGTTGTTGTTTATGGGAGTGGATTGGCACAGGAAGGGTGGTAATATTGCCTATGCTGTAGCCAAACAATTAAATCAGATTGGGTTACCGACAGAATTAACCGTTGTCGGTTGCCAACCCGTAATCGATGAGCCGATTCCTAAATTTGTTAAAACTTTAGGCTTTATTAAAAAATCTACTCCCGAAGGCAAAGAACGTCTTAATCGTCTAATTATGGAATCTCACTTTTTAATTTTGCCATCTTTAGCCGACTGTACACCAATAGTGTTTCCTGAGGCTAATTCTTTAGGAGTTCCTTGTTTATCAACTAAAGTCGGTGGTATTCCTTCGATTATTCAAGACCATCAAAATGGCAAGCTATTTGAATTAACTAATGACGTTTCTGAATACTGCGACTACATAAATTATCTATTTTCCGATTACTCCAAATACAAACAGCTAGCTTTTGCTTCTTTTGCTGCTTATGAATCCCGTTTAAATTGGCAAGTTGCTGGACAAAAAGTCAGAGAGTTATTAAAAACAATTGCCTAAGATTTTTACTCGTTTTAAATATACCAATTGTTTTACTTTAAACAGTAATTAGTAGTTATGAAATCTAAAATATTAGTCAGTATTATTATTAACAATTATAATTACGATCGCTTTTTAGCCGAGGCAATTGACAGTGCCTTAAATCAAAGTTACACAGACATTGAGATAATTGTCGTTGACGATGGCTCAACAGATAATTCCCGACAGATTATCTCTAAGTACGGCGCTCGCATCATTCCTATTTTGCAACCTAACGGCAAACAGGCAGCCGCATTCAATAGTGGCTTTGCCAAAAGCAAAGGGGAGATCGTCATCTTTCTCGATTCTGATGATTTCCTGTTTCCCCAAGCCGTAGCGGAAATTGTTGCTATCTGGCAACCAAACTTGGCAAAGGTGCATTATCGCTTAAATGTTGTTGATGGAGTGGGTAAATCTCTTGGCTATTCATCACCCCAAGGGACGGCTCCCTTGTCCCGCGGCAAAGTATGGCAAATGTTGCTGGAAACAGGAGGTTATAACAGCACTCCTACCAGTGGGAATGCCCTAAGTCGTCAGGCTTTAACTAACTTATTTCCCATACCCGATCAATATAAGCTCACCGCCGATGATTACTTGTCTTTTCAAGTGCCTTTTTATGGCGAGGTTGCCGCCATTGATCAACCACTAGGGGTTTATCGCGTCCACGATAGCAACCAGTGGGCATTAGCTACGGTGACAGGCGATCGCTTTAAACGGTTTGTCTGCCACGATCTCCAAAATTTTTCCTTGCTAACCAAAAAAGCGCAGGAGTTGGGATATCAAATTCCACCAGACTTAGAACAACGCTCTATCGGTCGTCTTTGGTCACGAATTATCTCTTTGAGGTTAAATGCCCAAACCCATCCAGTTGGAAGCGATCGCGAATTACAGCTAATTTATCAGGGAATTAGGAGTCTGTGGAAATATTCGGACTTTAATTTGCCCAAGCGCATCTTTTACAGTCTGTGGTTTGTCTGGGTGGGCTTAATGCCTTTACCTTTGGCTAAACCAGCAATTTCCTGGCTGTATGCTCCCCAGCAGCGTCCCAAATTGGTTAGCTGGACAACCAATAAACTACGAACTTTAATTAGCTAAATCCTAGCCCCATACTCAACTTTTATTGCATCCATAACTTAAGCCAAATCTCCTTAAATATACGGTTGCAGTTTGTCACATGTACTTGCTACAAAAATATTACTAAGATTAAGAAATAGATAATTATGTTGAATTTAAGCCCACGCCCCAGAAACCGTCTTTACACCGATCTTAATAGTTACACTCAATTCTTCTGCTATGTCTTAAGAGGACGGTTGATCGATAGTAAAAAAGATATCGAGCGTTTTGAACATGAATTGCGCCTGCGGTTTAGCTCTCGTCATGCGATCTGTGTTTCTCAATGCCGAATTGGGATTTATTTTGCAGTCAAAGCTTTGATCAAGCCTGGACAGGAGGTAATTTTGTCTCCCTATACTATTGCCGATGTGATCAATATGGTGATTTTCGCAGGAGGTCGTCCTGTATTTGCTGATGTTGACCGCTCAACCTGTAATATATCGGCAATGGATGTTGAAGGCTTGATTACCGCAAACACGGGAGCAGTCTTAATTACACATTTACACGGGGTTGCTGCTGAGGCACACCGAATCAAAGAAATTTGCGATCGCGCCAACATTCCGATGATTGAAGATTGCGCTCAATCTTTTGGCGTAAAAGAGCAAGGAAAACCCGTAGGTACTATTGGCGAGGTGGGTATCTTCAGTCTAGAGATGCACAAGAACTTACCTACCTGGCGTGGTGGTGTTGTCGTTACCCAGCGTGATGATGTGATGGAGAAAATACAGGCTGAGTCCCAAAGTTTTTCGACTTCACCGTTGCCGCTAGTATTTACCAAATTAAAATCAGGATTAAAACACGATCTGGTTACTTCGCCTATTTTCTTCCCGCTAATCTATCCTATTCTGCGCTTTAGTCTGCTCAAAAATGTGGAAGCAATCAACAAAACTACTCGCAGAAAACCACAAGAAAGTGAGACTGCATCAGAATTACCTGAGGTATACAAGTCTTATTACACCTCATTCCAGGCTCGCATTGGTCTGTCTCAACTCAAACAAGTCGATACCAATATTGAAAAGAGAATTGAATACGGTCGGATGTATCACGAAGGCTTGAAAGATATTGATGAGTTGATCTTGCCTCCTTTACCAGCAGATAAATCTATTACCTATCTTTGGTATCCCCTCCAATGTCCTGACCGAGAAGCATTACGCACATTTATGTTTAAACAGGGAAGAGATATTGCTCTAGGTCACTTTATTAATAACGCTGATACACCTAAATTTGAGGAATTTTATCGCGATTGCCCTAACGCCAGACAAGTTGCTCAAACTCTATTGTATTTACCTACTTACCCTAGCTACTCTCGCCGTGATGTAGAGAAAAATATCGAAGTAATTCGACTTTATTTTAATACTCAAGCGAAAGCAAAAGAAATGACACAGGAACAAATGAAACCAGAAAAAGTTTTACTTAACAATTGAAGTTTAAATCGCCTTGAGTGTTAGTTTTTAACTCGTTTCAACTCTGGTTATTAACCATTGCCGCATTATAAAATTTTTCACTTTGACTTATGTTAATTGATGCTGAAACAATCCAGGATGGAAGTACAATAACTTCTGATATTGGGGTGGTTGGTGCAGGTCCAGCAGGAATAGTCTTGGCTTTAGAGTTAGCACAGGCTGGGTATGACGTTGCGCTACTCGAAAGCGGTCGCTTAGATTTTTCTGAAGCAATTCAAAATCTTGGTGATGCTAATCATTTCGATCCGCAATTTCACGCACCTATGTCAGAATGCACTCGGCGACAGATAGGTGGCACATCTAATATTTGGGGAGGGCGTTGCGTACCATATGACCCAGTGGATTTTGCGCAACGCAACCATATTCCTAACTCAGATTGGCCTGTAACCTATGAAGAGCTGGAGGTATATTTTCAACGAGCTTGTGATTACTTTTTGTGTGGTCGGTCTGAATTTGACCTTAATCAGATGACCCACATTGAGCAAAAGTCAATTGTTCCAGGTTTACCTGATGGGGAAGTACTTACCTCAACTTTAGAGCGATGGTCACTACCAACCAACTTTGGTAAAGAATACCTGGCTCAGTTGAAACAGTCAAAGCTGATTAAGTTATTTTATGGCTTAACCTGTACTGAGATTGTCACCAACGACCAGGGTGTTCGAGTTGAACTACTTCAGGCAAAAACTCTCGGTGGTAAAAATTTAAGCATTAAATGCCGCAAGTATATCTTAGCGGGAGGAGCTTTAAATAATACTCGCTTACTCTTAGCTTCTGATCGCCACAATCCTGGCGGTATTGGCAACCATAGTGGGCTATTAGGCAAGTTCTACATGGGTCATCTCTCAGGAGATATTGCGATCGCTCATTTCACGACTCCCCCCAAAGAAACTGTTTTCGGCTTTGATCGAGATTTAGACCATACGTACATTCGGCGACGTTTTTCCTTTGCACCAGAATTTTTGCAGCAGCAAAAACTTGCCAATACCGTCGGCTGGTTGGGCGCTCCCGACTTTGGTGACTTTTCTCATCAAAATGGCATTTTGTCTTCTGCTTACATCGCTTTGAACCTACCTATACTGAAGACTCGTCTTGGGGCCTCAACAGCAATAAGAAGAGCGGCAATTGGTAATGACAAAGGGGTTTACTATCCTCACATCATCAATATACTCAAAGATTTTGGCGAGATAGTTTCCTTTATTCCAAGCTTTGGTTATGGAAGATTCGTGGCTAAACGAAAAATTCCAGCACTGTTTGTCTATAGTGCTGCCAACGAATATCCACTGCATTATCACAGTGAACAAGTGCCAAACCCAGATAGTACCGTCAGCCTATCGGAGGAAAGAGATGAATTGGGTATGCGAAGATTAAATATCGATCTTCGCTTCACGGATCAAGATATTGAAAGCGTGGTTAAGGCTCATCAGCATTGGGATCGGCATTTGAGAAAACATGAATGCGGTTATCTAGAATATTTAACCGACGATCTAGAAGCAAGCGTATGGTCTCAGGCTGGGGATGGATTTCATCAAGTTGGCACTACTCGTATGTCAAAACATCCAAGTAAAGGTATTGTCGGTTCAAACTGCAATATACATGGGTTCGACGATCTATTTGTTGCCAGTAGTTCTACCTTTGTGACTTCGGGACAAGCGAATTCTACGTTCATGATTGTAGCCTTCGCCTTGAGATTGGCAGACTATCTCAAGCAAGAAATCAATTTTGAAAAATGAATTTTAATTGATCGGAACAAATTAACTGACTTTATAAATCATGCTCAACAGTGTCGAATTAATCACAAATAGGTCTCAAGGTAATTTAACCTGGACTAATAATACCAATTTAATTATCTTTGCTTTTTCATCGGTCTTTTATGTACGGATTTTTTGCACTATTACTAAAGCTCCACCCGTTTTAAATCATGCACACTTTATTATTGTTCCTTTAGTTCTCTGGATTGTTTTAAGCACAACAACAATTAAAAATGCTCAACAGATTAAGCTAATTAACTCTCTGCTATTGGCACTGTTTATTTTCTTAGTAGCTATATTAGCAAGTGCTTTTTGGAATGGAGCTGGCTTAATCAATGCAGTCGCCAGCTTTATGATGCTCGGTGAGCCAATGATGTTTTTAGTAGCGATCGCCTGTATTCCGATGTCCCCAGAATCTTTTACCAGAATTAAACGGTGGTTTATGGGGTCTGTATTAATTAACTTTGCGCTAGCTGCTGTACAGAAACCGTTAATTGATGCCAACAAGCTTTACGCAGATGGATTTGACGGCACAGATGGCTGTGGAGGGGTATTTTTTGTCTCTGGAGCAGGTAATTATGTATCCGCATCAATATCAATTGCCTTTGCTATTTATTTTTTGCTCAACGGCAAAGATTTTCCTCTCTGGAGCAGGATTACCGCTTTATTAGCTGCGTTTTGGCAACTACTGTTTTCTGACTCGAAACAACTGGTGCTTGCTTATCTACTCGCCTGGATTCTGTTGACTATATTTAATTTTAAAGACGTAGGTAAAACAATCAAGCTACTGGTGGGAATTGCCATTACAGGAATAATATTTTTCTGGTGCATCCAAAACATAGAAGAGTTTCAGGCTTTTACCGCCTGGGCAAGACCAGAACTATATGGCAAAAATGGTGATGCCTGGTTCACTAAGTTCTATTCGGTTAAAGCTATTCTAACTGAATTTGATTCTTGGGGTAATTGGTTGTTTGGCTTGGGCCCAGGTCATACTGTAAGCCGTTTGGGAGCGTGGTTTATGCAAGATTATCAGTGGATACTTGCACCTTTAGGAGCAACTACGACTTCTATTGGCATAGATTCACGAGAGTTTATTAATAATTTTTGGCTTGCTTATAGTTCCAGTTTGTTTAGTCCTATTTTTGGTTGGGCAGGAATTTGGGGCGATCTAGGAGTAGTAGGTTTGAGCGCATATTTGTTTTTAGTTTATTTAATTTGGAAACACTTTGGTTTAGACAATTCACTCAAGATCACTTTGCTGGCGACTTTGATCTTGGGCTTTATTTTTACACAAATAGAGGAGCCAGGCTATATGCTCTCAATGGCTTTGATGTTGGGGCTGGCATGGCATCAAAAACGGTTGAAATTTGAGCAAAATCAGCAGCTACAGATTTAAAATTTTCTATCTAATACTTTTATGTCTAATACCTTTGATATTCAAAACTCTTCTAGTCTAATGACTGTTGCTCGCCAAATGCAGAGAAAACTGCGGGTTTTATTTGTTAGTCATACCTATGTGGTGGGTGTCAATCAAGGCAAACTTAAAGCGATCGCCGATACGGGAGAGGTTGAACTAGCTTTACTTGCGCCCAGTAATTGGCAAGCTACGGAATGGAATCGCACTTTGGAGTTAGAAACTCCTTTTCCCGAAATTCGGATTTATTCAGCTCCTGTTTGGTTTACAGGCAGAGTCGGCGCACATATTTATCCTCCCTGGAAGATTGGGCAGGTAATTAATGACTTTAAGCCAGATTTAATTCAAGTTGAGGAAGAAATTTTTTCTTTGTGTGCTTTTGAGGTAGCTCTTTGGGCAAAGCTTTACCGTAAGCCGATGGTAGTCTTTGGTTGGGAAAACCAACCTCGTTCTCTATCTATATTTCGTCGGTGGATACGAAATATTGTCATGAGTTCGACAAACCTATATCTCGCTGGTAATCAAGACGGTGCCAAGGTGATGCGTAGCTGGAATTATCAGGGACAAATAGAAGTCATGCCTCAAATGGGTGTAGATACTGATTTATTTGCTCCTTCAGCCAGAAATCATCAAGACAGATTAAATATTGGTTTCCTCGGGCGACTTGTACCAGAAAAAGGGCTAGATATTTTATTTGCTGCGGTTAGTCAGCTACAACGACAGGATTTAAGCTGCCAAATTACTATTTGCGGTTCTGGTTCTAGTGAAGCCGAATTGCGCCAGGAGGCTGAACAACAAGGGATTGCTGATCTAATCACCTGGAGGGGTGCAGTGCGCCACGAAGCAGCCCCTACGGAATTAGCCAAATTTGATGTTTTAGTGCTGCCTTCTCGTAGCGTTGCTACCTGGAAAGAACAGTTTGGTCACGTCATCATTGAAGCAATGGCAATGGGTATTCCTGTAATTGGCTCTAGCTGTGGTGAAATTCCTCATGTAATTGCCTGCGAAGATTTAATTTTCCCTGAATCAGATTCTACAGCTCTAGCAGCAATTTTAAAAAGAGCAATAGGCGATCGTAATTGGCGAGAAGAAATGGGGAACTATGGAATAGAGAGAGTAGCAAAATATTATTCTCACGGACGCATTGCCCAAAGATTAATCACTCAGTGGCAAAAGCTAGTACCAATCTTGAAGTGATTTTATGAGTAAAGCAACTAGATTTGTCGGTATTGATTTATGTCGAGGTTTAGCAGCCTTTGCCGTAATTTTGCTTCACTCAGGAGATGAAACCTGGGGAGTCCCCATTAGCGAGCCAGCAATCCAATTTCGCTATTTGTTTTATTTTGCTGTACCGTTTTTTTTAGCAGCATCTTTTTATTTTGGTACTACAAAATCACCTTTAAAGATTTCTGCTACTTTTTGGCAGAAAAAGCTTCAGCGCATAGTAGCTCCTTATTTGGTATGGAGCATCTTTTATGTGTTCTCCAAAATAATTATCTTTTCATTAACTGATAAGACCGCTCTAGTTCAACAATTGTTATCTGACCCATTAGCAATTATTTTTATGGGGGCAGCTTCTTATCATCTATATTTTATTCCACTATTATTAGCAGGAACTATTTTACTTAATCTAGCTAATTATCTAACTAAACAAAGAAATTCAATATTATGGTTATTTTTGTTGTCTATTATCAGCCTGATTATTTATCAACTTTTAATTTCATCAAATAACAATTTTGATTTAGATTCTTATACTGCTTTTCCTAAATTACTTCAACTATTGCAGCCAGATAATGTTTGGTATCAATTATGGAGAATTTTTCTGGTTAATTTTGCTTGGATTGTTCGTTGCCTACCCTACTTTTTAATAGCTTTGTTGATTAATCAACTATTCAGATCAGACAAACATCGGTGGTTTTACAAAAAACAAACTGTGGCTATGCTTTTTAGTTTATTTGTATTAATTAATACAGCAGGAGAAAAATATCTACCTAATGCATTAAGTGAGATAGTTATTGCTTATTCTTTATTGCTTTGGGGAATTGCTATTTCTCAATATATTCCTAATAGTGTTTTTATAACTAATTTAGGATTATGCTCTTTTGGCATTTATTTAATTCATCCTTTAGTCAAAAGCGCAGTGGAAATTATTTTGATCAAGCTAGTACCGCAAGTTAATCAAAATATTTCTATTCTCTCGATATTAACCTATTCTATATTGACCTTTATAATGAGCTGGATGTCTATTTATTTATTGCGAAAAAACAAATTAATTTCACAATATCTATAAAGTTAAATGATTTAAATTAATCAAAGACAAATTGTCTAACCTAGTTGAGGAAAAAATAAATGCGAGTAGCAGTTGTTAGAAGAGAACCGAATGTTGCTTTTAGTATGGATGTCTATGCTGATAATTTAGTTGAGCAATTAAAAAAAATTAGACCAAATTGGGAAATTCTTGAAATATCGCCTGAGCCATGGAGTAATGATTTAGAAAATTTATGGCATTCGGGAAATCCCTTACGTAAATATTATGAGCGTTTTTATCATCATCCTCGCGTAGTAAGGCAAACACAAGCTGACATATTTCATATTATCGATCATACTGATGGTCATGTTGCCTATGGACTAAAAAAATTAGGTAAACCAGTATTAATTACCTGTCATGATTTGGTGCAGTATATATATCCAGAGATTTTAAAAAATGAGTCTCGTTTTCCAGCTCTTAGCATGGCAGCTTGGCAACATTCTGTAAAAGGAATTAACGTTGCTAATAACACAATTGCCGTTTCAACTAATACTGCTCAAGATATTAATAAATGGTTAAATGTCCATCTTGATAAAATAGAGGTAATTCCTAATGGGGTGGGCTTAAAATTTTGTGTTCTTTCTGCCGAAAAGGTAGCTAACTGGCGACAAAAATACGTTGATTCCTCAGCCGAAATTTGCCTACTGAATGTTGGCTCAAATCATCAACGAAAAAATATTTTAACTGTCTTAAAAACAGTAAAAGCGATCGCCAATTTAGATATTCCTGTGCGTCTCTGGAAAGTTGGAGAAAAATTCTACCCAGAACAAGAGCAGTATATTAAAGCCAATGGTTTAACCAAACATATTACCTTCATCAATAATCCCGATAGCGAAGCTTTGATTCATTTTTATAATGCTGCGGATGTATTGTTAGCACCTTCTCTATATGAAGGGTTTGGTTTAACTATTTTAGAAACTATGGCTTGCGGAACTCCCGTAATTACTTCTAATATTTCCTCGTTGCCAGAGGTGGCAGGTAATGCAGCCATTTTGGTCGAGCCAACAGATGTTGAAGCCATCACCAAAGCTGTAATTCGTTTACAAAAAGATGCCAGTTATCGGCAAAATTTAATCGATAAAGGTTTGGCTAGGGTAAAAGAATTTACTTGGAAAAGAACCGTAGAACAAACAGCAAATCTCTATGAAGAAATAGTCGATTCTCGAAGCAAAGTGCCTACTTAGTTGAAATAGAAAAAGTTATCCAAATTTTATTTATTATTATTATCAATCCTATGAAAGTACTGCTATCTGCATATTCCTGTGAACCAGGCAAAGGTTCTGAACGTGGTGTAGGTTGGAATTTCGCCAAGGAAGTGGCGAAATATCATCAGGTTTGGGTATTAACTCGTCCAGATGAAAGTAAAGAGGCGATTGAGGCGGAGCTGAAGCGTAACCCAATTCCCAATCTTCAGTTTGTTTATTTTACCCTACCTTTTTGGAAAGATAGCTTGCGCTGGGGACAATCTGGGGCGATCCAACTGCACTACTATCTTTGGCAAATCCAGGCTTACTTTGTAGCCCAAAAACTGCATCGCCAAATAAATTTTGATCTTGCCCATCATGTTACCTTTGTTCGCTATTCTGTCCCCAGTTTACTGTCTTTATTACCAATTCCCTTTATTTGGGGTCCTGTGGGGGGTGGAGAATCAGCTCCTTCTAAATTTTGGGTTGATTTCAGCATCAAAAACAAGCTTTACGAATATCTGCGGTTAATTTGGCGCGGTATTGGTGAATTAGACCCCCTGACTCGTCTGACTGCTCGCAAGAGTGCGATCGCCTATGCTACCACTCAAGATACGACAGAAAAACTGAGTAAATTAGGTGTAGCAAAGATCAAGCAGGCTTCAGCAACGGGGATTGATTGGGCAGAAATTGAGCGTCTCAGTCAATGTCCTCCTCCTACTGGAAATCCTGTCAGGTTTATTAACGTTGCCCGTCTCCTGCACTGGAAAGGAATTTATTTGGGACTACAAGCTTTTGCTGAAGCTAATATAACTAACGCCGAGTATTGGATCGTAGGGGAAGGTCCTGAACAAAAAAAGCTTGAACATTTGGCGCAAGAATTAAATATTACTGATCGAGTAACATTTTTTGGCTTGTTAGATCGTCAAGAAGTCTTAGTCAAGCTGGGACAGTGTTCTGCGCTAGTACATCCAAGCCTACACGATTCAGGAGGATGGGTGACTTTAGAAGCAATGGCATCGGGAAGACCAATTCTCTGTCTGGATTTAGGAGGACCAGGAGAAACGGTAACACCAGATATTGGCATCAAAGTTCCTGCTCATACTCCAAAACAGGCAGTTAGCGACCTAGCAAAAGCAATGGTGAAATTGGCTCAAAATCCAGACTTATGCGTCCAGATGGGAAAAACAGGTCAACAGCGAGTTAAAAAACTTTACAGTTGGGAAGCCAAAGGAAAATGGCTGAGCAAGGTTTATGAAGATTGCATCAGCGAATTAAAAAATGGCTAATCTTTAATACTTAAATTGGACTAAGCATTTTAAAGAGCGAGCATTGCTCAACATAATTTTTACGATTAATTTTGATAAATGTTGATTAAGAAACTGAGAGTTATAGTTTTTGGGATAGGTATTTTTGCCAGCCTTGCTATGTCTGGATGCGAGTCACCAGGATATTTTGTGTCTCCTAATGGTTCTGACGATAATCCTGGCACAATTGATCGCCCTTTTAAAACAGTTCAAAAGTGTGCTGATGCTGTTCAACCAGGAGAAACCTGCTGGTTAAGGAAGGGGACTTATCGAGAAACAATACAGCCAAGGTTTTCAGGAAGTAGTGAAAAACCCATAGTTTTTGCAGCCTATAAAAACGAGCAAGTGACAATTTCTGGAGTAGAAATAGTCAAAGACTGGTCTTCTCATCGCGGTTCAATCTATCGTAGTGATGTAACTTTACCTATTGATGGCTATAGTGATACAGGCTTTTTAGCTAATCAGATTTTTGTCAATGGGGAAATGATGCCAGAGGCTCGGTTTCCCAATTTAGATGAAAACCGAGATTTTTTGCGTCCAACTTTAATAGGTGGCGGTTTAAAAAGTGAGGGAGGAACGGCAGCTACGATTGAAAATAGCGAAATTCTTGCTTTATCTGAGGGATGGACCGGTGCAAAAGTGTGGAGTAATGAATGGTATACGACTCGTACAGGTACAATAACTGGTGGTACAGCAGGAAAACTGACCGCACAAATGTCTGCTCCTTGGGATAGAGGAGGATTTTGGCTCTATTTTTTTGGGAAATTAGAATTACTTGATGCTGAGGGAGAATGGTTTTACGATGGTAGTAGTCAAGATCTTTATCTTTGGTCACCAGACAGTAAAAGTCCTAGTGCAGTAGAAGTTAAACAGCGCAACTTTGCTTTCGATTTGAGCGATCGCTCTTATATATCTTTACGTAATTTAAACTTATTTGCTAATACTATCACCACAAGCGATCGCAGTACTGGGATCGTGATTGACGGTATTCGTGCTAAATATGTCTCTCATCACATGACCCTACCACCTTTACCAGAATCTGAAAAAGCTGATGATTCTGACGATGCTTTATTTTTGGCTGCTCATGCTCATGATACGGGGATTCAGCTACGGGGCAATGGTCACATCTTAAAAAATTCGGTGATCGATGGGAGTTCTGGCAATGGTGTCTTGCTCGAAGGGAATGACCATCAAGTGACCAATAATATTATTGTCAACACCAACTATCAAGTGTCCTATGCTGCTCCTGTTCGGATCAACGGCAATGGTCATAAGATCACCTACAACACAATTAAGCGTACTGGTAGAGACGCAATTAGCTGGGATTGGCATACCGCAGGTGTTGATGGGCGAAACATCGAAATTGCCTATAACGACATTTCTAACTTCGGTATGCTCAGTACCGATTTAGGTGCAGTTTATGTTTGCTGCCATGTCAATTTAGAAGGTGGCTCAATCCATCACAATTGGATTAGAGATACTCAAGCCTTCAGTCCCTTTTGGGGAACTCGCGGAATTTATTTAGACATTGAAAGTTTTAATAGCACTATTCATCACAATGTTGTCTGGAACTTAACTGGTAGTAAAGATAACTATAGTTTGGTCGCAGGAAGCCCACGGGGATACGAACGAGTATTCAACAACACTTTTCTCGGGGATGTGTATTTAAATGATGGTCCTGTTGAAGCGCGAAATAATATTTTTGCAGGTTCTCAAGAAATAGTTGCCGATCAAGAGTCTAATAATCTGTTTATTGATGCAGACGTAAAATTTGTTCAACCTCCTAGCGAAGAATCTCAAGCTAAATTTACTAGCTCTATGCCAGACTTTACTCCCCAAGCAGATTCTCCTGCGGTTGATGCAGGAGTGAATATTCCGCAAATTACCACAGATTTTGCGGGGAGATTTCCTGATATTGGCGCTTATGAAAGAGGTGTTCCGGCTTGGAAAGCTGGTTCCAGCTTGAAATACGACCTTGAGAAGAACTAATATTAAATATTTATTGCCAAAAAATAGATTTTTCTAGCTTTTACCTGACTCAAAACTTGAGCGATCTACATCAAGAGTATAAATAATATGCACGTTTTTATTGCAGCCTTACATCGACCGATTAAACCTACTGGTGTTTGCCGACACGCAGCCAACCTAGCTCGTTGTTTAGCCGAAAAACCAGAAGTGACTAAAATTAGTTTAGTTGTTGGCTCTTGGCAACAATACTATTTTGAAACGGCCTTTGCTTTAGACTTTAATAAAATTAAATTAGTTAATGTCAACATTAGAAATAGTTCCGTCGTGAGAAATATCTGGTTTCTCAAAGGCTTGCCTCAGCTAGCAAATCAGCTAGATGCTGATGTAGTTCATCTTTCTTTTCCTTTTCCTTTTCTGAGAGCGAAATTTAATGCCCCTGTAGTCACTACAATTCACGATCTATATCCCTACGAATGTCCTGAAAACTTTGGCTTTCCCCAAGTTTGGTTTAATCGTTTATTTTTAAAACAAGCAATTAGTAATAGTGATGGGCTGCCCTGTGTATCTCAAGTTACTGCTGACAAGCTCAAATTTTACTTTCCCAACCTCAAGCCTCAGCAAAAAGTTGAGGTGGTTTATAACTACGTAGACTTTGAGGGAATAGAAACTAAAGCTCCTCAACAGCTTGCCGAACATAGTCGATTCTTCTTGTCAGTCGCTCAACATCGGCAGAACAAAAATTTAGATTTGCTAATTCAAGCTTATGCTGAACTATTAAAAACTAATAACATTGAGCAAGATTGCCAATTATTTATTGTCGGTACTTCTGGCCCAGAAACAGAAAATATTCGGCGGTTAATTAGACACTTCAATCTAGAAACTAAAGTAAGTTTATTATCAGCAATCGGCGATCAAGAACTGGGTTGGCTGTATCAAAAATGCCAGGTATTTGTCATTGCTTCTTCTACCGAAGGTTTCTGTTTACCTTTAGCAGAGGCTTTATATTTTAGCGATCGCGTTGTCTGTTCTGACATTCCCATCTTCCGAGAGATTGCTACGGCAAAATGTACTTATTTTTCGCTGGAGGGTGATGCGATCGCTAATTTAAGTGACGCTTTAATTCAAGCTATTAAGCATCCCAGCTCATCTGCTCGAGACGATATCAGACGATTTGATAAATTAAATATAGCCCAGCAATACTTGGACTTATATCGTCAAGTGAAATAAAATTGCTGGTTACTCAAACAGAGAGTCAGCTTTCATGGCTGAGATTGACAAACAATAATAAAATGAGAAGCGAATTAATGATTGCTTTACATATCGCATTGGCTTCTCAAGTTTTTTACTACTAGTAACTAAAGAAACACTTAATCTAAATATCCCATTAAAGCAGTAGTTTCATCTGACTCATTAGAAGCTACAGGGCGATTTCCCATCACCACATAAGACTCGCTGACCTGAAGAGTGCTGGCAGCAATAGGGCGATTACCAGATATCGCTATAGAACTGCTAAATTTTACTGTTCCTTTAGAAACTGGGCGATCTGAGCCGACCGATGAATAGGTGTGAACTATCTCTAAACTACTAGGTTCAATAGGTCGATTTTGAGGCAGTAAAGTTTTAGGTTGTACTGATAGGGCAAGAGCGCGCTCATTATCTTCTTGTTTGGTCGATGTAGTTTTGCTAGCTGCTCCACTTTTGACGGTGCTAGACCTAGTTGATGTAGTTTTGCTAGCTTCAGTACTGGTTTTTGCCTGAGTGCCGTTGGGTTTACTTTCTTCAGCCATAAGAATTTTCTCCTGAACTCAATTTAATAAAGTTGATAAAGTTACTAGTGATTTATTAGTCTTAATTTATTTTTAATAACTCTCCTTATTTTGACATCCTATGGATTTGACGACAAGAGTTACATTAATTAGAATAAGCTGTAGCTATCTTAACTATTTCTAATGATAATCAAGCGTTAGTCTAATTCTAGTGCTTTTGAGCCACCTTCTTTCAACTGCCAAAGAACATCGTTGATTTGATCCCAAACCAATGAACCAGTAAAAAGCGTTAGCAGAAGAGAAACGCCATAGGAAGGAATGATGCCAAAACCCAGGACTAACAAGCCACCACCTAAAAAAACCCAGACCCCTAGACAAATTCCCCAAAAAGTAATAGCGATAACCGAATCGTTGGTTCTGTCTATTTTAAATGAGCCTTTTTGTTGAACATTTTGATATGATTCCCGCAACTTCTGCTCTAAAAGATTTTGAAACGCTGAGCCACAGGTGATAGCAATAAATACTCCCAAAATAGCTACTAAAAAAGGTGGTTGGGGCAGATAATACATATATTGTTAATATTGATTAAGAGAAGTTGCTTTACTACTCTATCTTGAAGCGGGAACCGAAGGAAGAATTGCTGCCACACTATCGGCAGAAATTTGCCGAAAAGCACTAAAGGCAAGGTCGATTATTTTTTGTGGTTTGATATCGTCCTGAATCAAACTCCAGATTCTTTGGACTTCATCGGTATGAAGGCGATCGCCCTCAGTTAAGGCAATGAGCAACTGTTGACGTAGATACTTTCCTTCTTCTGAGAGGAGATATTGTAAGCCTAGACGAGCGGTGGGCAAAATATCAAAATTGTCATCAGAACTAGCGATTTTAATCATATTTTCCAGTCTTTCCCATTGGAATTTGCCGTCTTTAATTAATACGTCGAGTAAACGTCTTCTCAGCTGAGGTGATTCTCCTGCTAATAACCTTTGTGATACATAAGGATACGATACTTCGACGATTTTAAAATCGGGGTTCAGGCTTAGTGCTAATCCTTCTTGAGTAATTAAAGAGCGAATAATTAGGGCAAACTTAGCAGGAAGACGGAAGGGATATTCATACATTAATTCAGAAAATTCATCAGTAACGGTTTTAAAATTAAAATTGCTCACGCTTTCCCCAACTGCATTACCCAAAACAGTTTCTAAAGCGGGAATTATTGGTCGAATATCGGTATTAGGTGTCAAGAAGCCTAAATTAACAAAATCTACCGCTAGAGCTTCATAGTCACGGTTAATTAACTGCACTAGTGCGCTAGCAATAGTTTCCTTCATCGACTCGCTAAGTTGATCCATCATGCCAAAATCGATGTAAGCCATTCGCCCATCAAGAGTGGCAAACAAATTACCAGGATGAGGATCGGCGTGGAAAAAGCCATATTCTAGTAGCTGACGTAAACCTGAAGTCACACCAATTTTAATTAAATTATCTGCATCTAATCCCGCAGCTTCTAGCTTGGCTAAGTCAGTGAGCTTAATACCATCAATCCACTCTAAAGTTAAAACAGAGTTATTGCAGTATTGATTATAGATGGCTGGAACTTTTACTTCAGGATCTCCAGCAAAATTTTGGGCAAATTGTTCGGCATTTTTGGCTTCGTTGAGATAGTCTATTTCTTCAAATAATTTTGAGCCAAACTCATCCACAATTAAAGTCAAATCATGACCCAAATTGAGAGGTAACCAAGGTTCTATCCAGCCAGCCAAACGTCGCATTAAATAAAGGTCAAGACACAGCTTGGGACGTAGATTAGGACGCTGAACTTTGACTGCGACAGTTTCCCCCGTATGCAGCACTGCCTTATATACCTGACCTAAACTAGCGGCAGCTACGGGATTAGGGGAAAATTCTCGATAAATTTCGGTGATTGAGCGACCTAAACCTGATTCAATCATTTTATAAGCAAGTTGATTATCAAAAGCTGGTAGCTGATCCTGTAGTTTAGTCAACTCATCTAAAAAGTCTTTGCGGATTAAGTCTGGTCTAGTAGAGAGTGCCTGTCCAACCTTGATATAGGTTGGACCAAGAGTAGTAATGATTTGCCGTAGTTCACTAGCTCTTTTGGGTTGGTTAATTTCTTCTTTGTTGGTCAATTTGTCTAAGTAGAGTCGCAAAACAAAATTACCAAATAGCCAGATAATGGCGATCGCTCGCCAGATTACCTGCCAAGGTCTAAAACGATAATGAGCGGCGATCGCCTCCGCATCGTAGCGCAAGGAATGACTAGGTTCTAGCTGAGAATAATTCATTGTGTGGGTTGCTGAACGTCGAAACGCACAGATAAATGCTCGCTTTTGGACTTAAACTTTTGCCATCGACTCAAAAAATTAATTAACACCTCTGGTTCATCAGACGATTTGTGAGCTTTACTAACCATATTAGTATACAAAACTACACTTTGCTTAATCAAGCATTATCTTTTACTTTGAGCTTCTTTGCAATAGTAAAGAAGCTTGATTGAAGTGACAAAATATACAGCGGAAGTTTTTACGAGGCAACCGCTACCGTTAACATTTCTTCTGGGGTTAAGTGAGAATGAACTATTTGACCATCCTTAAACCAGACTATTCTGTTAGTTAATTTAGCTACTTCTGGTTCATGAGTAACCATTACTACGGTTATTCCGCCACTATGTAACTCGCCAAAAATATCCAAAACTTCTTTAGTGGTGTGAGAGTCTAGCGCACCCGTCGGCTCATCTGCCAATAGTAGTAAAGGTTGATTAACAATAGCTCTAGCGATCGCTACTCGCTGCTGTTGCCCTCCAGAAAGCTGATTTGGGCGGTTATTAACTCGGTTACCCAAACCCATTTTGCTTAAGGCTTCTTGGGCGCGATCGCGCCTTTCGCTACTAGGTATTCCTGCATAAACCATTGGCAACATGACATTTTCTAAGGCGCTGATTTGAGAGAGTAAATGAAACTGTTGAAAGACAAAGCCAATTTTGCGATTACGAATCTCTGCTAATTGCTCGTCAGCTAATCCTGCTACCGCAACATTATCGAGGTAATATCTTCCCGCAGTAGGTCGATCTAAACAGCCAATTATATTCATGGCAGTAGATTTTCCTGAACCAGATGCTCCCATGATGGAACAATATTCTCCCTGATTGATCGTGAGATTAACTTTGTCTAAGGCATGAACCGCAGTATTGCCAATACCATAAACTTTTTCTACTTCTTCTAGACGAATGATTGTTGGCTGAGATTGGGAAACCTGATCTGATAGATTCATACGCAAAGGCGATCGCCATAACTCATGTAACTTTTAACTTCGTTTCTATTTTGGCAATTTTTAATGACTTTGGTTAAAGTTTTGGTACGGCTACTGTCAATATAATTAGCGACGCAGAAAAACGCCGACAGCGGACGAAGATGGTTACAGGATCTACTGCGCTTTTCAATTGGGTAGAACACATAACGACTAAGGCTAAAAAAGCTAATAGCTAATAGCCCAAAAGCGAAGCATTGGCTTTTTGCCAGGGAAGCTTTCCACCGCCCTGCTTCAAGAACTATTCAATCGATTATTGAGGTTGTGGAATGGGTTGGGGTTCGGGAGTTGGTACTGGCTGAGGAATAGGTGTCGGTACTGGCTGAGGGATTGGGGTAGGAACGGGTTGAGGTTCGGGAGTTGGTACTGGCTCAGGATTAGGACGAGTGGGAGGTGTTTCAATCATGATTAAAATGTTTAAGTTTTGGTAGATTTTTGAAGAATGATTTGCGATCGCCACTCACCTGAAAATAAAATTGAGGCAGCTGCCAGCTGCTTAGCCTTATCTTTTAACAGTTTATCAAGAGCGATTTTAGGGCAGCGATCGCACTTTTTTTACAGAACCTGCTCGCTGTGTTTTAGCTTAGATTTAGATACTAATCTGTTATTTTCCTGTTGATTTAAATCAATATTGCCTAGTCCTAGCTCTATCCAGCGAGCGCTGAGAGGTTGATTGCTTGTTTCTTCAGCTGCTTCATGGCTTTATTTTTGATTTGTCTAACTCTTTCTCTGCTAATACCGCAAACGTCACCAATTTGCTCGTAAGTCATAGTTTTTCCATCCTTTAAACCATAGCGCAGAATAATTACGTCTCGCTGCTTTGGAGAGAGAGTATCTAATAGGCTTTGAATTTTGGTAATAGTTTCTCTTTCGGCAACAAAATCTGAAGGAGAACTAGAATCATCTGGCAAAATTTGCCCTAATTCGGTTTGATTCTCATCGATAGTTGCGTTGAGACTTCTTGGTCTAGTCATTCTTGATGCTTCAGCTAACGATCTGAGTTTTGTGACATCAATATCAAGCTCTTGAGCGACTTCGCTATCGGTTGGTTTGCGACCTAGCTTTTGGGATAGCTGACGATTAACCTTTTTTATCTTATTTAGATCTTGGGTGATATGAATCGGCAAGCGAATTGTGCGAGCATAGTTAGCGATCGCTCTAGTCATCGCCTGTCTAATCCACCAGTAGCTGTAGGTAGAAAACTTATATCCTTTGCTGGGGTCAAATTTTTCGGCAGCCCGCATCAAACCAATACTACCTTCTTGGATCAAATCAAGCAATGATAGACCACGGTTTTGATATTTTTTGGCGATCGAAACCACCAAGCGCAGGTTTGCCTGGGTCATTTTTCGTTTTGCCCTTTGACCTTGACGCACAATTGCTTGTTCTTCTGGGGTCAAATGTTCCTGCTCTAATAAAGGCAGCATTGCTTGAATTTGATTAGCTAGCTTTACTTCTTCTTCTGATTTTAATAGAGGAGTACGACCTATTTCTTTTAGGTAGCTAGTAACGCTGTTGTTGTTGGTGCTTGCCATGATTAGTTTTACCTACTATTGTCTATTGTGTGTTGGTGAGTTTACTTTTCTGTTGGTTGGTTATAAGCCTGATATTTAGCTGTGGTTTTTGGAAGCAACTTCAAGTAGTTGTTCACAGGGGATAAAATCTTGAATAATTCCACTATTAGTCTGTTGAGAAATCTCTAATCCGCAATCATTGTTGGCTTGAAACAAAAACTTTTCTCCTGGGAAAATAACTCGTTCCAAGTGTTTACCCAACAAAGTGCGAACTTGAGAAATGACAATTTTTGAAATGCCATTAGTGTAGCAATACAGTTTTTGACAACTGTCGCTAGGATCTAAAGGAAAAAATATTTGAGTCATGTTTATTGGAAACTAAATAAGTAAGGCAACAGAATCGGCAGAAAATAAATCTGGAGTAGTTTTTTAGCTTGACTTAATTATTTCAATAAACCAGGTTGATCCGAATCATTCGTAAGTTAGAAAGCAGGGCTGTTTGTCCACCAAGTTTTCTAGATTTCTTTGTCTGCATCAACAAGCCTTAACTTTCTTTTAGTATGATGTCCAGACCATAGGTATCGCAATGCGGATTTCCTACTTTCGTTATACCTCAGCTTTATGATAATAATGAGACAGCAAGAGCCTTATGACTCAATCACTCTCCTGCTGACCAAGGCTGGCGAAAATCAGGGTATAAAGTTAAACCACCATCGACAAACAAGGTTTGACCTGTAATATATGCAGCATCATCTGAGGCTAAAAAAGCGGTTATGGCTGCCATTTCTTCAGATGTTCCGACTCTTCCCATCGGGATATGGCTTTCTACCTCTTGTTTCTTTTTCGTATCCTCAGTCCAGCTATTAATAGGTGTGGCAGTAGCACCAGGCGCGATCGCATTAACTCTAATATTTTGTGGCGCATATTCCAATGCTAGGGTTTTAGTCATATTTTCCATGCCACCTTTACTAATCGCATAGCTAATGTATTGGGGACGGGGAATAATTTCATGGACACTGGAGACGTTAATAATAATCCCACCTTTTCCCTGCTTCAAAAAATGTTTAATGGCTTCTCTGGCACAAAGATAAGCACCCCGAAGGTTAATATTAATCACCTTGTCAAAGTCTGAGGTAGCTAACTCATGGGAAGGGGCGGTAGTTTGTATCCCCGCGTTGTTAATCAAAATATCGATGCTACCAAGCTGACTGGCAACTTCATTACACATCCGAATGATATCTGCTTCTTCTGAAATATCTGCTTCGACTGGTAATTGCTTGCCACTACATCCCTCATCGGCGCACATTTTTTTAATTAATTCTTTTGTACTATCTAGTTTCTGGAGATCGTTACGGTAGTTTAAGGCAAGGTTAGCACCAGCCGTAGCGAAATAAGCGGCGATCGCTTGTCCAATACCAGAGGTTGCTCCTGTGACTAAAACATTTTTGCCTTGTATACCCTTCATAAATCACTTCTTCCCATCTATGTTTTTCAGATAGTATCTAAAAGATTAATTGCTCAATACATCCTTCTCAGGCTATAAATTCACGATGTCATGGTAGTTAAATTACTTTTCTACCAGAATTAATCAATAAATTTTGATCAATTGCATTACGATAAGATAGACGAGACTTGATGTTTTCTGTATAAGAAAGTTCTTGCTGCAAATATTTCCAGATTGACTCGCAAGCTTCGTAACTGCCAACTGTTGCTAGTAGACGACCATCCTGGTATATACCCCATCTTTGATTTTCTGCTTGCTTAATTTGGTATTTTAACTTGGACATTGTTACAAAAGTCAATTATTTTTATTAATTGTTTAGACATATTAAAAAGGCATTACCTGATCAATAAATCTATCTAAAGATTAATTTTAAAGTTGGAATTATGCTTTACAAAAATTTACAGTATAAATCTTAAGCATTTCGGCAACAAGTTAAGTGAGCAAATCATGACAAAATTGCTAAAATATACAAAATTTTAGCGTCAAACTTTGCTCAAATAGTGTTTCAATTCTTGCTCTAAACGCCAAAAATTAAATTAGGGGTAGACAATTGTCCACCCCTAAACAAAAAATACTATCAAAATAGCTAAGCTTCAGTTGGCTGGACATAAACAGGATAACGGAATATAGCGATCGCCGAGTGATATTCAGGCATCTGAGACTGTTCTAAAGTATAAACATTGCCACCCTGTAAATAAGTCTGTGTGACGGCAAAATCAATTAAGTCTATTTATCTTTAGTTGCTTGAGAATCAATCTTTACTTGGTTAGCTTGACGATCAAACTGTCCCCAAGATTGAGCATCTTCAGTAATAAATAAAGTGTCAACCTGTCCGTTGGCAGCACCGACAACTATTTCCTCTAGTCGAGAACTAGCTTCACCAGTTCCAGATAGCTGATGATATCGATCCAGTGCAGATTGTTTAGCTGCTTTTAGGTGAGGCTCAACAATTGACCAAGCCTGTCGATGGAGATCCTCGGAGTCAACGTGTTCAGGATTACCAGTAATTCCTGACTCTAGCAGGCTGTTATAGGAATTTGCTTCCTGGTAGATTGGTAGAAGAAACTCTACGCCAGCCAAAATTAGTGGGGTTTGTTCTGCTTGCAAAACAGATGTTAAACCGTTGTTGATCTGATCGAAGAAGCGTTTGATTTCGTCTTTGTTATCAGTAGTGCCTACTCCCTGACCATGATATATAGGACTATTGCCTGGATTGCCACTATGATACTGTAGCTGCTTTTCGGGATCGTCATATTTTAAAGCTTCGGCTAAGCTAGCGGGAACACCTTCCGGTAGCTTTATTTCATTGATACTGTAGTGACTACCCAGAAAAAACCGTACTTCGTTTTGTGATAGTGCCAATAGATAGAACTTATTGTTGTTAGTAAGTACGGGTAATAAAGGCTTGAGATAAAAGCGATCGCTCACCTCGATCGACTCTTCAAAACTATAGGGAAGACGATAATATTTAACTTCATCTTGATTAATAAAAAACGCCAAGCCGTAGTCTTGATGTTGCCAAAAATCATAGTTGTCAATAAACGCTTTAGCTGATGCCAATGAATCATTAGACCTCTTGCATGAATAGAAAGAAAATGAGAAAAGTAGGATAATGACGCGATCGCGAAACAAAATATGACCGACGAACAAGTACAATTGTGGGCTGAGTTTAGTGATCGCA
>JBHJNW010000026.1:0-12007 GCA_050330395.1 Pleurocapsa sp.
TAACACTGCTGGGCAAAATTTTGCTTGCCTTGATTAAAATTCGACAGCTATAATAGCAAAAACGGAGTCGTTATGAGTTTATTTAAATTTCAATTTTAATTATGGTTGAGCAAAAAATAGAAAACACAGTAATTATTGGTTCTGGTCCAGCAGGATATACGGCAGCGATCTATGCAGCCAGAGCTGGCTTAAAGCCAGTTATGTTTGAAGGTTTGCAGGCTGGAGGAGTACCAGGAGGACAGTTAATGACTACCACGGAGGTAGAAAACTTCCCGGGCTTTCCCGAGGGAATTACGGGACCACAGCTAATGGAGAGAATGCGATCGCAAGCGATTCGCTGGGGAACCGAATGCCACACCGAAGACGTAATTAAAGTAGATTTTACCCAGCGTCCTTTTATCATTACCTCCACAGATAGAGAAGTTAAGACCAATAGCGTCATTATTGCTACAGGAGCGACTGCGAAACGGTTAGGTTTACCTAGTGAGCAACAATATTGGAACAATGGTATTTCTGCCTGTGCGATTTGTGATGGAGCAAGTCCGATTTTTAACGGTAAAGAACTAATTGTCATTGGGGGAGGGGATTCCGCAGCCGAAGAAGCAGTTTATTTAACCAAATATGGTAGTAGAGTTCACCTGTTGGTACGTCGCGGGGAATTACGCGCCAGTAAAGCGATGCAAAACCGAGTTTTAAACAACTCGAAAATTACGGTTCACTGGCATACCGAAGCAGTCGATGTCTATGGTGAAAATAACCGCATGACTGGTATTAAAATCCTCAATAATCAAACAGGAGAAAAATCAGAGATCCGCGCCCACGGTTTGTTTTTTGCGATCGGACATCAACCTAATACAGACTTGTTCAAAAACCAAATTGAGCTAGACGAGGTAGGATACATCATCGTCACCCCAGGAACAGTTGCCACCTCCGTAGAGGGAGTATATGCAGCAGGAGACGTACAAGACCACGAATATCGCCAAGCAGTTTCCGCGGCGGGAACAGGCTGCATGGCAGCACTAGCAGCCGAAAAATGGCTCTCAGAACGTAATTTGATTATTGAACATAACCAATTGCCAAAGGAACAATCAGAAGGTGCTGAAGCTACGGCAACTAAACCCGCAGCTACTGAAGCTAACTTTAATCTTAATGCGACTAGTCATGTTGGGGGCTATGCCTTGAGAAAGTTATTTCATGAAAGCGATCGCCTGATGATGGTGAAATACGTTTCTCCTACCTGTGGTCCTTGCAAAATTCTCTCGCCCATCTTAGATAAGGTGGTTCAAGAATATGAGGGACAAATCCATTTTGTGGAAATAGATATAGTTGCCGATCCAGAAGTTGCCCAAATGGGTCAAGTTTCAGGAACTCCTACAGTACAGTTTTTCTGCGCTCAAGAATTACTGGCAGAAGTTAAGGGAGTCAAACAAAAAAGTGAATACCGTCAGCTGATCGAACAGTACCTTCTGGCTAAAGTGAAATAAGTAGAACCATGGGATTCTACTAACAAGCAGCGAAATTCTCTAAAGTTGGATGGATACTTCTGGCAACAGTTTCGATTGATAATGGGGCAAACTCCCACCACAAACTGTTGCGCTTTTCTCAAGACGATTAGAAGCAAAGTAGTCTCTCTAATCGACTGTTTACCGATCATCAATATCAGAGGTTGCAACTTCTTTTTTAGAAAATCCCCAGGTAAAAAACGCCGCTACCACAGCTACGGTAACCCATTCAGGGATGAGGTAATCTGGTAGCCAAACCTTGAGCAACAGACGCAATCCCACAAAGCCGACGGTAATAAATCCAGCATCTTCTAGGTAAGTATATTCTTGAAGCCAACGAATAAATAACCCAGCTAGAAAGCGTAAAATAACGATGCCAATCGTACCGCCAGCAATAATTAACCAAGTATCTTCAGTAATCGCGATCGCCGAGGTAACGCTATCAAGGGAAAAAGCTAAATCAGTAATGGCGATCGTGGGAATTACCTGCCAAACAGATTTAAACCCCAGACTTCGATGTTCTTCGTTGTGATCGTCAGCCAAGAAAAAATAATTAACAACTAGCCATAATAAATATAATGCCCCCAATAGTTCAAATTGCCAATATTTAATTACCCAGGTGGCAGCAAAAATTAGGGTAATTCTCAGTATATACGCACCAATCAGTCCTATATTAAGAGCTTGACGTTGAGATTTGGAATCCTCTAGGCTTTTGGCAATTGCCGCCAAAGCGATCGCATTATCCGCTGATAAAACAGCTTCTAATACCACTAAAACCAGCAGTATGAGATATACTTCGACTCCAGCGTCGGTAAAATAATCAACAATGTTTTGCAGCATTCAATATCTATAATTTATTTAAATTTCAGATGAAAAATTTTGAACCAGTAGATTAATCAGGATCAACATGCCAGCGATCAATCAGGCTTAGCAGATCGGATAATTTTCCTTCAATTCCAGTCATTTTTTCCATAAGTTTCCTTCTTAATTATGTTGCATCTTGTTACAAGATGTTTCTTCTAGGGTCGATTATGAAGCAAATTGGGGTTGGAATGTTTTATTATCCGAATTAAAATATAAGGAGAAAAATTACCATGCCTCTATCAGATACTCAAGTCTTTATCGCTCTTGTAGTTGCTTTAATTCCAGGAATTATGGCGATTCGCTTATCGACAGAGCTATATAAATAATCAATGCCGCCAAGATTATTTTAAATATCTAGAAATAAGGATTTTAGATTGGCGATTGTTATGTAAAGTTGTTAATCTGGAGTCCTTATTAGTTAGGTGCAATTCAAACCATGAATTCTGGCAGCCAAACACGTCAAGCAGTCCGTCGTAATTCTCGTAAACGCCCCAATCCCCATCGCGGCATAACTGCGGAAATTATTTTCAAGCTAATCTTGAGCTGGGCAATTGCTATGGGTGCGATCGCTTCTTTGTTTAAACTCTTTCCCTATCATCTAACTCAGCAGGCAAAGTTAAAAGAGTTACGAATGCAGGTGCAGGAAACTGATGCTAGGGTTGACAAATTGAAGGAACAGCTCAATCAGAATTTTGATCCTCAACAAACGAAAAGTCTCATGGAGCAATATAGTTCTTTAACCTTTCCTAACCAAAGTCGCATTTATTGGCTACCAGAAGATAATTCAGAAATCAAAAATCAGTAATCATTAGAGGACTAAGTAACTGCTCTAACCAAGCTTGAACTTTTTGTCTTAAATTAGCTAGCTGTGGTCGCTCTGCCAAAATGGCTAAAGCTGTTTGATAGTCGGCAACGGCGCAGTTCCAGTCTCCTTGAAAATAATTAGTTCTACCGCGCTCTGCATAAATTCGTTCTTGAAGTGAATCCCCAATGATTAGCGTAATATCAAAGTTTTCTAATGCCAGATCGTATATTTCCAATTCGCGGAAGGCAATTCCCTGATTAATCCAAGCGCGAAGATTAGCCGGATTTAAATCTAGGGCAAGATCGTAATCGGCGATCGCTTCGGCTAATTCACCTTGAGCAGCATAACAATTGGCTCGATTATTATAGGCACTATCGAGATGAGGATCGATTTCTAATGCCTGGGTTAAATCAGACAGTGCCTCAATAATTTGATTATTGCGAAAGTACATTAACCCTCGATTATTATAATCGGCTGCATTATCGGGACATAAGGCAATTAAGCGATCCAAAAGGGCGATCGCCACTGGATAATTGCCTTCAGATGCTTCGGTTTTGACGCAGGTTCTCAGTTTTTTGAGCTGTTGCTCTGTACTTAATGAGGTAGACAAAAAATACGGTTCTGGCAATGCTGCCTCCAGTTCTTTAGGGGAGGATGATATTTGTAGTTTTGATTGAGAAATATGCTGCTCATTAAACTTCTAGTGCTACTTTACTATTTTGTCTAAAGGCTGAGATAACTTAAATGTGTCACCCATTAAACTGTCTCGTGGTTTTGCCAATTTTTGAACAGCAAGTTTTTAATTATTTATAGAGCATAATGGCTAAAAAAAAGTCAATCGTCTTCCACAGAATTACGTAAATTAATATTGACAATTAGGTAAACTAATTTTGCTTTTTGTATCAAACTCGCGCTGAAATATTTGTTTTCATCACAATTCACCTGGGGATTGGTAAATTTGCCCCATTTTTCACTTACATTCTCTACATATCGGCTCTTAAAACTAGCCTGTAATAACTTTAAATTAATCTATAAAAAGTATGACTAATACAGTATTTGCGCAAGCACCCGATCTAGCTGCTGAAGATTATTGCGTTTTAGGTTTAGCAACTTGTTTTGTGCGAGATGAAGGCGAAATTCAGCAGTTAACGGTTTTAGAACCAATTCCTTCTGCTGCCTTAGAGGCATTAATTAAAGGGATTCCTACCTCATATCAATTAGCTTGTTCTAAAACCTTGGGAGAAATTTTTCAAGAAGGCACTGTACAAATACCTGATGATTTGCCAAGTAGCGAAAAAATTAATTTGTGCGATCGTTTTGCCGAAAGAGTAGCAGCCGCAACCCGCACTTATAAAAGTCGTCCTGAAGCCAAAGAACATATTCCTTTAGGCACAGTTAGACAAGACTTTAATTATTCCTTGGAAAGAAAACGAGTTTTAAACAATTCTCGGGCAGTAACCACCGAAGATAACGTGAAACAACATTCTCATACCCACAAAATTTTATAGGGCGAAGCCCTAGCTCTAAGCTTAATTAGAAGGGGTCTTAAAAGGCTTAGAGCTATTGATCAAGCTCTGTCCACAACCGACAAAGGTTTCACCATCTAAAAGTACTGTCACTTGCGACTCAAACTTTTCACCGCTCATGGTATCGGTACAAGCTTCGGGTTGAATAACAATACGTAGTTTATGGGCTGGTGTCTCTACTTCGTATATTTTTGCTTCATTCGTTTGTGGTGCTGGGGCAGGAGTTACAACTTGATTGTTGCCATAGTCGGTTAGTATTCTGATATGGTGAGCATCAACAATTTCTAACAGCCATCCTGGTTCATTACCAGTAGCGCGAAAATCCACTGGTCTTTTTCCCTGCTCAATTCGTGGTTCTCGTTGAGGATTGCTTTGGCAATTATAGTTCTTCGCTTCGATCTCCAGCCGAGCGCGATCGCCTTTGTGCCAAAATACAGCATCAGAGTTTTGGTATTTGGCACCAGAAGCTGCTGGTACTTGGTCCAAAGTAATAGTGCGATCGCTCAGATATAGCTTTATTTGGTCTGTATTCCCACTGATGCCAAACTCATAGTCACCACATTCATATACCTGAGTTGGAGCAACTTTTAGCGAGGGCGTCTCTTTGACGTTAGATTGCTGGTTGGATTGCTGCTGGGAAAATGCGCTGCAACCTAAAAGTGAAACTATCATGATTGAGACAATTGTTGGCAGGTTAACCAGCATGGTAAGTAAAGTTAAAATATAAATCTTATTTCATTAAATAAGCAATGGTAAAGACTTCCCAGCAATCAGTAAAAAAGTTAACCGCAGCGCAACAGCAGGCTCTCGCTAAATTAAAATCATTTCTACGCAGCAACGGTAGTTTCTTTCGCCTCAGTGGATATGCAGGAACAGGCAAAAGCTTTTTGATTTGCCACTTAATTGAGTGGTTAGACTCATTGGACTTTGAATTTGTAGTGGCAGCCCCGACTAATAAAGCTGCTAAGAGTCTCATGCAGGTTGCGATGTCTATCGGCATTAATTTAGAGGTTAAAACCGTAGCGCAACTGTTGGGTCAACAGCCAGAAATTAATGAGGAAACAGGTTTAGAAGAGTTTACTTCCGCAGGTGAAGCCGAATTTGATGATTATGATGTCATGATTATCGATGAGTTTTCGATGATCAATCGCAGTAATTTTGAAGAGATCATAAATGCGATCGCCTTAACCATTAATACCAAGGTAATTTTTGTCGGCGATGAGGCGCAACTACCACCAGTCAAAGAACAACAGCCGATGGTTGCCATTTCCGAACACATTGACGACATGGCAACTTTGAACGAAGTTATCCGATACGAGGGAGAAATTGCGGTAGTTGCCGAGAAGATACGTAGCGATGAGCAGTATAGCCGTGTAATTTATCCTTTCCAAAGTAGTGGCGATCGCACTATTGTTTGTCAACCTAGAAAGCAATGGCTAGAGACAGTTACCCAGTATTTTCAATCTGATCAATATAAGACCAATGCTGACTATGCCAGGTTGTTAGTCTGGCGCAATAAAACCGCTGCCTCTGCCAATAGATTTGTGCGATCGCGTTTGTGGGGAAAAGATGCACCCATATTTGTTCCTGGGGATAGGTTGATCGCTAGAAAACCCTTGTTTCGTATTCGTCCTGGACAAAAAGGCAAAAATAGGTGGGGAGTTTTAATCAACAACTCAGAAGAGTGTTCTGTAATCGAGCAGCCAACAATTAAACAACTATCTTATGACAAAGTAGCATATCAATATCACTCCGTTCCAGTTATAACTGATGCAGGGTTTGAGGTAAACCTATCTGTTTTAACCGATCAAGGTGAACAACTTAGAAACGAGCAGATTAAATCTTATGTAGAAAAAAAACAATGGAATAAGTATTTTGACTTATCCAGAACCTTCGATGATATCACCTACGCCTATAGTTTAACCGTACATAAAGCTCAGGGTTCTAGTATCGATTACGTCTTTTTAGATACAGAAGATATGCAGGGTTGTCCCGATCTACAAAAGATGCTCTACACTGCTTTAACCCGTGCTAAAACCAGAGTGTTTATTCCTTTGAATTAATCTTTGATTGATATTTATCGGTTGTCATTAAACTTTATTGTAAAATTTCTAAATGCTTTTGTAGCGGGGCAATAGTATTGGCGGCGATCGCGCCACTGGCAGCCACCGCAGGAATCCCAATACCAGGAAAAGTAGAATCACCACAGCATAATAAACCTGACAAAGGAGTAGTCGAGCCAGGAAAGAGAGCTTGACCCGCTTGATGGGCAGGGCCATAAGAACCATGATGACGGCGGAGATAACGTTTGTGGGTTAAGGGCGTGCCAATCAAAGTTAGTTCAGTGCGAGCGCGAATATCAGGAATTATTCGTTCTAATCCCTGCCACATTACTTCTGCCCGCTGCTGTTTTTGTTGCTGATAAGCCTCGCTACGGCGATCCATTCCTGCCCAAAGTTGATAAGGTTCATTGCCAGGAGTATATGCGTGAATCGCGTGTTTCCCAGCAGGAGCAAGGCTGGGGTCTAATACTGAAGGAATAGACATGACAACTACGTTTTGAGGTGCGGTTATGCCCTTGTCCCAATCATTGACTACAATGTAATGGCATTTTAAATCTTCTAGTTCAGTAGCATCTATTCCCAAATGTAAGTGCATAAAGCTGGCACATTCTGGGGTATTAGCTCTTTCTCTGACAAAGTTTTTTGGTAAAACTCCTTCAGGAATTAAAGATAGAGTATCCCATACAGAAGCGTTAGATACTACTGCCTCATTTGCTCTAATTTCTTGACCGTCGCGTAAACGTACCCCAACAGCGCGTTTATTTTCTACTAATACCTGCTCAACATGAGCATCGTAAATAATCTCGCCGCCTCGTTTGGTTAGCCCCCGTACCAAAGCATCAACAATTGCTCCGCTACCTCCCATTGGATAATCTAGCTGAACACCAGGTTTGTACCATTCGGCGAACATGAAAGCCATTTCTGCTCCGACAGTGCCACTAGCAGGCAAACCAGATAGCAGAAAACAGAGTAAATCTAGCCAGTTACGAATAAACGGGTCTGTAACCACCTCGTCCATAATTTTGCTAAATGGGCCAGTCATCCGCAGAATATTGGGCAAATGCCAAAGAGTACTTGGTAAATATTGACCCAAGCTAAAAGCCGCACCCAAATCGAAGCGCATCGCCAATGGAGGTAAAGCATTAACCGCATCAGCTAACGGCTTCATTTCTGCCTGAAGTTTACGCCATTGAATTACGGCATCTTCTCCCCGAAATTTCCTTAACACCTCACAAAAATGATCTGCCCCTACGTAGGCATCAAAATCTCCTTCGGGTATACGGCAACCCCAAGCATCGTAGTTTGCCCATTCTAAGTCTTCTTCAATTACGTCTAGTACCTGACGTAAAGGATTGTTAGTCGGGCTAGAAGATAAACCCGAATACAAAGAAGGCCCTGAATCAAACTTATAGCCATTCCGTTCAAAACTATGGGCAGCACCTCCAGGAAGCGAATGACTTTCGCATACTTTTACCCGATCGCCGTATTTTCCTAGTAGCGCAGCGCAACACAAACCACCGACACCACTGCCAATTACGACTACATCTACTTCTTCTCGGCTCATCTTAAATATTGTTTTAAATTGCTCATCTGTGAAAGGGTGAATGACCATTCGCCCCTACTAATCAATGGTAAATCTTAAATGATCAAAGCGGTTGCTTATCTGGAACACCCACGGCGCGAGGAAATTGTTTAGGGGTAGCAGAATCTTTACGTAAATAAATACAGTGCCGTATCCCTTGAGTCAGAGGAGTTGACCAAGGATGGATCAATTCAATCTTGCTACCTAATTGAGCCACCGCCGATTCTAGATTTAGGGTTTCTTGATCATTCCACTGTCCCCGATAAAGAATGGCAAATCCACCTGTTTTGATAAAGGGTAAGCTGTATTCGGCACAGACAGAAGCTTTGCTTACTGCTCTAACCAAAGCTAAATCATAGCTAGCGCGATCGCCTGGCACTCTAGCTAAAGCTTCTGCCCTAGCAACTATTCCCGTCGCGTTATTGAGCTGTAGTTTGGCAATCAAGTCATTGACAAACGTGATTTTCTTACGAGTCGAATCGAGTAAAGTTATCTGCCAGTGGGGAAAAGCGATCGCCAAAGGAATGCCAGGAAAACCTGCCCCCGTACCAACATCTATCACCTGCAATTGCTGATTTAAAATTTCCGCTGGTAAACCAACTATTCCTGACAATGAATCCCACAAATGCTTTTCCCAAAAGTCTTCACTTGAGGTAATACGGGTTAAGTTCTGTTGACGATTTCCCGCTAAGACCTCTTGATAAACCTGTTGAAACAACTGCTCTTGAGTATCGCTGGGTTGCCAGTCAAGAGTTTGCGACCAAACCTGATTCATTTGGGGCAGCGTATTAATTTCAATCTGACTCATAGGCTTATAGAATTATCGGTTCAAAGCGCTTGGCTCAATCGGTTGTAAAACTCCTCGATCAATTGTCCAACATCGGTCGGCTATTTCAACCAATTCCCCAGGATCGTGAGTTACTACCAGTAGCGTCCAATGTTGCTTTAATTTTGCTAGCAGTTTGGCTAACTGAATTCGCATTGACCAGTCTAATCCTGCTGTCGGCTCATCTAGCATCAACACATTAGGCTGACGAATTAGCTGCACCGCTAAGGCTAAACGACGCTGCTGTCCTCCACTCAGGGCGTGAGGAGGTATTTTCAAGGATACATGCTCTAATCCTACCTCGCTTAAAGCATCTCTGACTCTTTTGATATCTAATTCGGGATGACCCAAACGCAATTCCTCTAGTACGCTACCACCACAAAAATGTCGTTCGGGAAACTGAAACACTAATCCCGCAAGCTGCTGCAATTCAATGTCAGTCAGTTCTTTGGTTCGCCAGTAAACTTTTCCTTTGGTTGGTTCAGCTAATCCTGCCAAAATTTCTAAAATTGTGGTTTTTCCTGAACCACTAACACCCATAATCAATCCTAGCTTTTGTGCTGGTAGCTCTAGGTTAATATTGTTTAGAATTGGTTGAGGAGTAGCAGCAGGATGATAAGTTAAATTTTGCAGACGCAGCATTGTTCAATAACTCAGAGTTTTATGATTTGATTATACGCGCTTAAATTAAGTAAAGCTAAGTTGATGATTAGCTTTATTTGACAATAATATCTCTAGTCCTTTTAGGAACTAAATATCTAATGTTTACGTCTATATTTGTCCATCTTGCTGATTAACATAATTAGGTATAATGAATCGCAAAATAAAATTTGGTAGCTCAATAAGCCATTCATTTCGACTGGCATCTATCGCTTCATTGGCTATTACTATAATTATTGGTTTTGGTAATCATTCTGCCTGGGGTAAAGATCCTTTTCGCCAAGAGAATGCTCGCGATATTGGCAAACATACGGAAAAAGCTTTTAAAACTATTTTCTTGGAAGGAGATTATCAAACTGTTAGTAAAGAACTAGAATTAGCTGAATCTGAAGAGCCTGAAGAACCTCTCGCTCATGCGATGCTTGCTTCTTTGGCCTATACCAAAAAAGATTGGGAAAGCATTAAGAAACATGCTGAAAAAACTTTAGCATCGGCTCAATTATTAACTAAAACTGATCCAGTTAGAGGTAATCTTTATTTAGCAGTAGGACATTTTTTGGATGGAGCTTACGTTTATCAAAAACAAGGGGCATTAGATGCAATTAATAAACTTCAGCTGGTATTCAAATATTTAGATCGGGCGGAAGCTAGTGACCCTAAAGATCCTGAATTAAATCTAATTAAAGGCTATATGGATTTATTGTTAGCAGTAAATTTACCTTTTTCTAAACCCCAACAGGCGATCGCTCGCTTTGAAAGTTATGCTGCACCAAATTATTTAGTCGAACGCGGTTTAGCCATTGCTTACCGAGATTTAAAACAATATAACAAAGCTTTACAATACGCCAACAAAGCTCTCCAAATTGCTCCTGAAAATCCAGAACATTATTACCTCAAGGGACAGATCTTAAGAAAAATTGGCAATGAGGAAAACAATCCTGAGATTTTGGCAGAAGCACTAGCAAATTTTGAGCTAGCTCTAGCAAAGTCAGCGCAGCTCCCAGACTTTGTCCTCGAAACCTTAGAAAGAGAAAATCGTTTAACCAAGGAAACAATCACCGAAATTCAATCAAGTAAGCTGAATTAGAATAGTTCTATCAATTAATTACGAATGATTTGCGCTCAATTTAGTAGTTGCCGTTTTAAATTTTGAATCTAATCGGGAATTCTATAGCAACCTATAGCGTATTCATTTATTCTCCGCTCGCATTTCATCGTGCCTAATCCTCTAACTCAATCGTTAAAAGTTGTGAGCTAATTGCTATCTTTGAGCGAAATTAAATTAATCTGATCGATAATTGAACAAACCTTTAATTTCCTTTTTTATGAATCCGATAACGTTTTTAACTCTGGTAGCAGGATTAGTATTGCTAGTGATCGGGGCAGAGTTTTTGGTTAAGGGTGCGTCTAAAGTGGCAGCAATTTTACAAATACCACCTTTAATTATTGGATTAACTATCGTGGCTTATGGCACTAGTGCGCCAGAAATGTCCGTCAGCTTAATATCAGCGTTATCTGACCAGGGAGCTGATATTGCGATCGGCAATGTAGTGGGTAGTAATATTTGTAATATTTTGCTAATACTAGGTTTATCTTCGTTAATCGCGCCGTTAGCTGTTACCAAGCAAATGATTCGCTCTGAAGTACCAATTATGATTGGCGTATCACTGCTGCTGCTGATGTTTGCCTTAGATGGTCAACTCAGCAGGGTAGACAGCATTATCTTGTTTATTGGGGGATTATCTTATACTCTCTCTCTAATTTATCAAAGCAGTAAACAGGGTGTAGAACAAGATGAGTTTACGGAGGAGTACAGTTTATCCGAACCAGTCACACCGACAACATGGATTAAGAATACGGTATATATTATTGGAGGTCTAGTTTTGCTAGTCTTGGGTTCTCGTTGGCTAGTAGAGGCGGCGGTGACAATTGCCGAATATTTCCAGGTTAGTAAACTGATAGTTGGTTTAACTGTTGTCGCGATCGGTACATCACTACCAGAATTATTTACTTCAGTAATCGCTAGCTTCCGTGGAGAAACAGAGATCGCCGTCGGTAATGTTCTAGGTAGCAACATTTTCAACATCTTAGCAGTGTTAGGTGTAGCAGGAATGCTTGCACCCCAAGGCATTAATGTCAGTCCAAGCGTAATTAATTTTGATCTACCAGTGGCGATCGC
>JBHJNW010000027.1:0-14815 GCA_050330395.1 Pleurocapsa sp.
TAATCTAGTAAGCCGACTGCTTGTTTGCCCAACAAATATTGATTAATTATTTGATTAAATACCCGATTTGACCAAGTAGGAACTTCACCACCATAAAAGGGTGCATACCAATATTGATACTGTCCTGAAGCTAAGGCGGCAATTCCTGATGAGTCACTGTATAGATATTCCATAATTCGCTCTAAGGTTTGAGCCTGAGTTTCTTCTGTCCATTGCGGTGGAATAATAACATTAGCTAGTTCATCATAAACAGCGTTTTTGGGCAGTGGTTGTTGAAAATCAAGAAAGTTACGGTTGATGTCTACCCCATCTTCGTTAACTCTCCTGAAGTGACTCATGCCATAGGGATTTAAACCATGAATCATCATCACAGCTACATCAGAATCTGCCTGATTATGCCAGCCTGTTTTGATTGAGCCGACTTGAATACCAGAACCACAGAAACCTTCAACTCCATGGATTCCCGATAACAAGATTAATATTTTGCTAGCAGCAACATCACCAAACCAAGCTAAATCTAGATACAGCTTTTCCCCCGCTATACCTCGCAGCGGGTGTTGCCAAGACTTGGTAAAAGTAGCTGTTGGCGAACAAGCAGCCAGGAAATTATAACGAGCTTTTAAATATTTAGAAGCAGAACTAAGAGAATTTTCAAATTGCATACATACATACTTACTACTAAATCCTGTTCAGATAAATTATTGTCTGTGAGCAAGACAAGTTCCTTAACGATTTAAATAATATTCTCCACGAGGAAATAGATCCGTATTGAAAGGTTCAGGTATGTTGCCTGATTTACGTTCAAATCTTTGAACATAGGCATTACTGACATCTTGACGTACTTTGACGGGATCGATTCCTGCCTGTTCTAGAAAATCAATTACCTGGGATTGTGTTAATCTTTGCAGCAGCAGCTTTTGATCAAAAAGTACGGGATCGTCGCTACCAATTAAGATCCAGAGGTTTCCTGCCATGCCAACTTTTGTAACATAGGGAAACACGCTCTGCATAGTTTGTTGCGCCCCTGCACCTACGTCCCACTGTACCACAAAGCCTCCTGGCTTAAGGCGAGACTGCACCTGTTGAAAAAATTCTTGAGAGTAAAGCATTCCTGCCCGCGATCGCCAGGGTTGAATGGCATCTGCTTCGATAATATCAAATTTTTCATCACTAACTGTTAATTCTCTGCGTCCATCTCCGACAATAATTTCGTAACGCGGATCGGAAAATAGATGTTGAAGTGCCTTTCCTGCTGGTCTGGCTGCATATTGCTGCAATACGGGGAGTTCTGCGCCCAATAGCTCAATAATCTTGATTTTTTTGGTTACAGGGTTCACACCGATCGTATGGGGAGTACCCCCAGAACCCAAGCCAATAATCATGACCTTTTCGGGATTTGGATGTAATAAAGCAGGAACACTACCTAACAACCCGTGAATATGCAAATAGGGAAAGTTTGCCTGTGCTTGACCACTGGCAAGTAGTTTGCCTTTACCATTAGTTTCGGCGATCGCTGCTACGCTGGTAGAATCTTCGGCAACCTGAAAATAAGCTTGCGGATCGACGGCATGGAGGGCAGCCCAAAGGCGATTATTACTAGGAAAGACAATGATTGCCACTACTGAAATAATCATTAAAGCAGTAGTCAAGAAATTTTGGCTGAGATTTGGGCGCAGGGCTAGTAAAAAGACTAGTCCGATAGTTACTAGCAGCCTAATCGAACCAGCCGTACCAAGTAAGTCGATTAAAAGTAAGCCAGTTAACAAACTTCCCAGGGTATTACCTAAAATATTCGTCAAATAGATCAAGCCGACTCGTTTGCCGATTTGCCCATTATCTTGCTGTACTGCCTTTTGTACTAAGGGAAAATAAAACCCCATTAACAAGCTAGGCAGGATCGTAATTACTCCAGGGATGATTAGATACTTAAATAGTACCTCCGCGTTGATGTTGTTGAGACTGACAAATCCCTCGTCCGAACGCAAACTAGGATTAGCCTGCCAATAAAGCCCAATACTCCAGATGGCGATCGCTGAATAAAGCGCAATAATGCCCTGAATAATGAGAAATACTTTTTTAGGACGATGAATATAATTAATCGCTTTTGCTCCGATCATGCTGCCCACCGCACTACTAATTAACACAAAAGCTAGTAAATGAGCATAGGTATAAGCATTAGACTGTAGAGCAATGTCTAAAACTCTAAACCAAATAATTTCCCAGGAAATTGCCGTAAAACCTGCTAAAAAAACTAATAGATACCAAGATTTAAGCGATTGAGTATCATCTTGACATGGTTTCAAGCTGATATTTGATTTATCCTGAGACAAACTACGGTTAGGAAAACGAGAAGCTAAAACTAACGCCGATACACCAACAGTAAAGCTAAAGATCGCGCCCAAGTAAACTGTCTTGCTGTAGCCTAAAGTACCGACAATATACCACCCTGAAACTAAAGTTCCTAAACCAGAACCAAGAGTATTGAATCCATACAGCCAGCTAATTAGGGATGCAGCACCATCCGCACTACGGTTGATTGCCTTGGATAACATGGGTAAAGATATACCCATTAAAACTGTCGGAATCAAAAGACTAATAAAAACAATTCCTAAAGTTACTAGCAAAGACTGGGCTAGATATTGCAGCCTCACAAACAGCAGATCGTAGAAAATAAAGCGGCTGGCTAAGGCAAAGCCAGCAATTCCTAAATTGCAGCAGCCATAGACAATAACACACTGACGGTTGGTTAGGCGATCGCTAATCGAGCCGCCAAATAAATTTCCTAAGCCTAATCCCAGCAGATAGGAAGCGACAATAATCGTCACGGAACGAACATCAGAACCAGAAAACAAGCCTAACATTCTCTGCCAGGCTACCTGATACAGCAGGGCGGTAAAGCCAGAAATAAAATATAGAGCGAATAAAAATGGTGTTGCCTGAAAACTTTTAGCAGAAGCAGTATTAGAAGTTTTGGCGCTCAACATAGCTTAGCTGTAACAAAATCCAGAATTTATCTTAAATATCCAGCCCCATTCTGCCTGTCTACGTCAAAATAAAGTAAGTATCTTAGGATAGATTTGTTAACTTAAACTTAAATTTTATAGACAACCCTTATTAAGTTATCCTATCGCTAAACATGAATCTAACTAAACAACAAACAGCAAGGTGAGCGAATAAATATTGCTATGGAAAAACAACAAATTGAACCCTACAAAAAATTTGCTCAATCCTATTATGCGAACAAAGATTCTGCTCATGATTTTCGACATATTGAAAGAATTATCGATTGCCTTGACTTTTTTGCACAAGAATTACCGCGATCGCCTAATAAAGCTTTACTATATTTTATTGCCTGTTTTCATGGTTTAGAGAAAAATTTGCGTCATGATAGGACATTTCGCGATCAAGCTATAGGTTTTTTACAAGAATTAGAATGGACAAAAGCAGAGATTGAGCAAGCATTTCAAGGTTTAGAGCGTCATTTGAGCCATCCGCAGACTATAGAGGAAAAGATTGTGCATGATGCTAACTATGTAGAGCTATTAGGAGCATTTGGTATCGCCAAAGCCTTTACTACAGGAGGTGCTTATCAGCAGACTTATGAGGAGACTGCGGATATTTTTGAACATCAGTATTTGGATCGAATAAAGTTCGTTACTCCGATAGGAAAACGTCTTGCTCAAGAAAAAAAGGCTTATACTAAAAAGTTTTTGCAACAACTGCGAAGCGAACTATAGCAGGATTAAATACCGTATTTAATCTAAATTTAATCTAAAACACCAGGCAAATAAAGAAGAATTTAAAGCAGACGATTGATCGCTTTAATTGGCTGTAATTTTAATAAGATATCTGTTTGTCAAATAATGACATAATAGTATAGTTAAGTAGTATATTTAATAGTCAATAAATCCGAATATTGAAAGCTAATAGCTAACAGCTAACAGCTAACAGCTAACAGCTAAAGATAGTATGAAATTTCAATCGACAACATTTAAACTTGTTGTTCAATTGCTGCTTTATATATTTTTTGAATTTTGCGTAGCATTCTATCTAAAAGAGAATTGCGACAATCTGGATTATTTGGATCGCAACTTTGGATAGTCTCAATTAATTTTGCTTCCCTAACATCGACATAACCATCGCTATAAATTAAACCACTAATTTTCTCTAGCAATTCTTGATAATCAGCCACGGAAGGATGTTCACCAAAATATTCTTCCAGCCATTGATAACACTCAACAGCTTGAATTGGTCTTAATTCTGATAGTAATGGTTTAATTTCAGGATCGTCAGCTAGCTGAAAATCTTGCGCTACTCGACGTAAATAAGCTCGTTCTTCTGGTTGAATAACGCCATCGATCCAAGCAGCAGCAATGATCAGCTTGAGAATTTGTTTCATCTTGTTAAGTTTGTTACTCCACATCTCACCCATCTCGTACTAATCCCACCATAAAAAATCCGTCCATATTATGTTGGTGGGGATAAACTTTAATCCAACCTTCGGTTGTCAACCAATTTTCGGCAATCTTATCGGGAGGAAATTGAATACTCCAATTAGTGTTATTTGCCAAAAATGATTGTATTACTTTTTCATTTTCTAAAACATTAAGAGTACAAGTTGCGTAAACTAAAATCCCTTTCGGCTTTACCCAAGTAGCTGCTTGTTCTAATAGTTCCTTTTGGAGGGTAAAAAGTTCCCCAATCCCTTGCGATGTTTGTCGCCAACGAATATCAGGGCGTTTATGAAGTGTACCCAAGCCAGAACAAGGTGCATCTAACAATACCCTATCGGCAATATTAGCAAATTGAGCAAAGTCTCGGCTATCTCCTAGTTCAAATTGAATTGACTTTAACTGTAAACGTGCAGCATTTTCTCTGACTTTATTTAAGCGCTTAACAGCGCGATCGCAGGCAATAATTTTGCCCCGATCTCCCATTAATTCAGCTATGTGGGTGGTTTTCCCCCCTGGCGCAGCACAGGCATCAATAATCGTCTCTCCAGGCTGAGGATCTAATAAATGTGTAACTAACTGCGCGCTACTATCTTGAATTACCCACCATCCCTCTTTATATCCAGGTAAATCGGTAACTGCACCTGCGTTTGCTAGTCGTAATCCTTGAGGTAGGTTAGATATTTGCTCAACGTCAACACCAACAACTTTAAATGCGTCTTCTACTTCAGTTAGGTTAGTTTTTAAAATATTAACTCGCAAATCAATTTTGGGCGATCGATTAAACCAAGCAAGTAATTGATGTACTTCTTCGAGGGATAATTGCTCTAACCAGGTTTCCACAATCCAATCAGGAAAGCTATGTTTGACTCCCAAGCTGGTTATCGGATCTTCTGGTAGTTGCAGAGGATCGCTAGTTTCAGCTTGACGAATATAGCTTCGCAACAAACCATTAACCACTCCACTAAGACGAGCTATACCATTAATTTTAGCTAATTCTACACTGGTATTGACCGCTGCTGAAGCAGGAATGCGATCTAAATACCGTAGCTGATATAAACCTAGATGCAGAATAATTCTTAAATCGGGAGGTTGTTGTACTGCTTTTTTCTTGCCTAGCAGATCGATCAAGGCATCTAATGTACGCTGACGACGCACGATTCCATAAACCAACTCACAAGCAAAGCTGCGATCTGCTTGGCTAATGTCAGCAGATTTAATAACGCTATTGAGCGCAATATCAGTATAGGCTTTTTTTTGATATATATTTTTTAGGGCAAGAAAAGCCAAGGATCGCGAGTTGGGAGTAGAAGCCATGCTGAAGAGAAATCAAAAATTGCCCTATTCATTGTAATCGGATTTGTCAAGCAAAAAACAACCAGCCAGACATCAATCTGACTATTGCTTTCTTATCTCGATTTTCGCTCATCGGCTAGCAAGATCGGCGATCGCCTTTTAAAACTAAGTCACTACGATCTAATCCTGAGAAATTAGCTTAATTATGAACAGTGATCGCGCTTGAATTATCTTTCGAGAAAAACATTCAAATCTTCAATTAACTGAGTAAGTTCAGCTTCACTAGTTAAACGAATACGATCGTCTCGCAGAGTGAGCAAAATTTTGGCGGCAAAAGGGCTGGGATAAATATTAGGATTACAAAAGACTTCTAAAAACACATCACCTGTATAGCGATATTCCATTGATTCTTGTTTAACTGGACGATTGCCTGCACCAGGAGTAGCGCCAGCGATCGCTCTTAGGCTTTGCATTAGTGTCGATATTTCCACCTGTAGCTGTTGTGCTGCATCAGTAGAGAAATTGAAGCTAACTGCTCCTTGAACTAAATTGAGGGTTAACTGAGCCATGCTAAAAATTTAATTTAATTTAATATTCAAGATTTAATGCCAATATCTTTTAATAAATCTGTAATTTTAATTAATCAGACTGGCGAAATCTAATAGTTTATCTATCAGAAATTATCTCAATAAGTGGTGTTTTTTGCAAGCTTTCAACATTGCTATAAGCATTAGAAAATAGAGACCCTAGCTGTTTTTAGAACTATGATAATAAAGCAAGCAGCTAAGATTTGAATTGTTATATGGTGCAAGATAACCGCTCGCAAGTGCGTCGAGTTCTTTGGCTAACTCTATTATTAAATTTGTTTGTGATGGCACTCAAGTTTACCTTAGGGATAGCTACTGGTTCTTTGAGTCTACAGGCAGATGCAATACATAGCGTCACAGATAGCGTTAACAATGTTTTAGGTTTAGTTACTAATCGTTTTTCTTCTCCTCAACCCGATCGCGAACATCCTTATGGACATCAAAAGTTTGAGGCAGTAGGAGCATTAGGTATTGCTGCCTTCCTTGGTATTGCTTGCTTTGAGATCTTACGCGGCGCAGTCGAAAAGCTCTTTTGGAACACAGAAAACGTAGCAATTGCCGTATCTTCCACTGAGTTGTGGCTCTTGCTGCTGGTTTTAGGCGTGAATATTTTTGTAGCTTTTTATGAGCGTAATATCGGCAGAAAAATTGGCAGCCCAATCTTAATCGCTGATGCTAGACACACGATGAGCGACATTTGGGTAACAATTATTGTGATTGCTGGTTTAGTAGGAGTTTGGCAAGCAGAAAACCTCAATATTCCCCAGCTGCAATGGCTAGATGTAGTTTTAGCTTTTCCTGTAGCGTTATTAGTATTTCACAGTGGTTGGGAAGTGATTAATGAGAATTTGCCCTGGCTGGTTGATGAAATGGCGATCGCCCCAGAAGAGATCTACGATGTTGCCACTCAAGTTTTAGGAGTAGTTAACTGTCATGATATTGCCTCACGAGGAATATTGGACAGACAGGTATTTATCGAAATGCACTTGATTGTAGATACAGACGATCTTGTGGTAGCTCATCAAATTACCGAACAAATCGAAGAGCTTTTAGAAAAGCGTTTTGGTGCTGTGCGAGTACTGATTCACGTTGAACCACCAGAGTACCAAGAAGATGATATTAGTTTTGGCAGTACCGAGGTTATGAAGTAAGAAGTCAGTCGTAGGGGCGAATGCCCTAAAGGATTAGCTTCGCGTCGCCATTCGCCCGTACAGGAGTCAGAAGTAAATTATTTTCACTTGCTACTTTCTAATTCATCACCCGCAAGATACTCAAAGCAAATAGAGTCCAACCAGACAAAGAACCGATCGCAAACATTAGCGATCGCCCCAAAGGAATATTAGAAATATAAAATACCGAATAAAACAAGCGAGCTACAATAAAGGCGATCGCCGCAATTTTTGCCCAGTCTGATGCTACTCCAGTAACGTAAGCCATCAGCGCAGCTAAACCATAAATAGTCAAAGCCTCAAAACTATTCTGATGCGCCCAAGTAGCTCTTTGAGCATAAGCAGGAAGTTTATCGAACATGGCGCGGGGTGCTGATTGGTTGTAGCCAGTCTGTAATCGCCCCCAAGCTACCACTAAAAAAGGTGCGTAAGTTAAAATAACCGCTCCGATTATGGAGTAAAGCAAAATCAAGCTAACGGATAAGTTCATCTATGTTTGATGCGGTAAATTGGCTTTGTTTATCTTAACCTGCAAGAGTTCTTAGCTTTTTTTCTGTGTAGAATTAACTTGAAAACAGATTGAGGTTTTACAGATATGGAACGGCGTTCTGTACTCAAATGGCTAGGGGGTTTTACGGCTGGCATCTTGCTTTCAACTCAAGCCAATGCTCAAAATAACAGTCCCCCCAGCGATCGCTTGGGTAAATTATTACCTCTTAGAACTCTAGGGCGAACGGGTGAAGCAGTAACGATGCTAGGAGTTGGAGGAGCGCACATTGGAGGGATGAGCAGCGAACGGGATGCGCAAGAAACGATTGAAATTGCCCTTGAAGGTGGAGTTAGGTTTTTCGATACTGCTGAATCCTATCAGTCTGGTGGTAGTGAAACTCGTTACGGTAAATTGCTCACGCCTCAATATCGAGATGTTATTTATTTAATGACAAAAAGCACTGCTAGAAACGCGGATGATGCTCGTCTTCACTTAGATGGTTCTCTACGTAGGTTGAATACTGATTATCTGGACTTATGGCAGGTACATTCGGTAAATAATCCTCAAGATGTTGATGGGCGCGTTGCTAATGGCGTGTTTGAAGTTATGGCAGAAGCCAAAGAATCAGGCAGGGTTCGGCATCTTGGCTTCACTGGTCATTATCAACCCGATGCGCTATTACGAGTTATGGAATCTGATATTTTCGATACTTGTCAAATGCCAGTTAATCTTGCCGATCCTAACTATTCCAGCTTTATTAAACAGGTAATGCCGCAGCTAATCAAACGCGATCTAGGTGTATTGGCAATGAAGTCTTTAGCAAATGGCGGCTTTTTTGGTGGTTCTTCCCATGGACAAAGCGGAGATAACCCGAAAATTGTGCCGAACCGAGTTAGCATTGCCGAGGCAATTAACTTTACTTGGTCTTTACCCGTAAGCGTTTTAATTACGGGAGCAAACAACCCCGAACAGATGCAGGAAAAGGTCGCTCTGGCTAATTCTTTTACCGTCATGGATGAAGCTCAACGCCAAGCTTTGATCGATAAAGTTGCCGATCTCGCAGGAACTACCGTAGAGTTCTACAAAGCTTAGCTGTTCTGGCATTCATCCCAGACTGTACTGCGATCGCCGTTTAGGATATTCTCCTTCGGATATACCCCTGTGGTTTACCATGCGTGGTACTTTTGACTTGCGCCTAGCACTATATTAACGATCTGATAACTTAAGTTGATTATGCAATATAGAGGCTTGTTTGTCGGTTTAACTACCTTAGATTTTATTTATTTAAGCGATCGCCCGCTGTTAGAAAATCAGAAATTAGTTGCTCAAGATTATTTAACCGTAGCAGGTGGCCCAGCAGCTAATGCTGCCGTTGCTTTTAGTTATTTTGAGAATCACGGTCAGTTATTGACTGTTTTGGGACAGCATCCTTTAACAGAGTTAATTGCCAGCGATTTAGAAGAACATTCAGTCGAGATAATAGATTTAATTCCTGAGAAAACGGACACTCCCCCTATTTCATCGATTATTGTTACGGCAGGTACAGGAAAGCGTTCGATTATTTCCATTAATGCTGTCAAGTCTCAGACTAGTAATCTAATTTCTCAAGATTTGCTGACTGAAATAGATATTGTTTTAATTGATGGACATCAGATCGAAGTAAGTTTGGCGATCGCCAAATTAGCTAAAAGCCTACAAATTCCTGTCGTAATCGACGGTGGTAGCTGGAAACCAGGATTAGAAAAAGTGCTGCCTTTTGTTAATTATGCTGTCTGTTCGGCTAATTTTCAGCCTCCTCAGTGCCAAAATACTGATGATATTTTTGATTTTCTCCAGAATCAGGGAATTTCTCATATAGCTATTACCAATGAAGAACAACCAATCCAGTGTCTGGAAGCCAGAAAAAGCTTTACTGTCCCAGTACCTTCGATTAAAACAGTAGATACTTTGGGTGCAGGTGATATATTCCATGGTGCTTTCTGCCATTATATTCTTGAGCAAGACTTTTCTACCGCTTTGAGTTTAGCGGCAAAGATAGCTAGTCAGTGCTGTCAGTTCTTTGGTACTAGAAGCTGGCTGGAACATTCAATAGGGATTGATTAAGAATTAGAGTCATTCTAAATAGGAAACACAGGTAGATTAGTACTACTTCTCATCATTCATCATTCATCGTTTTGCCGATTTCTCAAAACCTACAGAAATTAATTAGAATGATTATAGTGATCGCTGTAATCTAACAAACCGATGTCTCGATCCTGCTTGAGAAAAATTAAATCAAGCAAACTATTAACTTCTTGGCAAAAAAGCGTGTCGAAACGATCGCCAGACCATTTAGTGAATAGCTTGATTTAAAGTTAAATGTAGCTGCTCAATAATTTTGTCTTCCTTACCATTTGCCCAGTGAGCAAAACGCCTGGCTAATACAGGTGCAAATACAAGTGTGCTAGTAAAGCCAGAAAATAAATAAAGTCCTTTAATGTTTGTCAAATTACCGATTAAAGCAATTCCTCGATCATTGAATGCAACCAAACAACTATGACATTTACCTGGAATATCTTCCAACAAAGGTAATACTTTACCTACCTGTTCGCGAATTTGAGCTTCAGCAACGGTTGGATTAAACTTAGCCTGGGGATTATAAGCGATCGCGCTAATTTGTCCCATACATAAACTACCATCGACAAACTGTACTGCTCCAGGATCTAAGATTAACTTAGCTGATTCCGCGTCGGGAAGATTCCCAGAAAATTCCGCTTCCCTAGCTTTAGCTTCCAAGATAAATCTTTGCTGTACGGCTGGCATCACCACCGTAGCCAACTCCAAATCTACAGGAGGAGTCATGATTAATTGAGCATGGGTGAAATAGTTGTCAACCTTAATCCCTACCTGCTGCAATAGCGATCGCGATAGTCCTCCTGCACAGACAATGGTATTGTCTGCATAGTAAGAACTGGACTTGGTTTTTACGCCGATTACAGTTTCTCCCTGACGTAACAAAGCTGCTTGTTCATAAATAATTGTGCCTCCATTGCGCCCAAAAGCCTGAAGATAGGCATCGGTTGTCTTTTGAGCCTGAATATGACCATGAGGTAATTTTAGTACGCCTGAAATGGCATTAGGATTGAGCAATGGCTCTAAAATACAGGCATCTTGAACGCTAAGTAACTCGGGAGTAAGCGCAAAGCGATCATATTTTTGGGCGATAATTTCTGGGTCATCTTGACGATCTATAGTTAAAACTAAATCTAGTTCTCTAAACTCCGTATCTGCTGCTAGTTCTTCACTCAGATGACGATGTAGTTCAATACCTTCTTGACCTAAAAGACGAGTTAGTTCATCTGTTCCTGACCAATAAGCCAGGCCGCCATAGCTATAAACAGTAGCATTATCTGGATGCGGATCTTTTTCTAATAAAAGAACTTTCAAGTCTTGTTGACTCAGTTCATAAGCAAGACTAGCACCAGTTATTCCTGCACCAATTACTATCCAGTCATATATGTTCATCTATTTTGTTTGATTGAACTTACTGTTCGTTTTTTAACTGTGCTTTAGCCTGTTGCCAAAGAGATTCCAACTGCTCGATATCGTAATCTGTCAGAGGACGAGAAGCGAATTTTTCCATCATTGATAAACGTTGAATAAAACGACTGTTTGTTCCCTGTAAGCCATCAAACGGACTGAGATCGTACCAACGAGCAATATTAATAATCGTAAATAGCAGATCTCCTAATTCTGCTTGTTGGTGTGATTTATCTTCAGTGGCTAATGCTGCTTTAAATTCTGCTAACTCTTCTTCAAACTTCGACCAGACTCCTTCTATATTTGACCATTCAAAACCTGCTGCTGCTGCTTTTGTCGATATTTTCATTCCTGCCATTAGGGGTGGTAAGCTGCGAGCATAGCGTTTTAACTTATGGCTGAGCAATGCTTGTTCGGGAGTTTCTCCTTTCTCCTCTGCCTTAATTTGTTCCCAGTTTTGATTGACTTCGGCGGCGCTATTGACTTTTACATCAGCAAACACATGAGGATGACGACGAATCAGCTTGTCGGTAATTCCCCTGGCAACATCTCCCAGGGTAAAATCTTGGTGTTCACTAGCGATCTGAGTCTGCAAGACTACCTGTAACAATAAATCACCTAGCTCTTCGGCGAGCGCTTCAGGATCTTCTCTTTGCAGCGCATCGACAACTTCGTAAGCTTCTTCAATGACGTAGGGGATCAAAGTCTGTGGTGTTTGCGCCAAATCCCAAAGACATCCCCCATCGGGAGATCTTAGCTGAGCAACTACTTCAATCAAACGCTGTAGGGCATCTAAAATAGACTGATGGACCGTTGAATGAGAATTCATGTATATTTTATTTAGCTTAATCTTTTTTGGCAGTTCGAGCCTGCTTAATCATGGCTACCAGAGTATGGTGAGCATCCTCTGCATCTTTGAGAAGATGATCGAACTCTACTCTCACAGGGACTGCTTTGCCGGCAATTCTAGCCGAAATATTCATGCCTTGCGGATCGATTGAGTTCATAGTTGCGGTTTCTGCTTGAGGCACATTGCCATAAACTTGGGCATAAAGAGCGAGTGCCTCAGCGTGATCTTGGTTCATGTGTTGACAAATGCGATCGCTAATAGCAGGAGTAATCGGTTCAGACATAATTAGTTTTTGATGTGAGTTAAAAAGCTAGTTTTTAAAGATTATTATGCCAGTAAATCAGCCTTAGCTTGAGTAAATATTAAGGCGATCGCCAAAATTTCAACAACTATAGAAGTTGAGTATTTCTTACTTTGCGAATCGTTTGAGGCAAAACACCTACTAGCAAAGCAAAAGCTTCATCAGGAAGGTCTGCCACCGTTTCGAGATCAAACCAATGTTCGAATTGATTTAAAATGACCTGCGCTCTTTCTGTTGGTTCGGGGTTGTCGATAATTTGCTTAGTTAGTCGAACCCATTGTCGTCTCATTTTGTAGGCTTGCTTTCTTTCTTGAGAATTTTGAGGGGTAACTAAAGACACATTACCTACCGCCAGCAGATTAATTATACCTAGGTCGAATTGTCCACCAACAATTGCTCCTGGTCCAGCAAATTCGGCATGGTACTTTTTATAGATAATTAGCCCATTCTTGCGACGCGGATTGACGATCAATAACTCTTCGGCTTTTAATCTTGATAGAAGCCGCTCGATTTTAAACTTACTGTCTATATTTTGTTCGTTCACTCTTTAAACACTATCGCTTAAGCTCAAAATCTCAGCAGATTATCATCAACTTAGCACCATAATTTTAAAATGAACTATAAATTTTTAATCGCTTTGAATCTGTTTTTTTAATAGTAGGCGTGGTGAATAATCAAACCATAAGTTTCCCCAATTTGCTTCTATATGTGAAATTTGATAGCCATGATGACAATATAGCTGTTTGGCAGAGTCATTACTATCTAAAACATGAAGCCGGGTTTCTTGATAACCCCAATCGAGAGCAATCTGTTCGCATTTAGTTAAAAGCTGACTACCAATACCCCGACGGCGGAAATCTTGATTGACTGCTAGGTTAGAAATATAGGGATACTGAACGTTATTAGACCACAGGGAAGGAGAACGCAGTGCTATTTCTACAGTACCGACAATTGATAAGTTTGAGTCCTCAGCTCTCACTTGGCAATTTTGGTGATTTGACGAGGGTAATTTAGCTACCAAGCAACGATAAACAGGCGAATGAGAACGTAGGCGGTAGCGCAAATCTTCATTAATGGTAAATTGCAGAAATGGATAAATCCAGCTAGCAAAGTGAGGAAAATTATAAAAACTCTGCGCTAAAATTGCGCTAATTGCTTTCGTATTTTCTATGGCAGCGGGTTGAATAGTTAATTTTAAATTGTTATCGATGTTGTGATCAACGGATTGTAAAGCCATTAACTAAAAAGTAAACTCAAATTTTTTAATAATTGTAGTTGCAGATGAAGACGGATGGTTCTTTTCTTAACTGTTTGGGAACAATAAGATTATGCCTTTGGCTGTTAGACAATTGCACTAGTTAATCGAGAGTTGTGACTGCTTTTAATTAAGTTGCTCGCTTTGGGCTTAGTTGGTGTCGCTCAATTGTCTTTGACCGCAAACCAAAATTGAATCAATGCTTCAATCTGAACACAGTGAGCTACTGAATGATTTGTCTTGGGAAAAGACAGGTCAAACCATCGTTGATGGAGTTGGTCAGTTGCTTGACATCGACATCGCCATATTACATATTAATAAATTGCCGTCTCAAGCCGAACAGTACTTCTTCTATCAAAAATTTAACGCAGAAATCTCGGAGATAGATTCGGATTTACTCAAATTAACAGTCACACCCTGTTCGGAATTTAGTTTGAACAACTTAATTATTAATCAGTATGAGGCTCAAAAATCTGTGCCACAGATTAATACTAGCTACCAAGCTTGTATGCAGGCGAAAATACGCTCTACTGTATCTATTTCTTTATTGTCGCAGAGTAATTTATCTGCTTCTTTGACTATACATCGCCTTCAAGAATTTGATTGTTGGCAAGAACAAGAGGTAGCAGCGGTTAGGATGATGGCAAATCAGGCGAGTTTACTAATTGCTCAAATGCTAGCTAGAGAGAAGCTACAGGAATTAGCTCATCGAGAAACGACGCTCAATCGGATTACCGCCACAATTCGCTCCAGCTTAGAGCCACCAGTGATGTTTGCTGCCATTGCCCAAGAGTTAGGAGAAGCGTTAAAAGTGGACGGCTGTACTCTCTCTCTTTGGACTAAAAGCGATCGCTTTGTTAAGTGCGTCGGCTTATATAATCCTCATGAACCTCAAAA
>JBHJNW010000028.1:0-17554 GCA_050330395.1 Pleurocapsa sp.
TTCTCCGCCGTTAAACCCTGCCCAAAATTCATAAGGGGCTGTCGCCTGTGGTTTCCCAGGCGTTTATAAGCCCCGCCCCATCAGTGAAACTGAGGGTCTTCTTTTGGAAGAGAGATAAAAAAAGTAGAGGAAATTTCCTCTACTCAACGATCTAGCTAATTGCTGCGATTACGATATTTCTTCTATTTCAGCTTCTATGGGCGGAACAGGAGCAACCGCAGCGATCGCATCATCTTTGTCTAACCTTTGAACCCTTACCCCAGTAGCATTTCGAGACTGCAAGGAGATTGCCAAAACTGCCTGACGAATCATAATACCTCTATTGGTAACAATCATCAGTTCGTCGTCTGGGTTAACAATGTCAATTGCCACTAGGCGATCGTCTTGAGACTTGAATTTGATGGCTCTCACTCCCATTCCTGCCCGATTTTGCAGGCGGAATTTGGCAATAGGCACTCTTTTACCATAGCCATTATTAGTAATAGCCAGTAGCCAAGGACCTCGATCTAGTGCTTCATCAATCAACTCTTCGGCATTATCTTCCTCTTCTTCATCTCCTCCCGTATCAATGGTGGCAACGATCTGAGCAGGAATAATATCCATACTAATCAGCTCATCATTGCCTTTGAGCTTCATCGATTTAACTCCTTTTGTCGATCTACCTAAAGGACGTAGCTGTTGATTATTAGTTTTAAAATGGATCGCCATCCCCTTACGTGTGCCAATAATCACGCTATCTTCTTGGGTGGCTAGACGTACCCAGCGTAATTCATCTTCCTCTTGCAGAGAAATTGCAATTAAACCATTAGAGCGAATATTAGCAAAAGCCGATAAAGCTGTTTTTTTGATGTTCCCCTTACGAGTTAGCATTACCAAATATTCATCTTCAGTAAATTCGCTAACTGCAATCAGCGAGGTAACTTTTTCTGACTGAGACATCGGTAGCATTTGAATCAGAGGAATACCTCTGGCAGTACGCGAGGCAGCAGGAATTTGGTAAGCAGAGAAGGAATAGACGACACCGCGATCGCTGAAAAATAATACCGTATCGTGGTCACAACAGGTCATGAAATGCTCTACGCCGTCGTTTTCCTTCATTTTGGCGGCGGCTTTTCCTCTTGTCGCCCGACTTTGAGCCTCAAAGGTACTTACGGGCATACGTTTGATGTAGCCTTGTTCTGTCAGCAAAATAACCGACTGTTCATTGGCAATCAAGTCTTTATCCAGTAATTCTCCTTCTCCCTGAACAATTTCGGTACGGCGAGGAGTTGCGTGAACATTCTTGATTTCGGTAAGTTCGGACTCGATAATCTCTTCGATCCGTTCTTTTCTTGCCAGAATATCGTTGAGATCGGTAATTTGACTTTGCAAGTCCTCATGTTCTGCCTGAATTTTTTCTGCTTCTAAAGCAGTTAAACGACGCAACTGCATCTGAAGGATAGCATCGGCTTGAGTAGGGGATAGACCAAATCGCTCTACTAGCTCGTTTTTGGCAGTGGTAGCATCAGCTGCCCCGCGCAATAGCTGAATAATTGAATCAATGTTGTCTAAGGCAATTAATAAACCCTGTAGTAAATGATCTCTAGCTTCGGCTTTTCGTAGCTGATAGCGAGTCCTGCGGGTAATTGCTTCGACGCGAAATTCTAAGAATACTTTGAGAAACTGACGAATGGTTAATAGTTGGGGTTCGCTATTGACCAATGCCAACATATTGGCACCAAAGTTTGCCTGGATAGCAGTTTGCTTATAAAGATTATTGAGGACAACCCGGGGATAGGCATCACGCTTCAGTTCAATGACAATCCGCATCCCTGTGCGATCGCTTTCGTCGCGAATATCAGAAATGCCCTCAATTTTCTTGTCATTAACCAAGTCGGCGATCTTTTCAATCAGGGCTGATTTGTTGGTTTGATAGGGTAGCTGAGTAATAATAATCGCTTCTTTGTCCGCCCTGCCCCTCTGTTGCAGGGTTTCGATCTCTGCTATTCCCCGCATCGTAACCGAACCCCGTCCCGTAGTGTAGGCTTCCTTGATGCCTGCTCTGCCAATGATTTGTCCACCTGTCGGAAAATCAGGACCTTTAATATACTGCATCAACTCTAGATCGCTAATTTCTGGCTGATGAATTAAAGCGATTGTACCTTCAATTACTTCTCCTAGGTTATGGGGCGGGATATTGGTTGCCATTCCTACAGCAATCCCTGAAGAACCATTGATCAGCAGCTGGGGAATCCTCGCTGGTAATACTACTGGTTCTTGTTCTGAACCATCAAAATTATCGGCAAAGTCTACCGTTTCTGCTTCAATATCCCGTAGCAATGAATCGGTTGCCAAGGACTGTAAACGACACTCAGTGTAACGCATCGCTGCGGGGGGATCGTTATCTATTGAACCAAAGTTGCCGTGTCCATTGATTAAAGGACTTCTCATTGAGAAATCCTGGGCCATCCTTACCAAGGCATCGTAAACAGCGGTATCACCATGAGGATGATATTTACCTAATACTTCCCCCACAACACGAGCGCACTTACGAAACGGGCGGTCTGGGGTAAGTCCTAGTTCGTACATAGCGTAGAGGATGCGACGATGGACTGGCTTTAAACCATCCCTAGCATCTGGCAATGCTCTGCCTACAATTACGCTCATAGCGTACTCCAAATAGGAGCGAGACATTTCGTTACTCAGATCGATGGGGATAATCCGTTCCTGGGAAGTGGTCATACTCTGAAAAACTCCAAATATATGCAATAATTTGGATTAATGGCTGATAAACTACGCACTTTTATCTGTTATAGCCAATAAAGCCCAATATAGTAGCATTTTATAATAGAATTTTAGCACATTTTGGCACATTCTGGTGACACAAAAACCTTGCCCTAACTACCATAGAAGTCTTTTAAATTTACCCTGGTTCTTAAGTTTTACTTGGGCTGAAGTTTCTGTTTGAATTTGGCAATTATTTGCTTGATTTTTAGCTGACTAAGGCGTTTATTGTCTAAGCTTTTAATATTGGCAGGATAGTGCAATTTTACGTCAAAAAACTGATTGATTTCGGTTAAAATTACTTTCAATCTGGCTATTAGATGTTCACTACGATATTGAGTGAGCCAAGATTCGGAAATTTTGGTAGGTTGTTGCAATACTTGAGCAATTCTTTGTAAATCGTACTCTAGAGAATAGCCAGCAATCTTGTGACAGTTAAATCCAGGGTCTAGATAATCGGCTAACCCATGATTAACGCTAGAAAATACCTGACAACCACAAGCTAAAGCCTCTAAAGGTGGTAAACCAAAGCCTTCGGTTACGCCGCTGGTTGCCCAATATTCGGCGGAATCATAAAGATAAATTTTGCTTTGGTTAAATAATCCTGCTAAATCCAGAACGTAGCTATCGATAATCTCTACTCGATAATCAGACTTTAAAGCAGGAATGAGCTGTTGCAGTAAATATTCTGAAGCTTTACGAGTCTGTACCAGAATATCAATATTTCGCGGTTGACCTAAATTACAAAACTCATCGTTAATCTGGTTAGGCAAATAGTAAATCAATCCATTAGCAGCCTTTTCTCCCCAGTATCCCATAGTGTTGCGGCTGACAGCAATAATGGGGATTTCTGGAGGTAAAGCAAAGCCATATTTAGTGCTGTGGGCATGATAGATAATATTTTGACCCTTGAGCTGGCTAATAATTTTAGGCACATCAAAGCCCCAACCAATGATAAAAATTGCTGATTTTGGGCTGATTTTGGGCAATATATCGTCTAAGAACAAATGTTCGGCTTCTCTTTGCCGATAAGTAACCACTTCGGCCGAACAAATTTGCTGCGCCAAAACACAGGTATTTAATTCTGCCCACAGTCCACCACCACCGAACTGTCCTGTTGTTCCAGGTAATAAAAAATATAATTTTCGCATCAATTAATTATTAATTATTATTTGACATAGGAATCCAGATAATAAAGGTAGTTCCTGGACTATGTTCTGATAAATTATTGGGACTGATAAGTTCAATTTTTCCCTGCATTTTTTTCGCCAATTCTTGAGCGATCGCCAGACCTAATCCAGTACCTGGAATATTGCTTTGAGTCTGTCTGCCTCGGTAATGCCGTTCAAAGATTCGCTCTTGATCCGCTAGGGGAATACCACATCCCGTGTCTTTAATTGCTATACCCAACATAGCAGGCTTGGTCATCTCAAGCTCTAGCCAAATTTTTCCCCCTGAAAGAGTATATTTCAAGGCGTTATCAATTAGATTATTGAAGATTTCTCTCAGAGCGGAAGCGTCTCCTGTAACTTCTGGTATAGTTTCAGGAAGATGATTAATCAGCTCGATCTCCCTTTCGGTGGCGATCGCTGTGGCAGTATTAATTAGCGGCGCTAAAATTGCGGTTAAATCAATAGAAGTCAGTTCGGTAGCAGAACTTGGTAACAGAAAACTGCTGCGATCGACTTGTTGGTGATTGCTTTTGGGTTCTAAGCAAGGAACAGAACTGTTGTGAGGGGCAACCTGATTATTCAAAGTAGCCAACTGGTTTGATTCTGTCTCAAACTGCTCTAGCAAAGCTTGAAAGCGATCGCTTTGTGCCAAAATACTTCTGGCCAACTCACTGTTAGGATCATCTGGTAGAAGACGTTTTAGCAGCAATTTGCCAAATGTCCGTAGTGCAGTTAACGGGTTGCGTAACTGATGGAGTAAATTATCTAGCCGATCATGTTCGATCCGCCTCAGATTTTCCTGAGCAGCCAACTCATCTTGTGTCCAATGATACCGAAGCTCAATAAAGCGCGCGATCGCGATCGTACGAGCTATTTCTTCTATTTGTTGTAACTCGCTTTGTAACCATTCGCGATCGTCACGTCCAGTGACCAAAAGACCAATAAAAGTGTCCTGATGAATCAAGGGTAAAATTAGCTGTTGCGTCTCAGTCGGTTTTAGGTTCCAAGTAGATTCTGCCGCTCTGGTTTCCATCTTTATTGTTGAATTATTGGGTAATAATTGAGCTAGAGAATGAGACTGTAAAGCCTGCCAGATTTCAGATAACTTAGTAGGAGGAAGCTCTAAAAAACTTTGATTTGAGGTTGGAGGATAGATCGCGAAAGGAAACAATTGCGCCTCCACGTCTTCGCTCATTTCTTCTGTCAAATAGATAACACTCCAAACTGCACCCAAACTTTGAGTCAATAAATTGACCTGAGATTGACACAAAGAAGCAAATTCAGTGCTGGAAATATGATTGTTTGACATTAATGCTCCACGGGCAGAGATTTCCAGAAAGTTAGATGCTAGCCATGAAAATAGCTGCCAACTTTACATAGATCTCTAATTTTGGTTGATTATTACGCGATCTTTTCTCATCATAAAATATTAAACAACATATGTTTTAGATTACATCTTTCTCTAATTTTTATTCAGTAATTTCTCTAGATAGTAGTTGATTTTTTTTGTTCATTACGATACAATAGCAATGAAAATAGTAACCAATGACACAGTATTCAGTAAGTAAATTTTAGGAGGTCAAGGGGTTGGCAAGGAAACGCAAACGCAAGAGCCGTCGTCGCCAAGAAGGGCGCAAAATTTTAGAACTCGTTCCTCAGTATCATATCGAAAGCGGTGAAGATAAGCCAGTAACTGCTGCTCGCAACTACATAGCCTCCCTCGGCATCCAGCCTCCATCAGTCTTGGTGGTTAAAAGAAACGAACACACCACAGATCGTTATTTCTGGGCAGAAAAAGGTTTGTTCGGCGCTCAATATGTAGAGGAGAACCACTTTCTCTTTCCCAGTCTACAATCAATCGATCTTCAAGAGTGGGATAATGATAAAGCGGTTGCTACGGCAACAGTTCGTTAAAGCAAAAATCACCCATTTTCAATTTGAAGGGGATTTAAACCAACCGAAGTATTTAGGTATTAGTGAAGGGAGATGAATATTGTATTCATCTCCCTTCGCAGATTTAATCATAAATTTTAACTAAACTTTACGAGTCATACTAAATCCTGTTCGGATAGAATATTTTCAGCTTGAGCTAATATTTCCCCTTGGACAGAAAAAATATTGAAAAACCCCAACAAAAAGCGATCAACACAATCTTCCAACTAAGAAACTGAGTATGGCAATGAGTCGCTTGTGACTTTTGGCTTCACACAAACGAATACACTCCAGTAATAAGCTCATTTATTTTAAGTTTACCAATTCTCTCGCCCTGGCTATTTTTCTCGGTTTGTTTCAGACTGCTGACTGGTAAAACCAACCTGCGATCAATGCTGGTAGTTAAAATAATATTTTCCTGCTTAGTCGTAGCAATAATTCCTGCCAGCATATCTTCCTTAGTTGTAAATTGAATTGCCTGAGTTCCAATATCCCCTCGGTTACCTAATCTGAGGGAGTTAACGGGAATACGTTTACCAAATCCCAATCGAGAAATCACGGCGAGAGAATCATCACAACTAACGCTACAGCAACCGACCAAACTTTCTTTCAATCTTAAACGCATGACGCGATTACCCTGAGCATTCCGTCCCATCAGGGGAATTTGAGTATCATTGACTGGCAAGCGTAAGATGCGCCCCCCCGTAGTAGCGATCGCCATTTCTCGGTCTTCTTGAGTAAAACAGAAGTACTTGAGGACATCTTGGTCTTTTAGCTTGATCAAAACTAAGCCGCGATTACCCAAAGCGTCTAGTTCAGCTGCATCTAAACGTTTAATGATGCCTTTTTCAGTCAGCATTACTAAGTCCAAATTCTGATGATTTTCGCTCAGGAAGAAATGCGCCACCGTAGCCTTAGCATCTCTTTGTGCTGCTGAGGACAAAAGTTCTACTGCGCGTAGCTCAGTACTTTCCAGGCTAGAGGGGATTTCTGGAAGGGGAATCGGATAGGCTTTACCACTATCGGTAACCACAATTAATTGATCGCGATCGCCAATTGATTCTTGATGCAGGATAAAATCTTCGCCTGTTTGCGGCGCAGAATTATTGGCTTCAGTATCTTTAGTCGGGTTTGACCAATAAACACAGCCAGAGCTAGTTACGTTTAATTTTGCCTGGGAGGAACGTTCAAAAGTTAGGGTAGAAGATACGGTCAAGGCAGGATCTTTTTGAGGAGTCTTTTCTTGATCTAGAGATTTTTTGGGGGTTAAGACTGGCTTAATTTCTTCAGCTACCTCCACATTGATAATGCGAGTCCGACGTTCGTCACTAAACTTGCGCTTGAGAGAACGTAATTCTCTTTTAAGCGACTTCATTAATTCATGGCGATCGCCCAAAACTTTATCCAACTCAGCGATCCGTTCCCGTAGATCCCTTGACTCAGTTTCTAGCTTCTGCTTTTCTAAACCTGTCAGACGACGCATTGGCATTGCTAAAATAGAATCTCCCTGAGTTGGTGAGAAGTCTAACTCATCTTGTAGTCGTAACTTAGCTGTAGTTCCATCAGGTGCATGACGGAGGATCTCAATCACCGCATCAATTCGATTGAGAGCCAACAACAAACCTTCCACTAAATGCAGCCTTTGATTAGCCTGTTCCAGTTCGTGACTATATTGTCTTGTGAGAGTATCTTCACGAAATTTGAGGAATTCTTCAAGTATATGGCGTAAAGGTAGCTGAACGGGCTTATTATTTACTAATGCCAGCATAATTGCTCCAAAATTACTTTGTAAAGCAGTCTGGCGATAGAGCTGATGGATTACTTTGGGAGCAGTGGTATCTTTTTTTAGTTCAATTACTACCCGCATGCCACTACGATCGCTTTCATCCCTAATATCAGAAATGCCCTCAATTCTGCCCTGATTGACTAGCTCAGCCGTCTTTTCGATCCAGCCAGCTTTATTAACCTGATAGGGCAGTTCGGTAATCACGATCGCTTTTTTTTCTCGACGACGTTTCTTCCCCGTCGCTATTTTTTCAATCTGGGCAATACCCCGCATCTTGATCGTACCTCTGCCAGTACGGTAAGCATCCTGAATTCCTTTAACCTCAACAATTTCGCCCCCCGTAGGAAAATCAGGACCAGGGATTAGTTCCCAGAGTTTTTCGTCGGTTATCGTCGGGCGATCAATTAGAGCAATTAAACCATCTACCACCTCACCTAAATTATGAGGCGGAATATTAGTCGCCATCCCGACAGCAATTCCCGAGCAGCCATTGAGCAGTAAAATTGGTAGCTGAACTGGTAGAACAATCGGCTCAGTTTGAGAGTTATCAAAGTTATTACTAAAGTTGACCGTCGCTTCGCCAATTTCGGTCAGCATTGCTTCAAACGCAATGGGGGCAAGTCGGGTTTCAGTGTAGCGCATGGCTGCGGGAGGATCATTATCTACCGAACCAAAGTTACCGTGACCATCTAACAGAGGATAACGAGTCGAAAAACTTTGCACCAGACGCACCAAAGCATCATAAACTGACTGATCGCCATGAGGATGATATTTACCTAGAACATCTCCGACGACACGAGCGCATTTACGATAAGGGCGATCGGGAGTCAAGCCTAATTCATACATAGCATAGAGAATACGCCGATGTACGGGTTTTAATCCGTCTCTCACGTCAGGTAAGGCTCTCCCGACTATTACGCTCATTGCATATTCAAGATATGACCTCTCCATTTCTTGGTGAAGAGGGGTAGGAATGATTTGACCATTTCCTAACAAATTAAGCTGCTGTGCCATTCAAAAAGTCTCCTTTGGGTTGGTCGGAAAAATATGCCAAAATATACAGTCGTGCCTGGAGAAATAAAATAAGCAGGAGCTAAAAATATAGCGTAATTGAAGCTTATAGGTATTTAACTCAAATGACGCTCAAGCGTTCTCTACCTTCTCCAGTAAGGGCTATTCAGAAGATGCTACTTTCATTTGAGTCTAGAAAAGCAGTGAGTTTTGACCGCGGAATAGGCAAGGAATGCTGTGCTGGCGTTTGACCAGGGGCTGTTCTAACGGGAAAAGCCTCGGATTTATCCGCTCCGCCGCCTCAGGCGGTCAGAATATGATGCCCCAGCCTTCTCTTGCCAGATTATCTGTAATTTGGCGATCTTAATGTTCTAAGCCACAATAAAATAAAGATATCTGTGACCTAGGTAATTTTTGGTCCTGGTTATTTTTAGCATCAAGTTTTTAAAATCTCACCAAACTTTCTAAATAGTATCTATGACAACGGTTTTGATTGTAGAAGATGACCCCATTAATTTGCGGGTTTTTTCCAAAATACTCGTAAAAAGAGGCGGTTTGCAAGTTAAAAGTACAGAAATTGTCGAAGAAGTCTTGCAATATGCTAAATCTGGAGAAATAGATGCAATTTTAATGGATGTTGCTCTTGCTAACAGTATTTATCAGGGTAAGCCAGTAGATGGGATAAAAATAACCCAAATGCTGAAGGCAGATCCTCAAACCGCAGACTTACCGATAATTTTAGTGACTGCTCACGCGATGGAAGGCGATCGCGAAAACTTTCTTCAGCAAAGTGGCGCAGATGGTTACATTTCTAAACCAGTAGTTGACCATGAGGAATTTATCCAACAAATTGTTTCTTTAATCGATAAAGCATAATTTAATCATTTGTCAATCTATCTATTATCGTTTTGTTTTTGACACAATGTACTATTATGTTAGTACATTACTTGGTTTTACCTCCAAAGATAATTTTCAGTAGTTAGCTTTGATCCCGCAATTGTTTGGCAAGGGAGTCCCGAAATATTTGCCTGACATTTTCGGCTGTCTTGTTCCAGCTAAAAAGCTGCGATCGCTTTAAACCTTGATGTCGTAATTTATTCCTCAATTCGGCATTGCTCAAAACCTGATACATCCCCTGGGCGATATTTTCCACACTGTCAGGATTGACATAAAACACACTATCTCCCCCAACTTCAGGAAGAGAAGTGGTACTTGAGGTAATTACAGGACAACCACAGGCCATTGCTTCTAGTACTGGCAGTCCAAACCCTTCATAAAGCGAAGCAAATACGAGAGACTTAGCCTGGGAATATAAGCCTGGTAGATCGGCGGTGGGTACATAGTCCAAAAAGATAATCCGATCTTTAGCCGCTAGCTGGGCGGTTTGGCGTTCAATTTCAGGATAGAAAAAGTCGTCTTTTTTGCCAGTAATTACAAATTGGTAATCTTGGCATGGTAAACGATCAAAGGCTTGTAAACAGCGACTCAGGTTTTTATAAAATCGCATATCTCCTACATAAAGCAGATATTTATCCAGTCCGTATTTTGTCAGTATTTTGGGATCTGGTTGCGGAAAAAATAAATTCTGATCAAATCCTAAATAAACTACGTCGATTAATTGAGGATCAAGCCCATAGTTTCTAATTATATCTTGCTTGGTATGTTCAGAAATACAAATAATGCGTTGAGACTGCTTAAGAATAAAGGGCAAAACATAGCGATAGTAATATTTCCATTTAGGACTCAATTCAGGATATTTGAGGGGAATTAGATCGGGAACACTGACTATCTGAGGAACATTGGGAAACAACATGCCTTCAGCTACGGGAGAAAAGAAGAGATCGGCATTCTGTTGTTTTAGTTGTCGGTTTAAGGTAGTTTGATACCAAAGAATCCGCTTAAGATGTCCAGATAAACCGCGATCGGGTGAAACATCGGGATCTACAGGAACAATTTTGTCTGAATATTTTTTTTGCAGCCAATCCGCATTGGAATAAAGCGTAAAATCAAACTCGCGATCGCCTTGACCATGCTTGAGCGAGTATTGCATTAATTCGGAAATTAAATTCTCATTGACTACTCCCAAACCACTAGCTTGTTGCTGAATATAAGTTCCGTTAATAGCGATTTTATGAAGTTTGGACATTGCATTTAATTTTTTTTGGTACTTTGGAGACAGATATTAAAAATAAACTAAGACAATGTATACAGTCAGTCTGATTCGTGCCGAGTCTTACGACCTTAAGCAACTGCGATCGCGCCTGGAATATTTACTCGAACCCTTGGGTGGAATGGGGTCTATAGTCAAACAAGGCGATCGCGTCTTGTTAAAGCCTAATTTATTAACTGGTAGTCGTCCCACCAAAGAATGTATCACTCGTCCTGAGATTGTCTACTGCGTTGCTCAACTGGTACAAGAAGCAGGAGGCAAACCCTTTTTAGGAGATAGTCCTGCTTTTGGTAGTGCTAGGGGAGTTTGCAAGGCTAACGGTTATCTACCCCTATGCGAAGAATTAAACCTACCAATTGTTGAATTTAAGGGACAGCGTTACGCTACAGAAAATGAGAATTTTCGACATTTAAGGCTATCAAAAGAAGCGATGGATGCCGATGTAGTAATTAATTTACCTAAAGTAAAGTCCCATATGCAGTTAACTATGACTTTAGGAGTTAAAAACTTGTTTGGCTGTGTCCCTGGCAAAATGAAGGCTTGGTGGCACATGGAAGCAGGCAAAGATGCCTCTCGCTTTGGCGAAATGATTGTGGCAACAGCAAAGGCGATCGCCCCTAATTTAACTATTATTGATGGTATTATCGGTCACGAAGGAAATGGCCCTAGCGGTGGTGAACCAAAGAAATTAGGAGTTTTGGGTGCTTCTTGCGATGTTTTTGCTCTAGATCGCGCCATGATCGCTTTATTAAACGTCGATCCTTTGACTGTTCCGACTCTGGCGGCGCAGTTTAAACAGGGACACTGTACCGAACTCTCGGAAATTGAGTTTCCCTACTGCAAACCTGCCGATCTACAGGTATCGGATTGGAAATTACCTGAAGCTTTGATGCCAATCGATTTTGGTCTTCCCCGTGTGTTGCGATCGACCTTTAAAAACTTTTATATTCGCTTCATTAAAGAGCCAATGAAAACCTATGGTAGAAATTAATCATCTGACGCTAAGGTAGTAATTAGGGTGTAGATATGACAACACCCTATAATAAACTAAGCTGATAAATCTACTAGAATTTGCCCATCTTCAACCTTAGTGGGAAAAACACCCAATGTTTTTTCTGAGGAGATTTTCCCAAACAAACTACCAACTACTGGCGGAAAAGGACACCATGTTTTCACGTTACCAGTAGCTAGATCGAACTCGCTACGATGCCAAGGACAGACGATCGCAGCATCGGCGGTAACTTTTGCTTTCTTGAGAGGCAATTTTAAATGAGGACAAATACTATCGACTGCATAGATATTTCCTGATTCATTGAGTAATAAAAGCGATCGCTGTTCTAACTTAACTACCTGTCTTGTACCTGTCCCCAGAGCATCCACTGCTAAAGCTTTTGTCCAAACCATAATCAATTACGCCAATTTTAATCATAGATTTATAACCTGAATTCATTATTCAGTAGTTTGTCAACTAAATAATTTTCAGATTAAAAAATGTGTACTATAGCACTCATGCAAATTCATTCAAGATAATTGGATTAGATATTAGCGATTAATTTGCCAGCTAGCTCAATTGTATAAATCAATACTGTTTCCTCGCTAAATAGTTCTTCCAACACTATTTCTGGGTAAAAAAATCGAAGAGTTAATTAAAAAAAGAATCTCAACCCAGTAAACTGCGCTAGCCTTTTTTTAGATCATTTATGTTTCCAATCAAATAAGCAATCATTAGGGCAAGTTGAATACAATGGTGAAAAGAACTTTTGGTGTAATCGGTTTAGCAGTGATGGGTGAAAATCTCGCCCTCAACGTAGAAAGTCGCGGTTTTCCGATCGCTGTCTATAATCGTACCGCTGCCAAAACTGAAGAATTCATGGCAAAAAGAGCAAAAGGCAAAGATATTAAAGCTGCCTATTCCTTAGAGGACTTCGTCCAAACTTTAGAACGTCCCCGCAATATTTTGGTAATGGTTAAAGCAGGTTTTCCTGTAGATGCTGTGATCGATCAGTTAAAACCACTCCTAGATGAAGGAGATACCATTATTGACGGTGGAAATTCTTTATATGATGATACCGAAAGACGTACCAAAGATCTAGAATCTACGGGACTGGGTTTTATGGGTATGGGTGTTAGTGGCGGAGAAGAAGGCGCGCTTAAAGGCCCAAGTCTCATGCCAGGAGGCACAGAATCTGGTTATCGTGATTTAGAACCAATCCTAACCAAAATTGCCGCCCAGGTAGATGATGGCCCCTGTGTCACCTATATCGGCCCTGGTGGTGCAGGTCACTATGTCAAAATGGTGCATAATGGCATTGAGTATGGGGATATGCAGTTAATTGCTGAAGCCTATGACTTAATGAGAAATACTTTGGATCTCACTGGCGAAGAGTTACAAGAGGTATTCAGTAATTGGAATCATACCGATGAGCTAAATTCTTTTTTAATTGAAATTACTGCCGATATTTTTAGTAATATAGACCCCGAAACCCATAAGCCTTTAGTAGACTCAATTTTAGATGCTGCTGGGCAAAAGGGAACAGGACGTTGGACGGTGGTAAGTTCTTTAGAGTTAGGTGTACCGATACCGACTATTTATGCAGCGGTTAATGCTCGCGTTATGTCGGCATATAAAGAAGAACGAGTAGCAGCTTCCGAACAAATTTCCGCTCCTATTTTTAAATATGAAGGGAATAAGCAAAAATTTATTGACAAAGTTCGTGATGCTCTTTATTGCTCCAAAATGTGTTCTTATGCTCAGGGAATGGCACTTTTAAGCAAGGCATCAACTGAATTGAACTTTAATCTTGACCTGGCAGAAATAGCGCGCATTTGGAAAGGTGGCTGTATCATTCAGGCTGGTTTTCTCGACAAAATTAAAAAGGCATTCAAGGAAAATCCCAGTTTAGCTAACCTGTTACTTGCACCCGAATTTAAACAATCAATTGTAGATCGCCAAGCTGCATGGCGTGAAGTTTTGGCAACCGCTAGCCAGTCGGGTATTGCTGTTCCAGCATTTAGTGCTTCATTGGACTATTTTGATAGTTATCGTCGGGCTACTCTACCTCAAAACTTGACTCAGGCACAAAGAGATTACTTTGGCGCACATACCTATGAACGAGTCGATCGCCCGAGAGGAGAGTTCTCTCATACCGAGTGGACTAGAGTTGCCAAGGAGTCTTTACAAACAGGTACAACAGACTAAATTGATCGATTCAAATTGAGGCTGAACATTTGAGGACATAGCGATCGCTATGTCCTATTTTTGAAAATTTTACGGGCATTAAAGATCGATAAAATCCAAGACACGCACTTTGGGATCTGGTAGCTGTTGATATTGGGAGGCTTTGGACTCTATTTGTTGCAATTGTCCCAAAGCTCTACTACAGGGAAAACCATAGGCAGCCTTAACGCGATCGCTGGCAATATTCAAAGCAGTACGGGATTTCTCGACAAAGCTAGTCAACTCATATGCTTCCCCTGGAGTAAAGTATTGTTTGATTACCAAAGAAGGAGAATAACAGTCCTGTCTTGTGCCATCTGGCCATTCAATTTGCAAATTAGTTTCAGGCATAGTTTTTACTCAAGAATCAAAATTGAAGTTAATAAAAGTTGTCGTTTCAAAATACTGCCATCTTCTTGAGTAAAATTGAAGCAGCTGCTACAAATCCAGGTAAGCTAAATAATTAGGCTGATAATATGAAGCTTGATAACTCTCGTCTCGGACTGGAACAAGAATTTTTTATTGTCGATTCAGAAGGATTTTTATCCCATCGCGCCGATGAATTTCTCGCAGGTTGTTGGACTATAGCCAAAAAGCGCGATCGCTCTAGTGATTGTTTTGCCCCTGAGTTTGTCAAAAGCATTGTGGAAATTAATACTGTGCCAGTTGCTAGTTTTGCGGAACTAACCGCCGAATATTTCGCTTTGCTAAAAATATTATTAGAAGTTGCCCAAAATTTAGAGTTACGTGTCTATCCTTTATCTACTTATCCTCTGTACAATACTCCTGTCATGCGGAATAAACCTAACTACCACTTACAGGTACGTACTGTGGGGGAAGGAAGTTTTGATAACGCAGCTAAATGCACGGGTACGCATATTCATCTGGATTTACCTGACAACGTAGTAGATCGTCGAATTGGTATTGCTTATAATTCTTCTGTGGAAGCTAGAACAGAAGTTTTAAATATCTACAATTTGGCAACTGCTTTTGATGCAGCCATAATTGCTCTTTCTCGCGCCTGTCCTTTTTATGATGGCACAGTAGCTGGGAAGGCAATGCGAACAATCCACTATCGCGGCAGCCAACAATTTGCTTGGCAAGGAGTTTATACCGATCTTCAGTCTGTAGGTGGCTTAATGCCTTATGCCGAAACTGTAGAAGATTTAACTCAACAGCTATTTAATCGTTACCATAGCTGGCTGCAAGCAATGGATCTGGCGGGAGTAGACAGACAAATGTTTTTCGATTCTGGTGGTGAATTATTAACTGCGGGATGGAACCCGATCAGACTTAATTCCATTGGTACAGTAGAACTAAGAGGAGCAGACAGCAATTATCCCAGCGTCATCTTAGCCCTTGTTTCTTTAATTTCGGAAGCTGCTAATCGAGTACGGCGTGAAGCGATCGCAGTTAGACCACAGCCGGGGGCTAAAACCTTTAAACTACAAGGACAAGTCTTAACTGTACCCGAATTTGAGTATTTGAATAATGAACTACTATACGCTGCGGTAACCGAAGGCATAAATCATCCAGCGATTAAAAATTATCTCGATTCCATTTTAGAATTTAGTTGCCCAAATAATCGTGAAGCTAGCGAATATTTAGCTGAATTCAAAACCACCTTGGGAACATATACTACTACCGAAACTCAGCTGCTGAAAAAATTCCCCACTACCACTGGTACTATATCGCAAGCAGATGGTTTGGCTTTGGTTCGTTACTGTTGCGATCGCCTCGAAGCAGAAGTAAACGCTCTTTGTTCTCAGCAGCCAGATCCAGCGGACGATCCTGAAGCTGAATCATAGCAGACTCTGATAAAGACTCAGGTGGATTTGGGCAGATTTTTGCCATGAGTACTGGCAAGGGATAACCTGACTGTGGTTAATTAATTTGGTTCTAAGATTTTGGTTGAGTATCTTGAGCATAGCAAGCAGCGATCGCATCAATGGAATGAGGATCGACAAGTAAAGCTGTTTCATGGTCGAGAAATTCGGTAAATGGCGGCATGAAAGAAGTAATTATCGGTAATCCAGAAGCGATCGCTTCTAATAATACTAGTCCCCAACCCTCTTTAACCGAGGGAAAAACAAAGGCATCGGCGCAGCGATACAAAACAGGCAGATCTCGATCAGATATTACTCCAGGTAAAATCAAAGACTTGCCGATGGCAATTTCAGACTGCTGAACTAAATTAAAAAATGCTACCCGATATGGTTTGTAGTCAAACAAAGTATCACCGCCAGCGATGATTAACTGTGCTTGAGGCTGAGTTTTTAGTACCTGACTAAAAGCCTGTAGCAATTTAAGAGAATTCTTGCGGGGTTCAATGCCGCCGATGGATAAATAAACAGGATGATTGGTAATGCCTAATCGCTGTTTTAGTTCAACCTCTAAACCATTAAACTCTTCTATTCTCTGTGCAATTAATTTATCTATAGACGACGCTGCTGGTTTGGTAGGAACTAATTTACTCGCACAGTTTAAAGAGCGATGAAAGCCAAGATTATCTTTGTCTAAGGCATAAACACAGACTTCATGTCCTTGCCCCTGTATTGCTTCGGCTAATTCCAAAGTATGGATTACGCCACCTCTGGGCTTAGTGGAATAGGTAAACAAAGCAATGCGTAAAGACTTCATTATTTAACTTTGTAACTTTAAATACAGGAAAAATAGATCATTTGCAGCTCAATAGGTGTAGTAGCTTTAGTGTTTAGCATCTTGTGTCTAATAACCATGCCTTAATCAATCCGACTCGGCTGTTATTTGAACTACAAAGCATCGACAGTTTAAATCAAAGTTTGTCTGGCTGTCTCGAACCTGAGGCGATCGTCGCTAAAATAACCAACGGTTTAGTCAATAGGTTGAACTGTTGTTTTACCCGTATTTGGCTAGTGGAAGCAGATCGCACCGCCCTGAAACTAGTTGCTTCTTCAGGATTATATACCCGTCTAGATGGGGATTTTGCCTCAGTACCGATGGGTGCTTATAAAGTCGGCAAAATTGCGCAAAACTGTATTCCTTTTTTGAGTAATCAGTTATCAAATGAGTCTTGGGTAAAAGAGCGCGAATGGGCGATCGCTAATCAGATTTGTGGTTTTGCGGGGTTACCTCTAGCCATTGCTGGTGAAGCGATTGGAGTGCTGGCAGTTTTTAGCCATCAACCGATGGCGGCAGAGTTTTTAGAAGTATTAAGAATACTCTGTAGTTCGGTAGCAGTAGCTTTGAATAACGCCCAACTATATCAACAGAAATTAAAAGAGCGTTCCCTGTTGAGCGAAGGGCAATTATGGTTAAATCAGCCTCTTTCTGAGCAGATATCGGTTATTTTAACTGATATTCCCTTAACTTTAGTCGGTAAAGAACAACCTTTGACTACTTCTAGCCATTGGTCACAAGTTAAGGAAATTAGAAAAAAGTCAAGAGAAAAACCAAATCATGTAAAACTCAGAGAGAGTAGGCAATTGAACGATTGGATTTCTCTATGAACAAGAGTAAGAGAC
>JBHJNW010000029.1:0-8237 GCA_050330395.1 Pleurocapsa sp.
AATATATTCAGAACCAAGAAAGACCACAACCCTCTAAGCCGTAAAGTTATCGCCTCGTCTAACTAGCGGGTAAGCGTTCCGCTGTACCCGTAGTATGCGACGAATGAAATTAATCAATTCCTTAAGACTGTTAAACGGCAATTATTAAGTATCGTTTTGGTTTGTTTGATCCTGCTAAGTTCTACTGTAAATGTCTCGGCTGCTTCTTTGGCATATCGCATCGAACAGTTTCCAGAATGGACTAGTAAACCCTCAGTCAATCTTGCCAAAGGAGACTTAGAATATCCTGAGTGGATGGCTGGAACATGGAATGTTGACAGTACTTTAGTAGAACAAATAGCCCCCCTAGCCCCAGATATTGTTACTCCTGGATTTAACGACAATCAAAATTACCTAAATCGGAAAATCGCTTTTCAGGTTAGATTTGGCGCTGAATATTATGTTCCTCCGACAAGATTAGGATGGTTGTCAGCGTTCAAGTTATCTCAGCCTATAGTAGTGGCAGATCGAGCATTCAATGGTCAGAAAATTGCCCAGGCTTATTTGGGAGATGACAATGTTTACCGAGTCAAGGTCGATCCTGATAACCCAAACCAACAAATAACCTTTCTCAAAGGCGATCGCCAGCTAGTTTCTAGAATAACCAGACGTGGTAGAGAAAATTCGCCGAATAATCAATTTATTGCTACCGAAATTACTCAGCAATTATTTAGATCTCCCGAAAGACTCTATCTCAATGAGGTAGAAACCACCACTAGTTATCAGCTGTTAGATTCGGGAAATATTAGTGCCGAACAGATTACAGCGATTTATCTTTCGCCTCAAGATCCAAACTATTTCACCGCAGGCGATCGCCCTGTTGCTCTCTATCGTTATCATTTAGATTTAAGCAAAAAATCCTGAATATTGACCTTAAAGGACGAGGTTTTTGACCTATTTATTAAACGATCAATTGGGAATTATCAGTTCACTATCCTTGCAATACCTCTATTTACTATCTAACTACAAATAGGACTTAGCCGAAATTATTGAAGCTATAGTTAACAAAACTCCGAGTAGAATTATTGTCCAAGTCTTGTAGGTGCTGGAGGCACTAGTTTTAGCTGCTATCGATTCTTGTTCTGCCAGTTGCGATCGCAAGCTGGCAATTAAGCCTTGTTGTTCATTTCCTTTTAAATCTAATAAGCCATAATTGCTTTTCTGCTCTTCTAACTGCTGATTTAGCTGCTCGATTAATCGGGAGTGATCGCTTACCTGACTGTTTAGTTCAGTATTTTTGGCAGTTTCCTGTTTTAAGTTGTTTATCTGCTGTTCTTTCTGCACTATTTCCTGTTTCAACTGTTCTTTAGTCTGATTAATAGCTTGCTCTCTTTGAGCCACTTGTTCGGTTAATTCTGTCACCTGCTGTTCTTGCTTAGTAACTTGCTGCTGCAAATTTTGAGCAACTTTATTTTGCTCCTCAATCTCTACTTTTTGCTGCTTGACTTGCTCTTCTATGCTGTTAATTTGCCCTTGCTTCGCTTCTAGCTGTTGTTGTAACTGAGTGAGAGCTTCTTCTTTCTCTGATAGTTGATTTTGTGCTTGTTGGCGATCGCTAATTAAACTCTCAACTTCGGATTGCTTCTCTTGTAGCTGTTGTTGTAGTTGAGTTAAAGCTTCGTCTTTTTCTGATACTTGGTTCTGTATCTGTTGGCGATCGCGATTAGCATTATCTACTTCGGCTTGTTGTGCTTCTAACTGCTGGTTTAATTGAGTTAGAGCTGCTTCTTTTTCTGATAATTGCTTTTGTGTCTGTTGGCGATCGCTAATTAAACTCTCGACTTCCGATTGCTTCTCTTCTAACTCTTGTTGTAATTGAGTTAAAGCTTCGTCTTTTTCTGATACTTGGTTCTGTATCTGTTGGCGATCGCTGGTTAAACTATCTACTTCCGATTGTTTTGCTTCTAGCTCTTGAGTTAGTTGAGTTAGAGCTTCTTCTTTCTCTGATAGTTGATTTTGTGCTTGAGCGCGATCGCTAGTTAAACTCTCAATTTCTCCTTGTTTGGCTTCTAGCTGTTGAGTTAATTGAGTTAGAGCTTCTTCTTTCTCTGATAATTGACTTTGTGCTTGAGCGCGATCGCTAGTTAAGCTATCTACCTCAGCTTGCTTTTCGTCTAGCTGCTGTTGTAATTGAGTTAGAGCTTCTTCTTTCTCTGATAATTGACTTTGTGCTTGGTCGCGATCGCTAGTTAAACTCTCGATTTCTCCTTGTTTGGCTTTTAGCTGTTGAGTTAATTGAGTTAAAGCCTCATCTTTCTCTGATAGTTGATTTTGAAAATTAGTATCGCTATCTTGCTGTGCAGATAATTGCTGCTCTAATTCTTGAATTTTAGCTTCGCTGACTGACAGGCTGTCTTGAGAAGTTTTGTAGTCTGCTTCTTGTTCAGCAATTTGTTGCCTAAGCTGTTCTAGTTGTTGGTTGAATTGCTGCTCTAAATCAGTAGTCTTTTGTTTGCTTTGTTCCGACTCTAAATCTTTTTGTTCTTCAACTTGCTTGATTAATTTCTTAACTAATGCCTCTTGTTCTTGAGCATATTTTTTCAATGCTTGATAATTAGCTTTATGTTCTTTAATTTTTTCTTTTAGTTCTGCAAGAGTAGTCGAGTCTATTCGCTCTTTTGCATCTGAAGACTCTGGTGCAGATTGCTGCTGATTCTCGGTAGAAACTCTACCCTCTATTACTTGTATTTTGGGAGTTATGTTTTCAGAGGAAGCATCTTCATTTTTCGCCTCAATAGAAATCGTTTTTTCTGCCACTTGACTAGCGATCGCCAAATTACCTGTAATCAAGTCTTCAAAAATTTTGGATTTAGATAAACCAGTTGATGCCACAATCTCATTAAGGTTTTTCACAGCCTGAGTAGTCAGAGAAATTCCTATTTGAGACTTTTCTAAAAAACTTGCTGTTTTAAGCGGTCTAGTACCAGATTTGGTTGACTTGGTTTTTTTGCGTGGCATACTTTTCTATTTTCTCCAACGTTTAACTAGATAATTAAAGCTTATTGTAGCTAGATATAGCCTGCCAATAACTAGTGAGATACATTGACATTATTAATTAATTAGTAAATTGGCAACAACTAGCCATTGACCACTGATAAAAACTCGACAGGTCGTTGTATCGCAATAAATAATGAAAATCACTATCTATATTAGATTATAGTTGTTTTGACGCTCATCATAATCGATTTTTTACTGGTTCAAATCAGCCGACATCAAACTACCATATGAGTAGCAAGTAGCAAGTAATGAGTAATGATTTTTCTCATAAACTTTTAGCATTACGGCAGTTATCACAAGTTCCACATCTAAACTCTTGTGCTTGTTGTTTAAAATCAAAAGCCTGTAAGAGATATTGCCAACGACATTGCTTAGTTCTTAGATACTGCTGCATCTGTTTTTGATGATGTTTTTGGCTGAGGGCGAGACGATTTAAGGATACTTGAGTAGAGCATTTGCAGTAATGAAACGGATCTGGCCACGAAACTAAACCTAAGCTGTGCAAGATACCCAGGCTAATTTCTCCCTGAGGAAACTGTGATTTAATTGTGGCGATCGCACCTTGCTGCGGTAGCTGTGCAGCTATTTTTTGCGCTTGGCGAAATTGCTGTTCTAGCTTGCGGTGAAAAAACTGACTACGCTGTTTATCTTCGGGATCTAACCAGCCAGTCGGTTCACTAATCAAAGTTAAAGCTTCGGCGGGTTTGCCATCTCTGCCACCTCTACCGACTTCCTGTATGTATTCAGCCAGTAATTCTGGGGAATGATAATGAACTATCCAACGAACATCGGGTTTATCGATCCCCATACCAAAAGCAGAAGTACAAATCACGAATTGAATTTTACTTGAGATCCAGCCTTGCTCAATTTTTCGGCGATCGCTAGTAATCAATCCCGCATGATAAGCAGCAGCAGCATAACCCTCAGATTTTAACCAGGCTGCTAGGGTTTGGCTATCTTTACGAGAACGAACATAGATTAAACCAGATTGATTTGCTTTGGTTTGAATAAACTTCAGCATCTGTTGCTTTCTGCCTCTGGGAGTCCAAACCGTCTGAATATTGAGACTGAGATTGTCACGATAAGGACTAATTAACCAAGTTTCTGGTTGCTTTAACTCCAAAACCAGAGATATCTCTCTTTGGGCTTGAGGATCGGCAGTGGCGGTAAAAGCGGCGATCGCAATTTTTGTGCCAGTCGGTTTATGCTGTAGTAAACTACGACGCACAATACCTAGGCGACGATAGGCAGGACGAAAAGTAGTTCCCCATTGAGTTAGGCAGTGAACCTCATCGATCACAATACCTGTAATCTTGATTTCTGGTTGAGAGATAACTTCCCATACAGGTAAACTAAGTAAAGTTTCAGGGGATAAATATAATAAGCTCAATTGCCCCAGGGCGATCGCGTCTAAAGTTTTTTTCCGCTCACTTCTGGGCAATTCACTATGCAGTAACGCTCCCGATAAACCTAAATGTTTTAATTGATTGACCTGATTTTCCATTAACGCCACCAGCGGAGAAACCACGATAGTTAATCCTGTTTGCAGGAGTGCCGGTAGCTGAAAGCAAATTGACTTTCCACCACCTGTAGGCAAAATGATTAGAGCATCTTGACCAGTTAAAAGAGCTTGAACTATTTCCCCTTGAGGCGGTTTAAAATCTTCATATCCCCAAATCTGTTGAAACTTCTCCTTAACTTCTTGCCAGGCAATATTCATTAATTAACAGTCAAGATCAAAATTATTAAATTCTGATTACAACATAAGCCTTCTAAAGGCTAATGGCGATTCACTTTTGCTGTTGTGACTACTTTACGACTGTCGAATCTTCAGCCACAAATCTTGATATTGCTGTTCTGTTTCTGGTTCAAGAGGTAAGAGAAATTCGCTTTTGTCAGAATTTAAGACTGCTGAATTGAGATAAAGATTATCTTGAAGATCTTGAGGAATTTCTTCTGGCTTTAAAGAAGATAAAACTGGTGAAATTCCGTTGGTAAATAGAGAGATTTGTTTAGCTGCTTGCGGTTGCCAGCAATAGTCGATCCATTCTTCAATTACATTTGAAGCTGTTTGACTATCGCTCATTAATGATGATTGAAGTATTTGCGGTTTAACCCAAAGATCTGCCCACAAAGATGTTCCCGACTGAGGAATGATAAGTTTAATCTCAGGATAGCGTTTGAGTAAGGGTAAGATATCTGTTGACCAACCCACAGCAACCCAAGTATCTCCTAAAATTAGAGGTTCTAAATAGTATTCAGAACTATATAACTTCGCCTGTTTGTGTAAGGCGAATAACTCTGTTTCGAGATCTGCGACGGAATCTAAATTCTCAGTATTGTAAGAGCGTCCTAATTTTTTTAAAGTCAGACCGATAACTTCTCTAGGGGAATCTAGTAAAGAAATGCGATCGCGCAATTCTGGTTGCCACAGATCTTGCCAGTCCCTCACAGTTATACCTAATTCGTCTAACTTATCACTTTGATAAGCAATTACTGTGCTTCCCCAACGATAAGGCGCGCCATATATTTGACCTTCGGTGGCTAATTTCCCTTGATTATTACGCCTGACCAATGTTTGCCAGCGAGTAGGTAATTTTTGCCAGCCAACTGAGTCTTTTACTGATAAAGGTTGAATTAAATTTTGCTCGATTGCAGACGATAACCAAATGTCACCTAAAGTAGTTAAGTTAGGATTAACTACCGATTTATTAAAGATTTTCTGAAAGAAACTGTCGTTCTTTGGTGCCGACTTGTTATTTTGTTGTAAATCGAGTAATAAATCAAAAATTTGTCTCAACTGGGGTTGAGGTTTAAAATCAACATTCTTTGGTTCATTAACTATTTTACGAAAGCCGCTAATTGCCTGGGGAGGGATAGAACTTTCCAAAAACAATATTTTAAAAGTCGTTGCCGCATTATCACACCCTAACAGCATTTGAGTCAAAGCTGTAATACCAGCAACTTCCAGAAAACGACGACGAGATAAATGATAATTCATTATGGCTTAAGACGATAACTAGTGAGATACAACTACCTAGATAAAATCAAGAACATGGCGGATATCGTTAGATATATTTTGCGGCTAAATTTGAGGTAATTTTGCCTAGAAATTAAAGATTATGAGTATTATTAAAATCTTTATAAAAATACGTTGAGCAATTGTTAAATGAATCAGGATAGTTGTAATTATTTAAAATAATGCTTCTAGCATTAACATAGATAAAAAATGAATTAACTCCAGAAATTATATGGATACATTGCAAATACAAGTTAGCGAATTACGGAACAAAATAGATCGGCTACACGAGTTGATCGAGCAAATTAGCGGTCAAGTGCAAGAATTAAGCGCTCAGCAGCCAAAGCGTGTCGAACAAGAATCATATTCTTTACCTCATTTTGCTTCAAGTTCAGCTAAATTCGCAGGTCACCAGAGAGAATCGGAATATCAATTAACTCATAAAGATATTTTGGTAGATGACAATAGCAGCACCAGCAGTGCTAGTTCCAGCAGCGATAATCTGGCTCCAGATACGCAAATTCGCCGTTTAACAGCGCAACTTACCGCAGCATATAATCGCATTGCAGCATTAGAAGAGCAATTATTGACCTATAGAATTCATTCTTAAACTACGATAACGAGTAAATAAACTTTCCACAATAGTAAGCAATTGAGTGGAAGTCCAATTTTGTTTAAGGTGAGTCGCGATCGCGCAGCCTCCTGCACCGACACCTTCTTTAACATATCCTGATGAATAAGCACGAAAGCTGGGATATCGTGAAGTGGCAAAGTTTAAACCAGTAGCCAACAAAGAGACTCCACCCACAACTTTTGCTAAAGCTACAGTATTACCTGTAGGATCTTCTGCTACCCAACGAGTTGTGCCGACTGTAATTTGAGCTAATTGAGCCGAGACATTATGGTGAAGCGCGATCGCTTTAATTAAGGCATATACTGCCAACATCTGTGTTCCGCCTGCTAACATTACTCCCACACGTCGACTAGCAGCGATCGCCATTCCTGCACTAACAATTTGCATCGGATCCCCTATTGCTGCTACCACTGTGAAAGGGTCGTTAAATTGATTTTGCAAGCCTGCATTTAATAAGCCAGCTTGGACTACAGACCATTTTTGAGCATGATTACAGTTAGGATGACTGCTATTAACCATTCCTTGTGCTTCGATCCCTAATCCTGTTAAAAGAGCCAGAGCAGTTGTTGTTCCGCCGACTACACATTCCCCGATGATTAAATAATCAGCTGTATCAGCTAACTTGTCGCCCCATGTTAAGCCTTGGTTAAATAGATGACGTACTTTTTTTAGAGGCATTGCCTTACCTGAAGAAACACAAGCAGCTGCAACTCCTCCTAAATCTATCGTCTCGACAGTCGGCTGATGGGGTAAACCGGCATTAAAAATATAAGTTGGCAACTTTAATGCTTCGACTACCGCACGAGAAATGAAGGTTGGGGATACTCCCGCTGCCAGAATTGGTAAAGGATGATCGTAATCAGACTGTACTCCTTTAGCTAAAAATTCCGCATCGGCGATCGCTGTATATTCCCGATCCTTTGGCGTTGCTCCTGCTGCGGAGATGCCTGGAATTAACCCAGTGGCAGTAAACCCCAGAATACAGGCAAAACTAGGACTAGCCCCCCTATACTGTCTTAACCAACGAAATCCTGACTGTAGCTCACTATAAACGTAAATCATCAACCGCCTGATCTAGATTGGCTTTGTTTATCTTACATTCTTTAAGTTTTAGCTTTTGTCTTATTTAATTGTAGTGTTTGCATTACATAAAAGCGATCGCTCTTTTTTAGGATCTTGGAGAAGTGCGATCATGAAGCCATACCGTAGGTGAATATTTCTCCGAAAGTAGTCTTATCGCCTATCTACGTCCAGCGAGATTGGCTTCGCCAGCGCAAAGAGTATCGCAAGTTGATATTTATCTAAAAAGATTAAAATAAAATTGAGAACAATGTTATCAAAAGTTTTTTTACTTATTGATTCGGTTTGATAAATATATCCAGATCGCAACTTCTAAGCAACAGAATCATATAAAGTTTCTGCTACAGGTAAAGGGGAGCATCCCGCTTTTGCAGTAAGTAAAAATGCTTAGAGTAGAATAAGATCAAGAAAAAACTCTCCTAAACAAAGCATGACACCAGAAGAGCAATCAACGATTGACCAAAAGTT
>JBHJNW010000030.1:0-73420 GCA_050330395.1 Pleurocapsa sp.
TTTTAATCGTATAGAACAAGACTTTGCCATTATTAAAAAAAGACGTATTTATTCCCCTCCACATACTACTTTAGATGACATCGTAAAATCATACGGAAATTATTTGGAATGACTATAAACCAATTTGTGAGATAACTTGTTAGATATAATATTCTTGTTTACCTAAGCAAAAGATAGTGAATCCTTTATTAGCAAGATTTTTAAGATCGGTGTATCGTAAAGAACCTGTTTCTGGCTTTATCCTTATTTTAGGAGCAACAGATGCTCTGATTGGAGGACTCGGAGGACGGGGAAGCTTACTGTCCATTGGCTTATTTATTGCTTTGCTAGGGGCGATCATGCGCTGGCGACAGGGAGAAAAAAAATCTCAGGCGATCGCTACCAAACCAGTAAGATACTATCTTCCTCCTGATTCATCTCGTGAACCATTGCCTCTTTTGACCAGCAGTAAAAGTCGTAAATAGTCAGTAATGTTTTCTAAGAGCTAATAGATTAGCTAAATCGGCAATAAACTCAGCTAATCTAGCTATATTTCATGACCAACAGCAATATAGAACAAACGCACCCTCAAAATAAAAAGGATCGAATTACCGTCGATCATCTGTTAAAGGTGCAGTCAGATCCAGGCGATCGCGAGTTAGTCGAATTAGCTCGTCTAATCATTCGCTATCGTGACTTTCCAGGCGCGCGGGATATCCAGCGGGATTTAAAAGTGGCGTTGAATAATTGGCAATTGACCGAAGAAGAACTTTACCTTAAAACCAGAGCCATCCACGCCAAGGGGACGGTTTATCGCCGCACAGCTACAGGGGAAACCCAGGATTGGACTTGAGCAATGAACAGTGAGCAGTGATCGGTAATCAGTAATTAGTAATTAGTAACCAGTAATTAGTAATTACTAATCATTTGCGATCGCTGTTGTCTCAATAACCAAAATTTACGAATACCATAACAAAGCTATAATTTAGCAAAATCAAAGATTTAAAAATCAAATTATGAGCTTTAGCGATGTAGTTGAAATAATTAAAAATCTTTCATTCGATGAAAAGCAAGAAATCCAAGCTTTGTTGGCTCAATACCTGCGTGAAGAACGACGAGAAGAAATATATAACAACTATCAAAAAAGCATCAGTGAAGAGCAAAAAGGTGAATTAAACTTCTCCTCAAATCTTGATGAATTAAAACAATTAATTGAAGATTAATGATTAAAGTTAGCTTTAGTTCATCTTTTCTTCGAGTATTCAAAAAAAGAATTAAAGGTAATACAAAGTTAGAATCTAGATTTTGGACAAAAGTAGAAGTATTTGCGAATGATTCTTTCGATCCAAGTCTCAGAACTCATAAATTATCGGAAAAACTGAAAGATTTATGGAGCTTAAGCGTAGAGTACGACGAGCGAGTTCTATTTTACTTTACAGATGATGGAAATGCCGTTTTTATTGATATTGGTAATCACGATGAAGTGTATTAGTTAATATGTTGATCGGCGAAATATTCTAATCTATTTAACCTAAATAATATGAGATTTGCAAAGTAGAATCAAGACGCGATCTATCATAATTAAGAGCGATCGCCTGAATTTTGTGAAGCATTTAAAAAAAGCGTCGCTTACTTCTTAAAATAAAACTGCATTGTTATCGCTTGATTTTAGTTAGATGCAGCTACGTTATTTATACTGAAAGTTTCCAGTTATTACACCGATACAAGGTAGTTATACGGAATTTGTCGGTATAATCATTCAGATTTGGGATTTATATGGAAATATTCTATTTAAATACCCCATATAGGGTAGTTATCTGGAAAACGTCAGTATAATAAATAGTTGTCCCGCTTCATATTTCGGTAGGGGCAGTCGCTTGAAATTTGGCGTGAAAAATTAAGTTGGCTTACGCGCTATCGTCAAAGCTTCTTTCTTCGTAGCCATAAAATCAACAAACGCTCGAATTCGCGGAGCAACAAAGCGACGATCGAGATAGCAAATCCAGACTGGAACTTCTGGCGGTCGATAGGGGTTGAGGATTTCTACCAAATTGCCAGTAGAAATTGCTTCTTCTGCTAAGAATGCGGGCATCTGGCTTAAGCCTAATCCAGCGATCGCCGATCTCACAATCGCATCGGCATTATCAAACACAACCGAACCACTTACCGCGTATCGCTCAGCTTTTCCATCAACGGTAAAAGACCAGGGATAAAATCGCCCAGTAGATCGATTGCGAAAGTTCAAGCAGGTATGCTGCTGAAGCTGTTCTGGGTGCTGGGGTTGCTCATGCTGCTCAAAATAGGTCGGTGAACCACAAACCACTAAAGGGTAGGTGACGAGTTGGCGGATAATCAGGTTTGCACTGTCGCTCAATTGCCCTGTGCGAATCGCTATATCAATACCTTGCTCGGCTAAATCCACGAGGCGATCGTCCATCGAAATATCAAGGGCGATTTCTGGAAACGCTTGGGTGAATGCCTTGAGAACTGGCACTAAACAAATGCGCCCAAAGGCAGTCGGAACACTCACCGTTAATCGCCCTCTGGGAGCCACGCGATTTCCCTGGATTTCTGCTTCGAGCGCATCTAGCTCCCCCAGTAATTGCTGACATCCTTCATAAAAACGAACGCCATCAGTGGTCAGGCTGATGCTACGGGTCGTGCGATGAAACAGCTTAACGCCCAAGTCCGCTTCTAAGCGGGCGACTGCTTTGCTGACGGCAGAAGTCGATAATCCCAGCACGTTGGATGCCTGGACAAAGCTTTGAACTTCTGCCACTCGCACGAATGCCAGCATATTGGACAAACTCTTCATAGTGATTGTTGACAAAAGGTGGACGAAGAAGTGAAAAACAACCTCTTCTCAAAAGATTGTAAACAAAATATCTTAGAAATCAAGGAGCGCAGCGAAGACTTAAGCAACCTCCAATAAACCTTTTTGAGGAATTAACAATGACTACTCAATATCCGTTTGTTCGTGAACTCTACGATGCGTTTCAACAGGGCGAATTTGAGCGTTGGGACGCGCTTGTGGCAGAAAATGTCTTGGTCAACTCAACGATGGGTCGGGACATTCAAGGGCGAGAATCCCTGAAAGGATGGGCTTCACAATTTGTCAACGCGCTGCAATCGCGGGTCGATCTCGTGGATGAATTTGAAGCGATCGATACCGCTGGCAATGGTCGTGCCTTCTTTACTGTATGTCTGGACTGGAAACACGCTGAAGTATTTATGGGGATGCAACCCACTGGACGAGAAGGAACATCCATTGAAACCATGATACTGACTGTAAAGAATGGAAAAGTTGTGCGGTGGGATGTTGCCGATAACACCGTTGAGATCAATATCTACTTTTGGGAACGAGGCTGGGCGATTCCTCACAATGTTCATCCAGAAGTGCTGGCGCAGGGTATTGAACGTCGCCCCAGCGCAGTTTGATTCTTACCCATATTCGCAAAGAATTCACCTTGGTATTTATTTGGAGAAACAGATGAAAACAATTCAAGTCGATCGACATGGCAATGCTGACGTACTCAAACTCATTGAAACTGAGGTTCCCAAGCCTCAAGCCGGACAAGCCTTAGTCAAAATTCACTATGCAGGTGTTAACTTCATTGATGTGGCAATGCGGCGAGGCTGGTTTCCAAATCCACCGATTCCTACACCTTTTACGCCGGGTGTGGAAGGGGCGGGGGAAGTGATTGCGATCGCAGAAGATGTTACTGAAGTGAAAGTGGGCGATCGCGTCAGTTTCATGCAGGAAGAGGAGGCAGGATTGGAACGCGCCTACGCGGAGTACATCCCGATCGCAGCTTGGAAATTGATTCCTCTGCCCGATTCTATTTCGTTTGAAACCGCTGCCGCAATGACGGCTCAAGGGTTAACAACCCAATACATGATGAATGAATTTGTCACCCTTCAACCGGGCAAAAGCATTCTGATTCATGCGGCTGCGGGCGGAATGGGGTTGAACTTGGTGCAGTGGGCAAAGCATCTCGGTGCATTCGTCATGGGGACGACTTCTAATGAAACCAAAGCGCAGCGAGTTTTGGAGTTGGGTGCAGATGCCGCGATCGATTATACACAGGAAGACTTTGTGCAACGGGTTAAGAAACTGACGGATGGCAAAGGCGCAGATCTCATCATCGACGGGGTTGGCAAAACGACCTTTGCAGGGGATCTCGAAGCGGTTGCCACACGCGGGCATATCGTGACTTACGGCATCACAGGCGGAATGCCAGACGATATCAACCCATTTGCACTACTTTCTCGATCGAGAACCGTACATGGTGCAGATTTGTTTGACTACATCAATAATCGCGAAGAGCGAATCATGAGAGCTAATGCCGTTTGGGAAGGGATCGCAGCGGGGTGGCTCAAATCGCAAATCTCCCAAGTATTCGCGCTAGAAGATGCGATCGCGGCTCACCACCTCATCGAAGATCGCAACAACATGGGGAAAATTCTACTCAAGATTTAATCCGATCAATTTGCCCAAAATAGCCTCAATCCCACTTAATCACTTCGACACAACAAACAGGAAAATATCATGGAACTCAAACTACAAGGTAAACGGGCATTGGTTACGGGGAGTAGCAGTGGCATTGGAGAGTCGATCGCCCGCACACTGGCAAAAGAAGGCGCGATCGTCGTGATTCATGGCCGCAATGCTGAACGAGCGCAGCGCGTTGTCGATGCCATTCAGAATGACGGGGGTAAAGCGGTCATGGCATTAGGCGATCTAACCACTGATGAAGGTGCCGCAGTCGTTCTCGAACAAACGTTAAAAGCCTTGGGCGCGATCGATATCCTGGTCAATAATTCTGGCGGTACAGAAAAAACAGCCGATTGGCACACGGCATCACTAGCAGAATGGGATCTGGCATTCCAACAAAACTTCTTCTCGGCATTGCGATTGATACATGCAATCGTGCCCCAAATGCGATCGCAAGGATGGGGACGAATTATCAATATTGGCACAGGCTGGGCAATGCAACCCTCAAGTTCAATGCCTCACTATGCGGCAGCAAAGGCGGCAATGGTGAATTCAACAGTGAGTCTGGCGCGGGGATTGGCAGGAACGGGCGTGACCGTAAACACCGTCTCACCAGGACCTATTCGGACTCCGTTGCTAGAACAAGTCATGCTAGAACTCAGTGCCCAGAATGGCTGGGGCAATACCTGGGATGAGATTGAACCCAAAGTCATCACACAAGTGGTTCCCCTATCAGTGAATCGAATTGGTCATGTAGAAGACATCGGCAATGCAGTCACGTATCTCGCAAGTCCCCTGGCTGATTTCATCGATGGTGCAAATCTGCGGGTGGATGGCGGTTACGTTACTGCAATTAATTAGATCGATTCACCAACTATTCACCAGAGGTAAAACAATGAAACTAGCAATTTTAGGGGCTGGAAGTGTCGGCAGTGTATTGGGCAAGTCTTGGGCAAAACAGGGGCACTCTATCATTTTTGGCGTGCGGGATGCGAATGCACCCAAAATCCAAACTCTACTTGCAGAAATCGGCACGACTGCTCAGGCGGCAAGCCTTGCTGAAGCAGCGGATCGATCGGATGTAGTGGTATTAACAGTGACTTGGGAAGCCATGCCAGAAGTGGTTAAAGCCGTCGGCAATCTGGAGGGAAAAATCTTGCTAGATTGCACTAATCCCTTAGTAGGGAATCAACTTGATGCAGCCATGACTTTAACTCAATCTGGCGGCGAACAAGTTGCGACTTGGTTCCCAACCGCGAAGGTGGTGAAAATTCTCAACCAAGTTGGCTGGGAAATCATGGCAAACCCAAAGTATGGAGCTGAAGCTGCCACGATGTTCTATGCCGGAGACGATCGTGATGCCAAACAAATTGCCTCTCAATTAGCAGCCGAGCTTGGATTTGCACCCATTGATGCTGGAACACTTGCCGTATCGAAGTTTCTGGAAACGCTGGCAATCTTTTGGGGACAACTAGCGTATGGGCAAGGAATGGGACGCAACATTGCTTGGCGATTACTCGATCGATCGGAACATTTTTAACTGATTGAGTAGCTTTAGGAGGTCATCATGAATATTGGAATCATTGGTTCGGGCAATGTGGGTAGCACTTTAGGTGAAATCTGGGCAAAAGCTGGACATCAAGTCATGTTTAGCTTCTCGCGCCATCCAGAACGACTCCAAACACTCGCAACCCAGATTGGCTCTAACGCAATGAGTGGGACACCAGCAGAGGCTGTAAATTTTGCAGATGTTGTGCTGTTTGCTCCTAACTTTTGGCTAGCTCAGGAGGCGATCGCTCAAGCTGGTTCTCTTGCAGGCAAAATTGTCATCGATACGACAAACCCTTACCGTTGGGCTGAGAGTGGTGGCATCGTCAGAATGGTTGGCGAGAATGTTTCTGGTGCAGAGACGATCCAAAAACTATTACCAGGAGCTAGATTGGTTAAAGCCTACAGCAGCTTTCAACCCAGTGCTTTGCGACGATGGGCAGAGCGTCCTTTAGATCAGCAATTGGCAGTTGCGATCACATCTGACGATGAAGCTGCGAAAGCAATTGTGGCTCAACTAATAGAAGACAGTGGCGGTCGCCCGTTCGATCTTGGTACACTGCAAAACGCCAGTTTAATGGAGATTCCCGGTGCTTTTTCCTCCAGTGATAATCTCACATTGGATGTTGCATTCAAACAGCGGTTGCAAGTCCTTGGCTACTAGCGCCAGCGGTACAACAACGCGGTGCAGCGGACGGTATACAATTGGTCAGTGGTGATGCAGAAGTAGTCTGCCGCCGCTGACCTTAGCCGTTAAGAAAAAAGTGCGATCTTATTAAGTTAAGAGATTTATCAAAGACTCGTTTTAGGCGATCGCCATCTATCCCAATCTATTCAACCTAAATAATATGAGATTTGCAAAGTAGAATCAAAACGCGATCTATCGTAATTAAGAGCGATCGCCTGAATTTTGTAAAACAGTTAAAAAAGCGATCGCATAAGCTATATAGAACACACGAATTTAATTTGAAAAGGCGATAGCCTGACCAGCTAACCAAGATGTTGTCCAGGCACTTTGGAAGTTAAACCCTCCCGTTACCCCGTCGATATCTAATATTTCTCCCGCGAAATAAAGTCCTGGGCATTTTTTGCTTTCCATTGTTTTGAAGTTAACTTCTTTTAAGCTCACTCCACCACAGGTAACAAATTCATCTTTAAATACTCCTTTGCCCTTAATTTCATATTGTCCTTGAACAAGTTCGATAACTAATTTGTTTAACTCTTTTTTGCTAATTTCCGACCAAACTTTATCTGGTTTAACTCCCACGTAACTAACTAAACTCTGCCAGAGGCGTTTAGGCAACTTAACTGGACAGTAATTAACTATCTTTTTCTGAGGATTAGTTTGTTTTAACTCGGCTAATATTTGTTTTAAGCTTTCTGGATTGCATTCTGGCAACCAATTTATTTGTAAGCTGGAATCATATTTAAGATCGTATAAAAATCTCGCTCCCCAAGCAGACAATTTAAGGATAGCTGGGCCACTTACTCCCCAATGAGTAATTAATAATGCCCCTGTTTGTTCTAGCTTATTTTTGCCTGTACCTAGCCTAACTTGAGCCTTGCTGACGCTGACTCCTGCCAAATCTTGCAGTCGAGGATCTTTAAGATTAAAGGTAAATAATGACGGTACGGAAGATTCAATTTTATGTCCTAAATTCTTTGCCCAACGATATCCTAAAGGGTTACTTCCTGTTGCGAGCAATAGGCGATCGCACTGCATATTTTGACCATCTTTTAATTCAACTTGAAAATAGCTTTTTCCCTCTGCATCAACAAATTGCTTAACGGTTGTGACTCCAACTCCCGTGCGTAAAACCACCCCCGCTTGCTTTGCCGACTGCATCAGGCAATTAATAATCGTTTCCGAACTATCGGTGATGGGAAACATTCTGCCATCCGCTTCGGTTTTTAACTTTATGCCACGGGTTTGATACCACTGCACCGTATCTTGGGGTTGAAAGCGGGTAAATGCACCCCGCAAAGCCTTACCGCCTCTAGGGTAATATTCGACTAAACGAGCTGGATCGAAGCAGTGATGAGTTACATTACACCTTCCCCCACCAGATATGCGAACTTTAGCTAGGGGTTTGCGTCCAGCTTCGATTAAAGTTACCTTGAGCTTAGGATTAGCTGAACCACAGGCGATCGCACCAAAAAAACCCGCAGCACCCCCACCAATAACAATTACATTCAAATTACTATGATCAGATCAGACTACAAGAACAGTTTAGCAAGTAGCTATTAGCTAGGAGCTTCGATCAGTATCGCCTTGTTTTGATAATTCCCCAGAATAAACCTGATATTACAGCAGTCATCAAAAACGCTGCAATAATTCCTCCTGGCAGAAATGTAATTATACCAAGTCCTCTGAGCAAATATAGGGTGATAAAACCCACAAGGGAAATAAAGAATATCTTGGCTAACACAGCTTTTTTTTCAAGTATTAGGTTGAACAACCATCATAGATTTCCTTCAAAGATATAGCAATTTTGAAACTATAGTCTCGAACGACAAACTATTATAATTATTGAAATTTTCTATCTCGACGTTGTTCGATCAAATCTGCCATTTGAGTACGTTGTTCGGGAGTTAATACCTCTCTAATTTCTAGGATAGTTTCAAAGCGATTATTGCCTAATTCTTGATGAAGATTTTGAATAGCCTGATGTTTATCTCGTAACTGTTCGGGAGATGAATCACCAGCTAAAAGCGATCGCATTTCCTCGCGACTGGTTTGCATTTGCTCCATTAGAGCCTGGTTTTCTGCTTTTGATTGTTCTTTTATTGCCTTAATTTGTTCTGATTGTTCGGGGGTGAGATTGAGTTGCTGCATGAGCCGTTCCATTCCTGTGCCTCTACCGCCTGATTTACCGTGTTTCATTTGAGATACCTGCATGGTTGAATTCTCGCTAATTTCTGAATTTGCCCTAGCAACATAAGTACCCCAGGGTACGATTAACATAGCTGCGGTTACTGCGTAAAAAGTGCGCCAGTTCATCGATCGATGTCTCCAAAATTGTTTAACTTGTCTAACTTTATTGATTACTTCAATCTTATAAATTTGAGATATCCATCCACCTCGATCTAAACTCCCAAATTATTTTGGTACTTTAGGACTATGTTGCAAAGTCAAAGCAAAAGAAAGTATGACTAATATTTGGCGCAAGCATCCTTTTCAATTACTTTTATATTTAGAGTGGGTGTTGCTCGCAATTGCTTTACTGACTGGGTTTAGTTTTGTAATTCCCCATCCCCGTCATTATTTCATCTCTCATCCACTGGGGTTTAACTTAGCAGGAATTGGCTGTATCGCTATATTAGGCGTAATGGGTTTACGGCTTCCTGCAAATCGTAAATTTTTACCACAGGTCTATATCGCTATCGGCTTTACGGTTAGCTGGTTAGCGATCGCTTTAATTAGTAGAGGAGAAAGAGTTTTTCCCGCCTTACTCTTAGTGGTGGTAATTCGTGCTTGCTTATTGTTCTCTTGGCAGGGCAGAATTTTAGTTGCTATTTTGGCTTACTGTTCGTTTTTGGCTTTGCAAGTGATGGCTTTGATGAGAATTAGTTTTTTGGGAGTTCCTTTAGGTAGACTTTTACCGCCTGTTCTACGACGTTTACCACCAGAGGCATTGCGCCGTGTTTGGTTGAGTTTTACTTTTAATTCGGCATTGCTCTTTGCTTTTGTCTTGGTATTTGTACTCTTACTGGTAAGTGCTGTCTTGGCTGAACATAAAAGTAGATCTGAGTTAGTCAAAGCTCACCGTCGCTTACGCGAATACGCACTCCAAATTGAGCATCAGGCAACGTTACAAGAAAGAAATCGCATCGCTAGGGAAATTCACGATTCAGTCGGTCACTATTTAACGGCTCAAAGTATTCAATTAGAAAATACGGCTTTGTTTTTAGCTGAAGATCAAGCCTTAGCAGCTACTCATTTAGTCAAAGCCAGACAGCTAGGCAAAGAAGCACTAGCAAATATTCGTTCTTCAGTAGCAACCTTAAGAAACAATCAAAATCAAGAGCGATCGCTTGTCGCCTCAATACAACAACTAGTTGTTGATTTTAAATCGAATACGAACCTAGAAATTATCAGTGAGATTAGCTTAGTTTCTTCCTTAAATAGCGAAGTCAACATTTCATTATTTCGTATTGTCCAAGAAGCATTGACCAACATCACTAAACATAGTCAAGCGACTAAAGTTGTGCTGCACCTGAAAGAAACAGAGAAACAAATCTTGCTGTCCATCGATGATAATGGCCGTGGTTTCGATTCCAATAATAATACTACTGGTTTTGGTTTACAGGGTATGCAAGAGCGTACGGCAATATTAGGAGGTAAATTCATGATTACCAGCAAATATGGTCAAGGATGTCAAATTAAAGTAAAAATTCCTTTATCCTCGGCTAATTATTAGTTATCAATCTTCCGTATTTTCTGAAGCTAAAACTATGATTCGTGTGTTATTGGTAGACGATCAAAACATTATTAGAGAAGGTTTATCAAGCCTGCTACAAACTCAACCCGATCTAGAAATCGTCGGGGAAGCAGAAAACGGTCAAGTGGCAGTAGAGCGATCGCTTATTTTACAACCTGATGTAGTGTTAATGGACATTAGAATGCCCATTATGGATGGGGTAGCTGCAATTCGGCTACTTCGCCAACAAGCACCAAACATCAAAGTTTTAGTCCTGACCACTTTTGATGATGATGAATATGTTGCTCAAGCTATGGCTTGTGGTGCAGATGGCTACTTACTCAAAGATACACCTTCGTCTGAGTTAGCCCAGGCAATTCGCTCAGTTAATCAAGGTTACACTCAAATGGGGCCTGGGTTGTTTGCTAAAGCGATGGCAACTTCTTCTCTGGAACAACACCCTGCAAATGCTAACCCGATTTTAATTCCGCCAGAATTAACGCTATTAACTACCAGAGAAAAGGAAGTGTTGCAATTAATCGCCACAGGACACAGTAATAAAGAAATTGCCTCCCAGCTATATATCACCGAGCGTACTGTGAAAAATCACGTTAATAGTATCTTACGCTCTCTTAATCTCCGCGATCGCACTCAGGCTGCTATCTTGGCAAGTAAGTATTTTAAGTGATTACATTGTGTCTACCAAAAAGATAACCAAGATATTTGCTTCCTAGCTTTATAAATGTTGACACTTTGGCTCGGATTGACTAAAAATTAACTCTTCTTTACCAAAAAAAAATCTTGATTCTTAATCGTTGGGTTTGTCTTGTCAATGAGCTAATAATCTGGTCATTGCGATCGGTATTTATACCTTATCTACAGTTAATTATAGTTGGCTATTTGTTGGCGTATCCTCTATTAGATAAGGCTTTGAGCAATCTCAACTTGCCAACTTAATATAGCCTATAACTTCGACGATCAGTTTTTGCTTTAGTCAGCAGAATTTTAATTTGTCTTTTGTTCTTATTTATTAAAAAAACAAACATAAAAAACTATTTAAACTTATTTAAGTGTCTTGTCAAATATCAAAATCGTAATTTTGCTCCATAAGCAAATATAGTAGTCAAAGCTTTAAATATTGCCTGCTTTTAAACCGATAACCCCTTTGTTTTCTTAGTCAATTGGCTCATAATTGCAAATATAGACGTGAAGCAGAAACGATAGTAAACGTCAGCACTCATTTAATCTCAGATAAATTTTCGTATTTAAACGCAGGGGAGAAAAGCAACGTGGGACAAATTAGATTAGCAGTTTATGGCAAAGGTGGAATCGGTAAATCCACAACTAGCTGCAACATTTCCGCAGCTTTAGCTAAAAGAGGCAAAAAAGTATTACAAATTGGCTGCGATCCTAAACATGACAGCACTTTTACCCTCACAGGGTTTCTTATTCCCACAATTATTGATACTTTGCAAGAAAAAGACTTTCACTATGAAGACATTTGGCCTGAAGATGTAATTTATGAAGGCTACGGTGGCGTTAGCTGCGTGGAAGCAGGTGGCCCTCCCGCTGGTGCAGGTTGCGGTGGCTATGTAGTCGGAGAAACCGTCAAGCTTCTTAAGGAATTGAATGCTTTTGACGAATATGACGTTATTCTGTTTGATGTTTTAGGTGACGTGGTATGTGGTGGTTTTGCTGCACCCCTTAACTACGCGGACTACTGCATGATTGTTACGGATAATGGTTTTGATGCCTTGTTTGCAGCTAACCGCATCGCTGCATCAGTAAGAGAAAAAGCTCGTACTCATTCTCTACGTCTAGCAGGTTTAATTGGTAATCGTACTTCTAAACGTGACTTGATTGACAAGTATATTGAACACGTACCCATGCCTGTTTTAGAAATCCTACCTTTAATCGAAGACATTCGCGTATCTCGCGTCAAAGGTAAAACTTTATTTGAAATGACCGAAAGCGATCCTTCTTTGGCTTATGTTTGTGATTACTATCTCAACATTGCCGATCAGATTTTGGCTGCACCAGAGGGAGTTGTACCCAATGAATCGCAAGACAGAGACTTATTCTCCTTATTGTCTGATTATTATCTCAATCCTCCCGCAGCTAAAGAAGAAAGCAAAGAAGACGAATTAGACATGATGATGGTCTAATTCATTAAACATTGAACAGATTGGATATAGGGGCTGTTCGCGAACAGTCCCCATTAGGGATTATCGATAAAAAACGACACATCAACAATCAAATTTAGATTCACAATATTTAGATCGAGTTAGAGAGGATATATAAAACATGACCGTTGCTCAAGAACCTTCAGCATTAAACTTTGAATGCGAAACTGGGAATTATCATACCTTCTGTCCCATTAGTTGTGTAGCTTGGCTATATCAAAAGATCGAAGATAGTTTCTTTCTAGTCATTGGCACAAAAACCTGTGGTTACTTCCTGCAAAACGCCATGGGAGTGATGATTTTCGCCGAACCTCGTTATGCGATGGCGGAATTAGAAGAAGGGGATATCTCAGCGAAGTTAAACGACTATGAAGAGTTAAAAAGATTGTGTTTGCAGATTAAACGCGATCGCAATCCTTCGGTAATTGTCTGGATTGGTACTTGTACCACCGAAATTATTAAAATGGACTTGGAAGGTTTAGCACCTAAACTAGAATCAGAAATCGGTATTCCCATTGTTACCGCTCGTGCTAACGGTTTAGACTATGCTTTTACCCAAGGCGAAGATACAGTTCTAGCTGCCATGGCGCATAAGTGTCCCACTAAACCACCCAAGCAAGAAGAAGAGAAGAAAGAACGTAATGCTGTTTCTAGCCTGCTTAACTTTGGTCGTAAAAAAGAAGAGATAAAGCAAGAAGAATCTGAATATAAAGATCATCAACCCTTAGTGTTATTTGGTTCATTACCCGATCCTGTCGTTACCAATCTCACTTTAGAACTTAAGAAACAAGGCGTGAAAGTATCAGGTTGGCTGCCATCCAAACGCTATACTGAATTACCTGTAATTGAAGAGGGTTATTATGTAGCGGGGGTTAATCCTTTTCTTTCTCGTACTGCTACAACTTTAATGCGCCGTCGTAAAACTAAGCTGATTGGCGCACCTTTCCCCATTGGTCCTGATGGTACAAGGGCCTGGATCGAAAAAATCTGTTCGGTACTAGATATTGAACCCCAAGGACTAGAAGAAAGAGAAGCGACAATCTGGTCAAGCCTAGAAGACTATATCAAATTGATTCGTGGTAAGTCTGTCTTCTTTATGGGTGATAACCTCTTAGAAGTTTCCCTCGCACGCTTCCTAATCCGTTGCGGGATGACCTGTCAGGAAATCGGTATTCCCTACATGGACAAACGCTATCAAAAGGCAGAACTAGAGCTACTAGAAAAAACCTGCAAGGAAATGGGTGTCCCTATTCCCACCATCGTTGAAAAACCAGACAACTACAATCAAATCCAACGCATCTACGCACAAAAACCCGATTTAGTAATCACTGGTATGGCACACGCCAACCCCTTAGAAGCTAGGGGAATTAATACTAAATGGTCAGTTGAATTCACTTTTGCCCAAATTCACGGTTTTACTAATGCCCGCGATATTTTAGAGTTAGCAACTCGTCCGATGCGGAGAAATAATAATCTGAAGGAATTGGGTTGGGATAAGTTGGTGAAAGAAGAAGCTAAGATTTAAAAACATAATTCAAATATTTCATGATCAGGGTTTAGCATCACTAAGCCCTTTTTTTGTAATGCCCATTAAATAGCAAGTTAAAATGATTGTAATGAACAATTAAATTGTCAATAAAAATTGCACAATACAAAATTTGCCAGAAAAGCTGAATAATATACTGATAGATTCTCAGCAAGTCTCAAAAATATAAGAATGGCGGAAAAAACAACAGGTATCAAAACAGTTAGTGATAATCGTCAGGCTCGTTATCTTTACGAAATACTGGAAACTTACGAAGCAGGAATTGAATTAGTTGGCACAGAAGTCAAATCGATCCGTGCTGGGAAAGTCAACCTGAGAGACGGCTATGCTTTTATCAAGAATGATGAAGCTTGGTTAAGTAACGTGCATATATCACCGTATCAAGCAGGAGGAAGCCATTTTAACCATGAACCGCTGCGAATTCGTAAACTATTGCTGCACCGCAAAGAAATTAGTAAACTTATCGGGCAAACTGAGCAAAAAGGTTTAACCCTCGTCCCGCTTAAAATGTATTTTAAAAGCGGCAGAGTTAAAGTAGCGATCGGTTTAGGGAAAGGTAAAAAACTGCATGACAAGCGCGAAACGGTCAAAAAACGCGACGATCAGCGAGCTATAGCCAGAGCAATGAAGCGGGATTAGATAATTACTGATTGTGACAAGTTAAGGGAATACGCTTAAGGTCAACTGGTTTTTAGCTCTTAGCTATTAGCTATTAGCTTTTTAGCTATTTTTCATCAACTTTAACTTCTTCAAGGAGATCGCCAATTAATCGATCTCGGTTTCAAGATCATCATAAAAGCTAGCAATAATGGCTAAAATTAACCACCAGATAGTATTAATTTGGGGACGATACCATACCGTATCCACCAACCCATGGAAAGCCAGACTAGCGGTAGCAGCGATCGCCGCAATTAAATAAATACCTCGTTTATTTTTAGCCAAACGTAAACGAACCAATTGGCGTATCCCATGATTAAAGGTAGCTGCCAAAAGCCACACAAAGCAGCCCAAGCCCAGATATCCCATTTCTACAAGATGTTCTAAGTATACTGAATAGGCACTGAGTGCAGGATAGCGCGAATTCATATAGCGGGGATAAATTTGGTTAAAAGCATCGTTTCCTGGACCAATTCCAATTAGAGGATAGTCGGCAATGATTTTAAAACAGGCTTCCCAAACGTTAATCCGAAAGTTATTGCTGCTGTCTTCTCTGCCGGCAAAGATGCTCATTAGTCTGAGGCGCAAGGGTTCTAAAGAAATGAATGCTACTAACAATAGCCCTGCCAAAGAGCCAAACACTATAGGTAATAACCAAACCTGCCACAAACGAGGTAAATATTCTCGCCACCAGAAATAAAATAGCAATAACAACACTCCCATTAATACTGCCATAGCCAACCAAGCACCTCGGCTATCAGTGAAGTATAAACAGGCTGAATTTACCCCTGTCATAATGACCGCCAGGGTTTTTTGAATCGGGCCATGCCAGACAAATATCGCCGCTACGCTCAAAGCGATCGCGGGTAATAAGTAACCACCGAGTAAATTAGGATTTCCTAAATAGCTATAAACCCTGGTATCGTTAGCCAACACCGAAGTAGGATCGTTCCACGTTGCCAATTGCTCTACGCCAAAAAACTCTTGGCGGATGCCGTAAGCACTAACGACTAAGGCAATTAATAAAAAGCTAGTAGTAATCCAGTTAAATAATTTGGGCGATCGCAATATCTGAGCGGAGAAGGAGAATAAAATCAAATACAGAGTTAAAGTTACCCAGCCATTGAAAGCCGCCGATTTGACTGGTGAAAAAGCTGTAGCGATCGTGGCAATACACCAGTATAAAAAAACTAAAACATGGACAGGGGTAATGACTAATCTTTTGGATGCAGTAGCGGTAGTCAAAATCCAGTAGGCAGCTACCGCAATTAACAACACTCCAATTAACGAAGTAGAAACAAAGGGAGCGAGCAAAAAAACGATGCTGATTAAACATGCTCCAATTGCCTCAGACCATTGAAACAGCCAACTTGACTGTCGCCAGCTAGACAACCTACCCGCAAATCGATAAAGATAACTGCCTTTCTGCCACTGATACAACTGTGGCTTTGAGAGCATAATAGTTGACCAAGTCGATTTCATGGATCAAATGATTAAATTTCAAATTTAACATTAACATCCTAAACCAAGTATCACAGGAATCTAGAATTAGACCAACGATATTTCCGTCACCAGCAATTCCAACTATTATGCTCAAATTCTAGGGACACTTTATATTTCTGCCGATTTTGCTTGTGGAAATTGCAGTAGGTAGCGATAACTGGAATTAGCAGAACCTTGTACTATTACTCTCCCCTCGTGTAGTTCAGCCAAATAACAACACAACAGTAATCCCAAAAGATCACGGGGAATTTTATTAGTATTCTGGTCTAAAGTACGATCATCATCAACCACCATCATTAGAGCTGAAGAAGTTAATAATTGATAATTGTTCGGGGAGATCTCATTTACTCCTAGATTAAAATGGTTATTAGAATTACCTTGATTAAAGCGCAAAGCTTGAGTAACAGCCTGAGAGTGCAGTTTTGCCTCACTAAAGTCATCCCCCAACCAAGGATGAGAAGTACCAACGGCAATATTCAGTGCTTGATTGCGCTTAGAAACATGAATCTTGACTTCTCCTCCCGCCTCCGACATCTCCAAAACGCTAACAATTAGGTAATAGAGAGCTTGGCGAATTTTTTCCTTATCTAAGGAGCAAATTCTACTTCCTGGCTCAACAGAAAGACATAGATCTTGTTGATGCTGTTTAGCTAAGTCTTTTAGACTATTTATTACTTGCTGACAGAGCATTTCAACATCCACAGTAGTCAAATTAATTTCCGAGCTTTGATCGCTCAAAACCCCAAGACTAACAATTTCATCTACCAATGTAATCAGGTTTTGACCGCTGTCGTGGATAATTTCTAAATATTCTCTTTGTTTGAGCGTTAAAGGACCATAAACCTCACGATGCAGTACGCTCGCCATCCCAATCACCGAAGTTAAAGGCGTTTTCAATTCCTGAGTTAGCTGCGAAAGTAATTTAATGTTGATTGGGTTGCTTGCAGTATTTGCGGAAGCAATTCCAGCTTGATGCCCTAAAGTTAATTGACTGCTCAAGACTTTTTCGCTTAGCATATTTAAGTTATGCCTAGACTGCAAAACTAAACCGTTGACTTTTTGCCATTCTGGTGGGTGTTCCCAACTGTTAATTAATCCCTCTGGTTGAGTTTTCAGCATCTGATTGCGTTCAAATTCTCCTAAACACCAGCGAGCTAGTAAAGCTAGATGATCTATATCTCGATCATTAAACTTTCTTTCGGTCCAATCCATCACTTCTAGAGTTCCAATACACACACCAGACGAGCTGATTAAAGGAACTCCCAAATAAGTCTTGATGCCGTAATGCTGTGCCAAAACAGTGTCAGCAAAAACGGCATTATTTAGAGTATTATCAATAATTAACGGTTGCTGGCTGTCAATTACATAAGTACTAAAAGACTCATGAAGCGGTATTTTTCTCCGAGCAGCTAGCTGATTCGTCAAACCAATAGTCGATAAACCTACTGCTGACTTGAACCATAGTTCGTCTTCGACCACCAAACCAAGAATGCTGATTGGCGCACCAGAGAAAGTTGCAGCTTTTTGAGTAGTTTCTTCAAAGATCGGAACTGCTTCTGAGACTAATAAACCTAAATTGCTTAGAGTTTTCAGTTTTTGTTCTCTTCTAGCGAAAGTAGTTAAACCATCCAAACGGCAAAAAAGTTGGTTTTGCGGCTTAGCCATATTGTTGACTGGGAAACCTAAATCTACTGCTTGCACTTGTATCACTAAATTTTTTAAAATAAGAGTTATTGTATGTCGAGCGCAGACTAGAGCAAGCCCTGTTGTACTGACAAAAAGTTTGTTCGGTAACAGGATGCAGCTAGTCTCTTGTTAGTATTGACAAAGGCAAAGACAGGCCAAGACGCGAAACTTGTCGCCAATTGTCTTACGACAATAATCTGAGCTTGGCTCTGCGAGAAGGGGTTGGATAAACTCTGTGATCGACTCACAAAGGCCAACCCCGACAAATGCTTTTATTCACTGCTTTTTACCACATAGGCTGCACCGACGAGTAGAGTACTTAGATTAAAAATACTCTGTTGCTAGAAATTTGAATTAATTTAGAACATAACTTAGGCAAATATAGCCTAGTTAAATTCACACGTTTAAAACATTTAAATTTATATGCAGCATTGTGCCAAACATGATTTTGCTCCAGCTCAAGATTTACTATTAATAATTTGGATGTCCGCAAATGCCGTAAGTCAAGAATTTGCAAGAGTGACAAATCTAAAAAATTGCTCATGGTCTAATAGTTTGATCAAAAACAACTCCATAGCTTTGGAGCTTTCAACTTTACACGATAAATTCTTTCTTAAATTTAATAAAAGAGAATTTGCGAGTTTTTAAGTTTACTAGTTTTAAAGTTCCCGAAAAACTTTCCGAACGAACATTTTAAGCAGAAATTCTTCAAATAATCGTCCTGCCAGCCGAAAAGTTTGGGAAAATTCAATTTTTTAGTCTTTCAGTTATTAGTACCGTCAATAATTCAGCAGCTCAAGAGAATTAATTATCGCTCCAAGCTGGATGAGCAAAAATAGCATCGATTACTCTCACTCCTCTTAACTGGTTAGATAAGGGTAAATGACCTTGAGGAGCAGTCAAATCCCAAATAAATTCTTTAGGATAGCGAGTCCAAGTGTTACCAGATTTCCAGTTGATCTTGTTCCACAGTTTGGCAAAGTCTTTGCCAAGGGACAACCAGATTCGCCTTTGCACCGAAAAGCCAAACTTGCCTTCAGAAGACATCAGCCATAGTCGATCTAAGGTTTGTAAATCTACCGTAGGAAAACTTACTACCTCGGTAAAATAAATCCACTTTCGTTCAATAGCTGCTGTCCCAGCTAGTTCACACATTTTTTGCAAAGTTACAACATCAGCCCCCTGAAAATCTTGCTGTGCTAGCAATTGCTGTAACGGCTGATAATCAATACCAAGTGCAGATACTAATGGCACAACACCATGAGGATAGTTGTTGGCTAAGAACTTTTGAATTCGAGGACTTCGATCTTGATAAAGCGCTTGATATGCTTTGCCCAAAGCTAAATTACCAGATTGATTTTTTTGACAACCCATCCAGTCCAGGAGAATCTCTAAGCCAGTTTCACCTTCTTCTAATAATTGTGAAACAATTTTCAATTGGTTTTTCTCAGATTCTGAGTATATTGAATGGTTTCTACCGCTAATATCTTTCATACGATCTTTTCCTACAGCGGGATATCTGCAACTTGGACACCTACATCCTACAAACTCTGGAGTTTAGAACCAGTTCTGCATAAATTCTTTCTTCACTAACTAAGTGTTTGTACTCAGATGTGATTATGCAAATACTATCATGGTTTGGCTTGAATAAAAGCCTCTATTCGCGCTCAAGTCAGAATTTTATGTGACTAACTTAACGAAGCTTTTTCATATCCTTGCTCATAAGCAAAACGCACTAACTGAGTGCGGTTGCTTAAGTTAAGCTTGCTCAAAATGTTACTTAGATGAGTTTGAACAGTTCTGGGGCTGATAAATAGACGTTCGCTAATCTGTTTATTAGTATAGCCTTGAATAGTTTCCCAAAAAACTCTTTCTTCGGCGGGTGTTAGCGGTAATGGTTTGGGTGCAGAACTCGTTATTCCAGCTGTAGTTTTGGCAATCATTTCTGCTTGGTATTCTATCGTATCTTTGATTTCTACCGCAGTGCTTTGGGATTGGGAATTAGCCAGTTGCTCGATTAAGTGAACTATTTCTGCGTGAACGCGACGCGATCGCTCGATTAAAGCCTCAATATCGGCGATTAACTCTTTCATTTCAAAGGGCTTGGTCAAATAGCTATCCGCACCAATGGTGCGCCCCTGGATGCGATCATCTAGTTCGTTCTTGGCGGAGAGAAAAATAAAAGGAATCAATTTGCCTGATGGATGCGATCGCAATTGGCGACAAAATTCAAATCCATCCATTTCTGGCATGGAAACATCAGACACAATAATATCTGGGATATCTTGAATAAACTTCTTTAAGGCTTCTTTACTTGAACCTACCGAAATTACCTGATATCCTCTTTGTTCCAAAGAATTTTGCAAGATCTTGCGTAAAGTTGAGTCATCATCTACCACCAGGATTTTTTTCATTACGTATTATTAAAGTAACTTAAAGTAAGGTATTTTTATGGCTTAATATCTACATTTATTCTCTTATTCTGCCATTAGACATTACTTAAAAATTATTTAAAATCCACTTTATGGTTTGATCTGAGCAAATATGAAGTCAATAATTCTGTTACTGTCAAGTCAAGACAATTTAATTGTACTGTAGCTATATTCAGTTTCTTCTTGACCAGAGTTCTATGTACAAAAAACTTACCCCCCCCGCCATTGGTTCCAAAATTACTTTCCAAGACGGTCAGCCTGTCGTACCCGATGACCCAATTATTCCCTTTATTCGTGGGGATGGTACGGGAGTTGATATCTGGCCGGCGACAGAAACAGTTATCAATGCTGCGGTGAAAGCTGCTTATGGAGATCGGCGTAAAATCAATTGGTTTAAGGTATATGCAGGAGACGAAGCTTGTGAGCAATATGGTACTTATCAGTATCTTCCTCAAGATACTTTAGATGCGATCAAAGAATACGGAGTAGCAATAAAAGGGCCTTTGACTACTCCCGTCGGTGGCGGAATTCGCTCCCTCAATGTAGCTTTACGCCAAATATTTCAGCTTTATGCCTGTGTGCGTCCTTGTCGGTACTATCAGGGAACACCTTCGCCTCATAAATATCCTGAAAAACTAGAGGTAATTGTTTATCGCGAAAACACCGAAGATATCTACTTGGGAATTGAATGGAAACAGGGAGATGAAATTGGCAAGAAGCTAATCGATCTACTCAATCAGGAGTTGATTCCTAGTACTCCAGAGCATGGCAATAAACAAATTCCTCTTGATTCGGGCATTGGGATTAAACCAATTAGTAAAACTGGTTCTCAACGCCTAGTCAGAAAAGCGATCCAAAGAGCCTTGACACTTTCCCCAGCCAAACAACAGGTTACTTTGGTACACAAAGGCAACATTATGAAATATACGGAGGGGGCTTTTCGTGATTGGGGTTACGAGTTGGTCAAAAGCGAATTTCGAGACGAATGTATTACCGAGAGAGAATCTTGGATACTGAGCAATCAAGAAGCTAATGCTGAACTAAGTATTGAGGACAATGCTCGTAAAATTGAACCAGGATACGATTCCTTAACACCTGAGAAAAAAGCCATAATTTGCCAAGAAGTCAAAGAGGTTCTAGATGACATCTGGGATACCCACGGTGAAGGCAAATGGAAAAATAAGGTCATGGTTAACGATCGCATTGCCGACAGTATTTTTCAGCAGATTCAAACTCGCCCCGACGAATATTCAATTTTGGCAACCATGAATTTAAATGGCGACTATCTTTCAGATGCTGCTGCTGCCATTGTTGGCGGTTTGGGGATGAGTCCTGGAGCCAATATTGGAGATACCTGCGCGATATTTGAGGCTACCCATGGGACAGCACCTAAACATGCAGGGTTAGATCGAATCAATCCAGGCTCGGTAATTCTCTCTGGAGTGATGATGCTAGAGTTTATGGGCTGGCAAGAAGCGGCGGATTTAATTCAAGCAGGCTTGGCTCATGCGATCGCTAATCGCGAGGTAACTTATGATTTAGCTAGGTTAATCGATCCTCCTGTCGATCCTCCCTTAAAATGTTCCGAGTTTGCCAGGGCGATCGTCAAATATTTCGTTTGATCTCAAGCAGCACCAAATTAATCGGTTACTAAGCTAAAGATTTACCTAAAACGTATATCAAAAAACTACAGCCAACAATCATGATAGTTATCGGTTTAATGAGTGGGACTTCGATTGATGGTATTGATGCTGCCCTAGTAGAAGTCACCGGCACCGAACAAGATCTCCAGGTAAAGCTATTATCAGGAGAAACCTTTGCTTATCCTGAAGTATTGAGAGCCAAAATCTTGGCTGTTTGTGGCGCAGAGGCAATAACTATGGCTGAATTAGCCGACTTAGATGAGGCGATCGCCACTCAGTTTGCAGCAGCAGCTCAAAGAATTCAAGCTCAGCATTCCACAGCAGAATTGATCGGCTCTCATGGTCAAACCATATATCATCGACCGCCCATCCGCGATCGCCAAAATAAGACTCTTGGCTACAGCTTACAAATTGGCAGAGGCGAATTAATTGCTCATCTTACTGGTATTAAAACTATTAGTAACTTTCGGACAGCCGATATTGCAGCAGGAGGGGAAGGCGCGCCTTTAGTGCCAAAAATCGATCTTTGTTTACTGTCCCATCCGACAAAAAGCAGAGCGATTCAAAACCTTGGCGGTATTGGTAATGTGGCATATTTACCTCCCAATACAGCATCTAATTGGGAGCAAGAAATATGTGGCTGGGATACTGGCCCTGCTAATGTTTTGTTGGATCTAGCCGTTACTCGTCTGACCAACGGAACTAAAACTTATGATCATGATGGGCAATGGGCAGCACAAGGGAATCCTCATCATCAACTGGTACAGCAATGGCTACAGCAAGATTTTTTTCAACAGTCTCCTCCCAAATCTACAGGTAGAGAACTATTTGACCAAAAATATTTAAATCAGCGTTGGCAAGAAATGGAGCGAGTAGGACTGAATCCAAGCGATCGCTTGGCAACTTTAACTGAACTTACTGTCGCCTCGATTATTCATAGTTATCAGCAATTTTTACCTCAAATGCCAGACGAAGTTTTGCTCTGTGGTGGTGGCAGCAAAAATACATATTTAAGACAACGCCTGCAAGCTGAGTTAACATCGGCACATATCAGTACAACAAATGAGGTGGGAATTAATGGAGATTTTAAAGAGGCGATCGCTTTTGCCGTATTAGCTTACTGGAGAACTAAATCTATTCCAGGCAATTTACCTCAAGTTACAGGAGCGACTCAACCAATGTTGTTAGGAGACATCCATTTACCTGCGGTTATCTAGACTTCAATCTATACAGACAGCTAGATATGTAGCGTTTATAAACAGATGAAGATTATGAAGATCAAGAAGATAAAGTTGTGGCCCATAGTTTTTTAGTTGAATCGGGCTATTGGAACATAAGTGGATATTGGCTGAAGCCCAACCTAGTAGCTGTCCCTCTCCAGGGAGGAATTAAGATTGATTGGCGAGCCAACTGGTTCAAAACAACCACTAGCTTAACCTGTGAGGATGAGACGGCAACAAAAATAATTTATCAATGCCGAGGTAATTTGAATTATGAAGCCAACTATTATACTTATGTTTCCCAACACAGCCTTTTGGGGAATATTGAAGGAGAGGGTAGACTCACAGCGCAATCGATTATTCAATATTATTGGTTTATCGGAACTGCCAGCAGACAAAAAGGACTAGATACCTATTATTGTCTAGACCAAAATACTTATTACCTAACTAGCAGTATTTTAGATGGTCACAGCATTAAACATACGATTGAAGCAACTATCAAACGTTAACCATGCTTGCCTAAACTCTATCTCTTTTGAGCAATCAAACCTGTAAAAATTAATTTTTCTAATTAGCTTCCTCAATAGAAGTATGAATACAGATCCTAACTATGGTCGTTTACTTGCCAACCGTTACCAACTATCTGATTTAGTAGGTGAAGGTGCTATGGGTAGAGTTTATCGAGCAAATGACACCGTATTAGGTGGCGTAACCGTAGCAATCAAATTTTTATCTCAAGCCTTACTAAATGATAATATGCGCGATCGCTTTGAGCGAGAAGCAACGATTTCGGCTCTTCTAGGCGAAAAAAGTATTCATGTTGTCAGAGTCAAAGACTATGGTGTAGATGACAATAACATTCCTTTCTACGTCATGGAATTTCTCTCAGGCGAAAGCATTAATGAGACAATTCACTATCAACCGACACCTTTGCCAAGATTTCTGACTCTAGCTCGCCACGTCTGTCTAGGATTAGATTCTGCTCATCAGGGGATTTTCCTGAATGGCGAATTATGTAGTATTATTCATCGAGATATTAAGCCCAGCAATATAATTGTGGTTCAAGACCCTACTTTGGGAGAAGTGGCTAAGATTCTTGACTTTGGAATTGCCAAGCTAATTCAGGCAAGTGCTAACCAAACTCAATCTTTTATGGGAACTTTAGCCTACTGTTCCCCCGAACAAATGGAAGGCAAAGAACTAGATCATCGTTCTGACATCTACAGCTTAGGCGTTATGATGTACGAGATGCTGACTATGGATATGCCCTTACTGCCCCAAAATTCATCTTTTGGTGGTTGGTATCAGGCTCATCATAATTTTCAGCCAGAGCCGTTCAACAGCCGTCTTAATCTACCTCAAGAACTACAAGATTTAGTGTTTCGCTGCTTAGCAAAAGAAAGAGATGATCGACCCCAAAGCGTTCGCGAAATATTGGGGACGCTCGAAGCAATAGAGCAAAAAAAAGAATCTTACACCACTAATCCTCATCAAAACGTCATTGCCAAACCTCAGTCAAATATTCCTTTAGAGAGAGTTGAGATAAAATCAGTTGATGATAGAACCCTTAACGTAGAATCTTCGGTAACGGAAATTTGTTTACAAACTTCCTGGCCTACAGATAAACCGCTGCGCAAAATTGTTTTTGCGCAACTGGTTAATACCCATCTGGGAGAAGTTCCCGTTCTCTGTGTCATGTTAGACCAAGAGGATATTGCTAAAAGAATATCTAGTAAAAGCGATAATCGGTTTTTCTATTTAGGAGATCCTTATCCCATATTGCTTTGGCTCACTATCCTCTACAATCCTGAACATGGGGAGAAATTGCTTTCCTGTTATCTAGACCTTAAATCTAACAAAGGACAGCAAATTACTCGTGTTCTTGCCGAAAAAGGCAAATATCGTATTTTGTTTTATAGTCTGGACAAACCCCAGCAATGTCAACATATTACCAGCCCAGTAATTGATGCTCGTAACCGCAAAATGTTACAACAATGGGCAAACCTAAGTCAGCTAATAAGAAGTAACGGGGATGCCAAAAGGGCTAAACAGATTCTTAAACAAGAGCTAGAAAATCGCAAAGAAGAGATTTTAGCTCAAGTCAAAGCTTTTAAATTCACTTGAAATATAATATAATGCCGTCTTATAAGAACAGAGCGCAACTACCCAAGGTTTCGGTGACTAATTGCGTTTTGCCCAGCGAATTTGGCGCAAAATGCCTCGTAGCATAGCTATCTCTTCTGTTTGTAAATTAGCTTTATTGTATAAGCGACGAAATTTTTCCATTTTGACCGAAGCAGTATGAGGATACAAATAACCAATCTCCAGTAGCATTGCCTCTAAATCTTGATAATAATTTTCTAATATTTCGATTGGCGCGTTATTTGACTTAGACGCGATCGCTGGCTCGGGTTGGGGTACGATTAACGGTTGAGAACTACGGTCGATTTTTAGCCAGGCTTGATAAATTTCGTAGGCGCAAACAGCCACGGCTTGAGCTAGATTGAGCGAGGGGTAATCAGGATTGGACTCGATGCAAACAAATCGTTGGGCATATTTTAGTTCAGCGTTACTTAAACCTCGTTCTTCTGCACCAAAGATTAAAGCAGATTGAACATCAGGCTTGAGTAACCACCGAAGAGCTATGGAAGGAGATTCAAGCTTAATTGGCACACTGCGAGAGCGAACAGTAGTAGCGATCGCTTGATGACATCCAGCTAAGGCGGCAGGTAAACTACTAGCAATTTGGGCATTGGCTAAAACATCCGCAGCGTGAACCGCCATCAGCCTTGCTGATTCGGAATGACGATCGCACTGAGGATTGACTAGTACTAGTTTAGTTAATCCCATATTCTTCATAATTCTGGCGATCGACCCTAGGTTCAACTCCCCAGCTGGTTCGACTAATACGATCCTAATATTTGCTAACAGATTTTGACTCATCTGTTTAAACTACACCTGATTTGAATTAGCTTCGTTCATCTTAAACTTTTCTGCCTAGCTGATTAAAGTTAAAGTCTACCTAAAAACTACTTTTAATTAGCACTCTATTATGTTTTATCAGGAATAACAATGTTATGCTTTTAATCTTTTATCCTTAAATCTCTAATTCTTGCTTTTTTTACAATGGCTCGACAGCGCAAAAAATCAGATCTGCCGACTAAAATTTGCTTGGTATGCGATCGCCCCTTTACTTGGCGTAAAAAGTGGGAGAAATGCTGGGATGATGTTAAATATTGTTCGGATCGTTGTCGCCGTCGTAAGAAGTCTGTCGATAGCGAATCGTAAACTAAAATACTCTCAGACTCAAAGACCTAAAAATATTAATTAAGTAACCGTCAATAACACTATTATGTCTGTTAACCAAGTACAGCCCAAGTTAATCATTCACGGTGGCGCAGGAGGGCATCTAAGAAGCGAAAAAGGAGAAGCCAAAGTTCGACAAGCACTTCATTCGATTATTGAAGAAGTTTACGATCTGCTGGCTTATGGAGGTAGTGCTATTGATGCTGTGGTTATGGGATGTCGGCTATTAGAAAATCAGCCAACTTTTAATGCGGGTACGGGTTCGGTTCTACAGTCCGATGGTCAAATTCGCATGAGTGCTGCTTTGATGGATGGTGTCAGACAACGCTTTAGCGGCATAATTAATGTTTCTCGCGTCAGACATCCGATTGAACTAGCGAAGTTTTTGCAGGGAGAAGACGATCGCGTGATCTCAGATTATGGTACAGGAGAGTTATTAAGAGAATTACATGTCCCTGTATACGATCCGCTAATCGAAATTCGCCTCCAAGAATGGATACAGGAACGAGATGAGAACTTTGATAAGGATATGGCGGGCGTAGTTGCCGAACAGGCATTAATTCATGAACCCCGCAAAGGTACAATCGGCGTTGTGGCACTGGACTGTAACGGTAAGATTGCAGTAGGAACGTCTACGGGTGGCAAAGGTTTAGAAAGAATTGGTCGAGTTAGCGATTCAGCAATGCCCGCTGGTAATTATGCTGATGCTTCTGCTGGAGTAAGCTGTACGGGTATTGGGGAAGATATTATGGACGAATGTTTAGCTGCCAAGATTGTAATCCGCGTTACCGATGGCATGTCCCTAGCTGATGCGATGCAAAAGTCGATGATGGAATCTCGTAGCCGTAAACGAGATTTGGGGGCAATTGCGATCGCTGCTGACGGCACTATTGCTTGGGGTAAGACTAGCGAGGTGATCTTAGCTGCCTATCATGATGGCAAAAAGATTGGCGATACGCTTAACTGGCATAATTCAGATCTAAGCGGCTATCAATTAGCCAATTAGTTCATCTACTTAATACTGCTCCATCTTGCTGCATGGTGCTAATTAATAAAGGCGATAGATTACTTAAATCGACATCTGAATCTACCAGAGATGCTTGGCTAAAATTCGGATGGGAGTTGGTAAGTTGCCAACGAAAAGTGTGCAGAATTTCCCATTCGGCTGTCTGCTTAATAGGGTCATATTGCTTTACTCCCACTAAGTGCGTGATAAACTCGATCGCTTCTCCTGGTTGTAAGCGATAATCGACGGGAGAGTCTTGAAAGACTAGTTCAAATTGACCTAGGTTATTGGGGTTTTGAAAATGATGGCGAGGTTGGCAGCGATCGCACTGTACTAAATCCCAATAAAAAGGTAGCTCGTCTGCTGCATCATAATCGTAGCCACCTTTTGGCGGATCGTTATATGGTGTATATACCTGCTGTCCCATTTTGTTGGTGATACCGTAAGGGTCTTTCTCTACATAGTTCACCCAGTTAAAATGGTCATATCCTAAACTTGAGGCTAACTTATTGAGTTCGATGTTTTGACCTTGGCTATTTTTAGGCGTAAATTGAGTAATTATTTTCGGGCCAATAAATTGATGCGTAATATCTTGAGCGTAAGCAAAACTGTGGTTTTTGCTCAAGAATTTATCACCATTGACTGAAGCATTATTTCCTGGTTCACTTACACTTACTTTGGTGTTTAAAAACGGAGAAAACATGACGCAAACAGTAAAAATACTTAAAGACAAATTTTTAAACTTCATTTAGGCTCATTTATTGAAACTTGATTAATACACCTATGTTATTACGCATTTTTACTTAAGGCATTACACTGAGCTTTAATTGATGAAATCTTGATACGGATCGCTTGATGCTTGATATTTCCTTGATGAAAAAGCAAAACAGAACGCACTTTAGGTTATTAAAAATCCCCAAAATCAATGAACTTACGTAAAGTCGGGAGATTACTCCGAGAAACTTTTAAACAGTGGCAGGAAGACAAGGCGTCTCGGATCGCAGCAGCTTTAGCCTATTACACGGTTTTTTCTATTTCACCGTTACTGGTAATTGCGATCGCCATTGCGGGAGCGTTTTTTGGGCAGCAAACGGCACAGGATCAAATTATCGATCAGCTAACCGATTTGGTCGGAAAAGATGCAGTTAAACCAATTTTGTTGGCACTAGATAATATAAGTCAGCCAGAAATTAGGGGAATAGCCTCTTTAATTAGTATTGCAGTTTTGCTCCTTGGTGCTTCGGGAATTTTTGCTCAACTGCAAGATGCTTTAAATACCGTTTGGAAAGTTAAACCACAGCCAGGGAGAGGCATCGGGATATTTATTCGCAAGCGGATATCTTCTTTTTTGATGGTATTGGCGATCGGGTTTTTATTGATTCTGTCTTTAGTACTTAGCGCTGTTGTCTCTGCCTTAGGTAAGTATCGAACCGACTTTCTTCCTGGTTCAGCAATTCTTTGGGAAAACTTGGATTTTATCGTCTCTCTGGGCTTAATGACTTTTTTATTCTGCCTAATGTTCAAATATGTTCCAGATGTGAAGATTGCCTGGAAAGATGTGGTAGTTGGCTCAGTAATTACCGCCCTGTTATTTTTGTTTGGTAAATTCTTACTGGGTGTATATATTAGTAGAGGCAGTCTAGGATCAGCCTATGGTGCTGCTGGCTCTTTAATTGTTTTTCTGGCTTGGGTATATTATTCAGCCCAAATTGTTTTATTGGGCGCAGAATTTACTCAGGTTTATACGCGGATGTATGGTTCAAAAGTACGGGCAAGAAGGCATTCTCAGATTAATTGAGTCATCAAGTTATTTAGATTGCTCTGGTGCGGAAGATTGGCTGGATTTTGCCAGATAAATGCCAACTAAGATTAAAACTAAAGCAATACCGCTAGTAATACTGATTGGTTCGGCAAATATAATCCAAGCTAGTAGGGCAGTAATTAAAGGTTTTAGCAGGGCAAATATGCCGACAAAACTAGAAGAGAAGCGTTTGAGACTGTAGACAAGTAAACCCTGTCCAAAAGTCTGGCAAATAACTGCCAAGGCAATTATAATTAACCACCCTGACCAGGAAATAGGTAAAATTTGAGTATCTGTGAGGCAAACCACGGGCAAAACCATCAACGTACCGCAACCACATCGCCAGAACAGCACTTTGTCAGTAGTACAGTCGCGATCGCGTAGGTAGCCGACAATCAAGATATTTGCTCCATGCAGGGCAGCAGAAAATAGAGCCATACCATCACCAAGCACATGAGCTGTACCCAACTGTAAATCATCCCAGCCAATTGCCATTCCGCCAATCGTTGATAACATCATGCCCAGAATAAATTGGCGATCAAAGCTTTGTTTTAAAATTAACCATGCTCCTAAACTAATAAACAAAGGAGTAAGACTACGCAGTACAGTTGAACTAGCAACACTAGTTTGAGTCAGAGATATTGCCCACAAGACGGCAGAAGCAGTGGCGCAAAGACTAGCTAGAATTAATAAGCCTGATTGTTTGTCCTCAAAAGAAGCTACTTTAGCGGGAATTTGCTTAAATTTTGGGGCAGGTTTCCTTAGTTGCCAACAACCCGTAATAATCGTGGCGATCCAGAGACGATTGAAGATGGTTGCAGTAGGGCTAAGTTCTATTTCGCTGAGTTTAGTAAATATAGGCGAGAAAGCCAAGGCAATGACGGCGATCGTTAAAACTCCCAAACTTAAAACATCTTTAATTAGCTTGCTTTGAGATGAATAATTGATTTCATCAGGAGAGGTTAATAAAATATTTTTATTCAAGTTAATTTGATGTTAATCAGATATTGATAGTTGCTTAATTTGATCTTAACCATAACATCTGAGAGTAAAATGTAATTGCTGCTTCAACTAGCCTTTAACTGTGTATCCGAGCATCTGACTAATTCATGTCTGCTATAAATCAAAATCAACTCCGTAGCTTTTTACCTCGCTTCTATCGATTGGCTACCGTAAGCGTTTTATCTAATATGATGGTTCCTTTAGCTGGATTATGTGATACAGCTTTTTTGGGCCATTTACAAGATTTGAAACACTTGGCTGGAGTAATTTTGGCAAGTATTTTGTTTGACTACCTTTATCGTATTCTTAAGTTTCTACGTAATAGTACTAATGCCATGACGGCACAAGCGGTAGGAGAAGACGATCGCGACGGGGTTTTGTTAGCAGGTTTACGCAGTGGCTTAATTGCCATAGCGATCGCTTTAGTGATTCTGCTGCTACAATATCCGATTCAAAAGCTAGGATTTTTACTTTTGTCTGGCACACAGGATATTGAACTGACTGGGGTGGAATACTTTAACGCTAGGATTTGGGGTGCACCTGCGGTATTGCTCAACTTTGTGCTGATTGGGTGGTTTTTGGGCAGAGAAAAAAATGGTACTGTACTGTTGATTTCAGCGATCGCCAATGGCTCAAATGTCTTGTTAGACTACCTGATGATCTTTCGCTGGGGTTGGGATAGTATGGGGGCGGGTTTGGCTACCGCCCTTAGTCAATATTTAGCTTTATTGGTAGGCTTAATTGCGATCGCCATGACGTTTAAGTGGCAAGAATTCAAACAGTTATTACCACAAGTTTTAGAACCTCAAGCATTACAGAGTGCTGTTACTCTTAAGGCAAATATTCTGATCCGTTTTTTAAGTTTAATTTCTGCTTACGCAATTTTTACTAACCTTAGTGCTGGTATTAGCACCGAGTTGCTAGCAGAGAATGGACTGTTGTTGCAAATCGCGCTGTTGAGTCAGTTTTCGATTCAAGGAATTGGCATGACGACTCAAACTTTAATTGGCAATTTCAAAGGGAAAGGCGATATTAGCAAACTAATGCCGCTGATGGCGATCGCAATGATCAATAGCTTACCTATTGCCCTAATGTTCGCGCTGGTATGTTGGCTTTTCCCGCACACATTGTTTGGCTTGCTAACTAGTCACAACGAAATCAACCAGGGAATTACTCAATATACGGTTTGGTTGTTGCCTCTGTTGAGCTTTACGGCGATCGCCTTTATGCTAGAAGCTTATTTTATTGGTTTAAAAGCAGGTGCAGTATTACGTAACGCTTCCTTGATTGCTTTCTTTCTGGCTTTTCTGCCTGTTGTTACTTCTGCCTGGTATTTTGGTAGTGTCGATCTGTTGTGGTTTTCTCTCACTGTCTATATGTTTGCCTTGGTAATTTATCTTGGTTGGCAAATGTTAAAAATGCAGCGCAGTTTAACCCAACAAATAAGTACATCTCTAGAAACCGTGCAGTAATTAGCTTATATCTTAACTAAGTTGTTGCACCTGTTCGGCACTTTCTAGCAAAATTTGCGGATTTGCTTGTTCGGGAGAAACAATACTGCCTAAACCAGTAGCTTCAATCGTAACCTCGGGATTAATCAGCATATTTCTGCCAGATATAGCGGTTGCTGCATTTTTGTCCCAGATATTAGCCAGCTTTTGGCGAATATTCTCAAATTCTGCCATATTTTCAAAATTAATTAAGGTGAAGTAGCGTTTGATTCCTTTGGTATCTACTTCTATCGCATAGACATCAAATTTAAGCTGCGGGCTTTGGGGAAACTTGACTAAATTCCCTGATAAAGTTTTAGGCTGACCATTCCAGGCGGCGATCGCATCTATTACTTCTATGGGTTGTTCGACTGTAGTATTTAATTGAAGATGTAATGGTCTTTGAGGATATTGTTGAATTTGATAGGTAAGTTTAATGATATCTCCCCGATATAAACCCTGGGTATATTGTGTTGCAGAAACAAAAATCGGGATTACCGTATCTTGATATTCGATCGCTAAGATTTTGCCAGCTTCGCCAATGGCGTGTACTGTAGCGACAATGCTGGTTTGCTTCTTTAATTCGGCGGGGATATTTGTCTGTCTTTCATAAAGCGCAAAACCTTTTGGCTGCGCCCAAGGTTCGATAACTTGAATCGAATTTAAGGCAATATGTTTTTGTGGACTAGGATTGGCGATCAACTCACCCTGAATACAGACAAGATCGTGGCGATTGAGTTGGCTTAGCGTCTTTTTGGTTTCCCGATCTTTGGCTATTAAAGAAAATTCGCGATGACTAAAAAAATCAGTTGGTTCACGCACAGTCATAACATACATCTGAGACTCCTCGGCTGCACCATGAATTCTGCCGATCAATCCTGTATTGGTTAATTCCTGAGATAAGCGTGCCATTGACAAGCCTTGATAGGCTTGGGCATTGTAGGTACAAGTATCGGGAGAACTCATAACTTTCGGCACAATTACCGCAATTAAGGAAAAGCAAATTAGCAGCGCGTATAAATGTTTTTTAGTCATCTTACGATTTAAAAATGTGCCAAAAATTATTGTATATCAAGAATATAAGGCGATCGCGCATTAAGGTACTACATTGACGACATACGTTAGGGTAAAAGGTGTAAAGCTGTCGTTTTTGGCTGTACCGCTTATTTCTAGCTCATAAGCACCTGCTTGGGGAAAAATAATTTCTGCCCCAGGTATCTCTTGATATTTTTCGACATCGATCGCCATCAATTCTGGTTGTAAAACTGGTTCAGCATCACCAGCACGAGGAACAGCATATACCTTGAGAGCGCAGTCACATTCAGATAAAGGGATACTACTACCACCACGACGAGTTAAGGCAAACCAAGCTCTACTTGACTTGCCTGCTTTCGGGTTGTGGTTTGGTTCAATATGAAATGTCGCAGCTACTTCATTAGATATTTCCACATTATGCGCAATTACAGGTACAGATACAGCAGTTGATAATAAAACTAGGCTGGCAGTTTTGAATATTGTAAAAATCATCTATCTAGTTCTAGTTATCTGTGTGCTGTACTTTAATTTTGATTGGTTCGGAGATAACGGGATGATCGTGGGGAATATGTAAATAATTGCCCAAAACTAACTGTAGGGTATGTTCGCCTGGATTGAGAGTAAGTTCAGTTTCAGTTTGTGCCTTACCAAAATGACGAATCTGATTGGTAGCAGGCAAAGAAGTACTAAGATTGGGTAGTTCTGGTTGGTCGATCAATAAATGATGATGCCCCGTGTTTTCGCGCTCGACTCCCGCAGGAGCAAGTTCCATTCCCGATAAGCCAAATTTTACCGTAAACGTTTCCGCTACAGTAGCACCGTCTTTTGGTTCGACAATGTTAACCATAGCATCGCTTGGAGCATGAGAAACTGTAGCGGCGATCGCCTTTGATGGGGCTAATAAAAGTAACAAGGCACAAATAAGGCTGGCAAAGATAACTTTCAACTTCATCTACTATTTAGCTTATTTAGCGAGATATTCATGAATTCTTGATGATTTTAATCATATCAAAATAAAGCTGGGAACTGCTCGCAGATTGCTTCTCTAGTCATGACAACCTTCCGCGTAGCGGTACTAGTAAGCTAGTTTAGTCTTGCCAATTAACCAGGCATCATGATGTTAAGCCAAAAAAACTATTCATGACTATCCACAACAAATTCAACAATAGCCTTTGGTTTCAATTTATTTTGCCTCTGTTTTTTCTCGGGTGGGGATTAAACACGATCTACTCCTCTGGTTGCTTTGAATTCGATCCCGATGAAGGAATCAATTTGATGAAAGCCTTTATGCTCAATGATGGCTATCAGCTTTATCAAGAAATTTGGAACGATCAGCCACCGATACTAACTCATTTATTGGCATCAATCTTTAGTGTTTTTGAGCCAAAAGTTGAGCTTGCCCGTGGCTTAATTTTAATATTTTCAACGCTTGTTTTATGGCAAACTTGGTTGATTTTATATTTGTTTGGCGGACTTTTGCACGCTTGCATTGGCATACTATTTTTAGTGATATCACCCAACTACTTAAAGTTAAGTATTTCGGTAATGGTAGGGCTACCCTGCATAGCTCTAGCAATGGGAGCAATAGTGAGCATTATTTGGTGGCATTCAACCCATAAGACTATCTGGTTGATTATTTCTGCTTTGCTGTTGAGCTTATCAATCTTAACTAAATTATTTACCTTTTTTCTAGCTCCAATTATTGTGATCGGCATTGCTTTAGATCGGGCTAAAAATCTGAAAAAAGCTAGTTGGCAAAAAAAACTGCGATCGCCAGCCTTATGGATAATTGTCTTTTTTAGCTTTAGTTTACTCATCTTGCTATCGCTTGTCGGTATCGATAATATTCATCTCTTGCTGGACAATCATACTAGTGCGCGAAATATCGACGCTTTTCAAGATATAACGTTAAGGCATTCTCTAAAAAATGATTACAAACTATTTCTGGGTGGATTGACAATTTGGGGAATTTTAATTGCTTATCAGCGTCAACAATGGCAAATATTTTATTTTGCAGCTTGGTCAATAACTGCTTATTTACTGCTAATCGACCATAAACCTGTCTGGTATCATCAAGTACTGTTGTTACATATTCCAGCGATTATTATGGTGGGGTATGCTATGGGAGAAATAATCAGCAGAGCATTGCCAAGGGGTTTGTATTTAAGAGCAAATCACCGAATTATTTCATTGTTTTTAAGTGTTGCGCTCATCATTAGTTCCATACTCCTAGCGGGCGAACAAACAAAAACTACTTTCCAAGCAATTAAATCTTGGCAAAAAGATTGTCGCCGCCCAACAATTTCTGTCAGCTTAGAGGGTCAGTTTTTAGCCGAAATAGCTCAATTTAAATCCCAGACTAACTGGATGGTAACAGATTCACCGATCTTTGCTTTTCGTGCAGGTATTCTTGTTCCTCCCTCTACTGCCGTTCTCTCACTGAAACAAGTGGCAACAGGAAATATGAGCGATCGCCAGCTAATCGAGATCATCAATCAATATCAGCCAGAACAGGTGTTTTTAAAACGCTTTAGTTGGATTGAAGTAACTGGTTTTCTCAAGCAAAACTATCGGTTGCAAAAGCAAGAAGCTGATTTTAGGCTTTATATTAGGATTAAATAAAAGCTAAAAACTACTTTAGCTGGGAGGAAGTAAACGTCCGATCGTACGATTTTCCGCAGTAAAGCTCTGTTGAGCTACTCGCTGTATATCTTCTGGAGTAATTGTTTCTAATCTCACTAATTCCGCAAAAATATTGCGCCAGCTACCGGTTTTTGCTTCATATTCGGCAAGTATTTGTGCCATACCCATATTGGAATCGAGAGTTCGCAACAAACCAGCTTTTAATTGAGTTTTTACCCGTTCTAATTCCATCGGTGTAACTGGTTCAGTTTTCAGGCGTTCAATTTCTGCTCTAACGGCAGTCGCTAGTTGATCGATACTAGTTCCAGGGGAAGTCAGGGCATAAACTAGCATCAGGTTAGGATATTTATCTCCTGGAAAGCCGCTGAAGCCTTGGGCGGAGAGAGCTACCTGTTTTTCTTCCACTAAAGATTGATAAAGACGAGACGTTCTACCGCTGCTCAGCAGTTCAGAAATGACTTCATATATTGGATAGTCAGGATCGCTCAAAGCAGGTATATGATAGCCTTCTAAATACCAGGGTTGAGAAGGAAAATTCACGGTAACTTCTCTAGTTTCAGCTTGAGGTGGTTCAACCTTAGTGACTGCTGAAGGTTGAGGTTGAGACTTAAACCTGCCAAAATAAGTTTTAGCTAGTTTCTGAACTTCTTGAGGATCGACATCTCCAGCGATCGCCATTGTCAAATTATTGGGCGCGTAATATGTCTGAAAAAACTGTTGAACGTTTTCTCTCGTTAGGTTATTAATATCCTCAGTATAGCCAATGACAGGGCGTTTATAGGGATGGGTAGTGTAGGCGGTATCGAGAAACTCTTCGATCATCTTGCCAATCGGAGAATTATCCGTACGCAAGCGTCTTTCTTCCAAAATCACCTGTTTTTCTGCATAAAATTCGCGAAATACGGGTTCTAAAAATCTTTCTGATTCTAATGACATCCAAAGCTCTAATTTGTTGGCAGGAAAGCTATAGAAGTAATTAGTATAGTCGGCTGAAGTGGTTGCGTTCAAACCGACTCCCCCCGCCCTATCAACAATTTCACCATATTTATTTTGCTCGACATATTCGCTAGCAGCCGATTGAGTGGCCACAAATTTTTCGGTTAGCTGGGCAAGTTTGGCTTCGTCTTGCGACTCTTGCGCCTGTTTAATTTGGTCAAATAAAGCGTCGAGTTTATCTAATACCTTGGCTTCAGCACTATAGTTAGTCGTACCAATGCGTTTAGTGCCTTTAAAAGCCAAATGTTCCAAAAAATGCGCTACCCCAGTTTGACCATCTGGTTCATCTACACCACCAACATTGGCATAGGTGACAAATGAAATTACAGGAGCTTCATGATTTTCTAGCACGATAAACTTTAAACCATTGTCGAGAGTAAACTCATCAATCTGCGATTTTACTCGCTCTAGATAAGGCTGAATTGCTGTATTTGGTTGAGTATTCTGGGGCGCTGCCAAAACAGACAAACCAGAGTAATTCCACCATAAAAACGCGATCGCAAAGAGTTCAATCCACCGCTGTTTGCTAAATATACCCAAGCAAGCTAGTTTGCTCGATCTCATCAAGTCTCGCCAATTTCTCAATTTTGTCATCCATTTATTACTGCGGTTTTACTGAGGTTATATTTTACTCAGATTTTTAGGTTTACTGTTGTTGAACTAGTTTCTAATTACCTCTAATTACCGTCGATAATATCTTTGCCCAGGGAATTACCCTAAATAACAATCTGTAAAGAATTGAGCTGAAAAAGAATTACACAGACCAAATACAATTATTGTGAAATACTAGACGATTGAACTAAACTTAAAGTTCTCAATTTAAAACAGTGTTTACCTACAGTTAATATTGTTATATTTCCAACTCCACTCTAACTTTTAATTAATCACCACCACTATTACTATGCAAATATTTTCTCAGCAAGTCTGGAAAGAGATGCGTAAAACTCCTCAGACAGAAGAAGATACGCGCACTAAAATTTTACAGGCAGCACTGCAACTATTTGCCAAACGTGGCTATGATGGTACAACCACTAAAGATTTAGCTAAGTTAGCAGGAGTAGCTGAAGGTACTCTATTCCGTTATTTTGCCACCAAAAAAGCCATTCTAATCGAGGTAGCTACTGCGGGATGGGTTGAAATTCTCACTGATTTGTTAACTGAACTTAGCGAAATGGGCAGCTATAAAGCAGTATCGCAAGTGATGCGTCGCAGAATGCTCAATATGCGCCAAAATAAAGATTTAATGCGGGTTTGCTTCATTGAAGCTCAATATCATCCAGAACTGAAGGAAAGCATACAAGCCGAAGTAATCACTAAAATGACCGATGTAGCCGAAGCTTTTTTTGCCACAGCGATGGAAAAAGGCATATACCGCCAGATGAACCCCAAAATAGTCGCCAAAGTATTTTTGGGTATCTTTGCGATCGCTGGGTTTTCGGAGCAAACTATTATTGATCCTGATGCCTCCCCCCAAGCTATGCAGGAAATGGCAGAGGGTATTTCTGATATCTTCCTCCGAGGAGTTTTGAACAGTGAACAGTAAGCAGTGAGCCAAATAAAATAGCTAATAGCTATTGGCTTTCAGCAGTCTAAGTGATAGCTTAATCCGATAAATCAGCAACGTCCGCATGACTATTGTTAAAAGATCTTCAAAAAGAGTTAGAAGATATCGACCTAATCTTTGGCTAGAAAGATTGATGGCTTTAATCGCGGTAATCAACCTGACTATTGTCGCGTTCGATCTTAGCTATATTCCTCTGAGGGATTTCTGGCTATCTGGTCAAGTTACAATAGGAGGGATTAAGACTGCATACATTGAGCTTGAAGGTATTAAGCTAGATTTGCTTACTCCAAATATCTCTGAGTTCGTCACTCAATACGATGTGGTTAAGGGAATAATTCCGAATCGGGATACGGAAGAGTATTTAGATAAGGTAGAACAGTTGAGGCAGGAACTGACAATTAATCCAGTTAATTCAGCTGTCGCCAACGCTCTTTTAGGAGATTTACGCCGTCGCAGTATCGAAATAATTCAAACTAATCCCTTCGCCGAAGCTAACAAGACAGGTAACTTAGAAAGAATTAAAAACAAAATGAGATCGCATTTTCCTAATAGGGATAACTCAGCCAAAACAGCATTTTGGCAGTTTTGGACTCCCGCCAACTTTGAGGGGGAGGTGACTGAGGAACTAGCGTTTTTTGACACTGAGATTAAACCTCTGTTGGAGACTAATTACTATCGCGTAATTGGCGAAAATGGAGGTTATGTAGACTATTTTGGCTTGATTGACTTTCCTTTTGGTGTACTATTTGCTCTAGAATTTTTAGCACGAAGTTGGTTTATTAGTCGTCGACGGGTAGGAGTAAGCTGGTTAGACGCTATGCTCTGGCGTTGGTATGATATTTTTTTCCTGCTTCCTTTCTGGCGATGGCTGAGGGTTATACCCGTAACGGTTCGTCTCTCTCAAGCGCAAATTATCAATCTAATGTCAATTCAAAGGCAAATTAGTCAAGGATTGGTAGCAGGAATTGCTGAAGATGTGACTGAAGTTGTAATTATTCGACTGATTAACCAGATGCAGGCTTCAATCCGCAATGGTGACGTGAGCCGATTGCTCTCACAACAAACCATTAATTCCTATATTGATATTAATGACACCAACGAAATTGCGGAAATAATCAGAATTTTTGCTAAGGTACTGGCAGATCGAGTCTTACCCGCAATTCAACCAGAAGCCGAAACTTTGCTGCAATACAGCGTAGACAAAGCCTTGAGACAAAGCCCTGCCTATCGAGGAATTAAGCTTTTGCCTGGTGGCGATCGCACGCTCACGACACTTAGTCATCAGCTAGTATCTCAAAGCTATAGTGCTTTCAGCACTACTCTTCAGGCAGCTCTAGCAGAGGATAAGCAGTTTGATCGCTTATTAGAAATTTTAATTAGCAATATAGGCAGTACAGTTTCTAGCGAACTACAAGGACAGCAAAGCATGAACAAAATTGAGCTGTTATTAATCGATTTACTAGAGGAAATTAAAATTAATTACGTTGAACGCCTGTCTCAAGAAGATATTGAAGACATCCTCGAACAAACTCGTAGCTTACGCAACATAGCTCATCAGCCTGCGGGTAAGGCACATAACTAAGTAACTAAGTAATTGGCAATGCTCTGCGTATATTTTTGAGCCAGAGTTAGTAATTCAGTTGACTGAATCGGCTGATTAATAAAATCTGATACTCCAGCCATTTTAGCTCGCACAAGATCGATCATGTTTTCTTGCTGACGAGAGATCACAATCGGAATATTTTTAAACCCTGGCATTTTTTTAATTTGAGCGCAAAGTTCAAAACCATTAGCATCAGGCATAACGGCACTTAAAAAAATTAAGTTAGGTTTATTTTCTAGTAGTACCATCAAAGTCTTAACCGCATCATTGACGGGAATGATCCGATAGCCTACAGGATTTAAAATTTGAGCGACTTGTTGGCAAGTATGAGGATTGTCATCAACATAAATAATTAAAGGCAGTTCTAGTTCTTGAATATATTCTCTGGGCTGGCTATTATTCTGGTGAGCATATTTACCGTCGCTAGGAGTAAAATATAGATTAGTCAACTGTCGATCGCCAACTTGCTGCATCACGATCGCCTTACTCTTAACATGAGTCGCAAAAGTGCGAGCAATGTCTAAAATATCTTGTTGAGATGCGATCGCTAAATCTCTGATGGTTCTTTCGCCATTGATATAAATACACAACTCCTGATAAGCTTTTGGATCTACAGCTTGCTTTAGCTTATTGATATCTTTGATTACAGGAGCAAAATTTGGTGAACAAGCTAGCTTAACTGCTTGCCAATCGATAATACGAGATTCGAGGCGATCAATAGTTTTCTTGTAATCAATTTGAGTAACTGGCTGCTTAAATAGAGAACTTCTCAAAATAGCACCCATACTGTTTGCTTGGGTTTCAAAAATTGTTTTAACTTGTTTAATTTGCTCACCAGCTATCAGACAATCAAATAAAACTTCTTGAATTATTGCTTGAATTATTAATTTAGCCTGTATGATGTTGATCTGCACTCGTTTCAATAGAACAGCGATCAGCAAATATTCCCACAATTCCGAAATTTCTTGTTCTCTGAGCCTAATATCTTGACAGTTAATCTCAGGACAAATTTGATTTGTTAAACGATACAATCTTCGGAAGCGATGAATACTGCTGCTTGCCCAAATTAGATAACTCTTTTTAAAATAAAAGCTCCAGCTATCATCTTCAGCTGTAGTCACATAAATTTTACAGCTTTGTTTTAAATCTACGGCATTCTGGAACTGGAGTTTAATTTTTTTAATTTGATCGTTAATCGCTTTCATGTTTTGCCGCAACAGTAAATTAGGCTAGTTAAAATCTCGAACTTTTTGATTCGATTTTAACAAGTGAAAAAATTGCTGCAAGCAGTATAATTACTATGCTTTTCGTAAAAACATATCGTTATTGTTAAAATTTTTGCTGTATATTCAATGGTGAATTTAGACTTTTGGGATAAAACTAGTGGTACTTGGATTAATGTTTTTACGGTTATTTTAGGAACAAGCTTAGGTTTACTGCTCAAAGATCGTCTCTCACCAAAAATACAAACTATTATTACTCAAGGGATTGGTTTGCTCACCTTGTGGATCGGCTTGAGCATGGCAAACAGTATGGGACAAGTCCAGACAGGGGGAATTGACGGTGCAGTTTTAGGACTATTAGCCATAGTCATAGGAGGAGTAGTCGGAGAGTGGTTACAAATTGAGTCCCAGTTAACAACAATCGGCGATTGGCTCAAGCAAAAGTTTCAAGGTAAAGGTTTATTTACTGAGGGATTTGTTGCCAGCAGCTTGTTATTTTGTGTTGGTCCAATGACTTTAATTGGTAGCTTTAATAATGGGTTGAACGGAGACAATACTTTACTAACTTTAAAAGCAACTATGGATGGTGTAATTTCTATTGCTTTAGCTAATATTTATGGTATGGGAGTTGGTTTTTCGGCTCTAGTTATTTTAATCTATCAAGGAGGATTATCATTAATCGTGGGTTTAATTGCTAACACTGTTCCTCAAGCCGATAATAATCCTTATCTTTTAATTATTACTGGTATTGGAGGACTAATGATTATGGCAATTGGCTGTAATTTATTAGAAATAGCTAAAATAAGAGTTGCTTCTTTTCTGCCTGCGATCGCTTTTGCCCCTCTAATTTATTGGGCTGCTAGCTATTTGAGCAACTAAATTTTGGGAGCGTGTGTTGGAGATCACTGCATCATCTATTGAACTGAAAGTATGATTTAAAACATAAATACGGTTATAAATAACGCCAGCTAAATATTTTATAAAATTGCTGGCAAATAAAATCACTTGTTAATTATTTTGTACATATTTTTCTAAGGATGTTCATCGCGAGCATCCTTTTTATTTGGTAAATTATTATGCCATAAATTAAGGCGATCGCTTGACAATATTACCAAGTTAAATTTTCAGATCGTAATCACAGCAAATGCAGCTAATAGTAAATAAATTAAAACTAAAGAATATTACTATTAATTTAGGGCTATTTCATTCTAAATGATAAGGTAAAGATGGTAACTTATAATCAAATCAGGAAATTGAGTGAGATAGCAATTCTGGATGTGTTCGAGGGAATACCAGACCATCGAAGGAAACAGGGAACAAGGCATTCGTTGCCATTATGTTTAGCTTTATTTACTCTAGCAGTAGTGGCAGGTAATCATGGATTTCTTTCAATAGGGGATTGGCTAGAATCACATAGTCAGCAGCTAAAAAAGCTTATTTCTTTCCATATTTTATGGGTACATTAATAGTAATCACACTATTATTAGTAATTATTTCTTTGGGTAAAGAATTATTGATTAAAGTATCTGGCAAATAAAGCGATCGCTTTTGGGCAAGTGTTAGAAGTACTAGCAGCCGAGTATCTGGGCAATATGTCAAATGATAGCTATCAATTTAACTCCTCGCTAAATTCAGTTTGGATAGTTAAAATATCTTCACTAAATCCTCGACTAATATATTTACTCAATAATTCTGTGTTAGCCATTGGAAGATGAAAGCTGCTTGACGTTAAATAATAATTAGAATCTGTGATTATGTAAATTTCTAGCTGGTTATTTTCCCAAAACCAAACTTCTTTAATACCTAGAGCTTTGTATTTTTCAAGGTCTTTAATTCCACCGCTACTAAATACTACTTCAATTGCTAGATCTGGAAAATATTTTTCAGTTTCAAAACAATAAGATTCATCTGGTTGTTTAGCTGCTTCTGGTGGTTTTTTAATGTCGCTAGAACCCAAAGCAAAAAATTTTATTTTCTTTAAGCGACAATAAGTTTCAATTAAAATAGCTATTGTTTTTTTAATGCGCTCATGGTTTCTACTGGGAGACATTATTGTTATTATATTTTTATAATAAGAGAATCGATATTCTGGATTTTTCCTTGATAATTCCAAATAATCATTCCAGTTTATATCTGCCAATGTTATTGTTTTATCTTTATCTTCATAAGTATTATTATTGATACTTGTTTTTAATATAATTGAAAGCATAATTTTATCGACAAACTATAATTTAGATTTTACCTGAAACTAAAAGATTAGGGTTGAGAGTGCGGGGGCGATCGCAGTCAGAGGATTTATTTACACAATAGAAGCGATCGCTTCTATTGTAAATTCTGGTAATTAATAATTAATAATTGATAAATTGGTAGTTGATGATTGAGTAAAAGCATATGACTACCGCCGACGATAGAGAAAGAGAGTACCAGCTTCGCAAAGCAGAACGACAGGCGAAAAAACAAGAATTAAGACTTAGACAGTTGGAAACACAAATAGATCAGCAACAGCGAAGAAATCAACCTGAAGTTAATTTAGAGCCTCCTTTATATCAGACGAGAAAGCATCCCCAATCCCCAAAATCCTTTCAGAAATTTGGTCGCAAAATAGTTAAGTTTGCCAAGTTTACTGCGTTTGTGGTGGCAGGTATTGCAGTAATTAAAGTTGGCTTTATGATCGGAATGTGGATCACGTATTTGATTATGGCTAGTATTGTTGCCGCGGTTGGCTATCAAATATTTTTAAAAGACGAACAATGATTAGTATCAGCTTTTTGCTGATAGCTAAAGAGTAGCTAACTTTTACCCTTTACCGATAGTTTTAATTTGTTCCGTAGTCAATTGAATCTGTTTTGGCTCAATAGTGTAATGTTGTTGCTTTAACATTGCAATATCTTGAATAATCTGTTCTTGTTGCTGTTGAATTTTCTCAAGTCGAATCATAATTTCCTGTAAGTGTTCAGGATTGTCAGTCACTTCGTAGTTAGTAATCGTAGTGTTGGCATTAACAGTTTTCGGCTTAGCTTTCCAACCAAAACAGAATTTAAATAATAATAAAGGCGATCGCAAAATCTGAAGCCACATTCGATCTATGGCATTAGCGATCGCTCGATAAACCGTTGACAACAACCTGATGGTGAAAACTATGGCGATCAGACTACCAATCAAAGCAATTAGAGGATGAGCGACCAACCAGGATATAAATGGATGATTGATCAACCAAGCATCGACGCGATGACCAACTGAATTACCGATACTATCGACTAAGTAATCATCAACGGATGTCACTTTATTAGTAGCGTCTAGAAAAAAAGAAGATGCCGTTGCTTTAATGCCGTCTAACTTATCTGCTAGGTTTTCTGATAACACAGTCTCAAGAGTTAAAATTACACTCTAGCTAATAATTAATAATATTAAAATAGTTTGCAAAGATAGTGCGGATGGCGAGACTCGAACTCGCAAGGCGTAAGCCACACGCCCCTCAAGCGTGCGTGTCTACCGATTCCACCACATCCGCGCATCAAGCTGGTTAAATAGTGCATAGTTCAGCATATATAACCGTGCTATTAGCAATATCTAACTTAGCATATATCGGACTTTGGACAACAGAAATTAAATTATTTGGATAACCGGGAATTAACTATTTCCCTAAATTTCTCACGCTGCTGAGGCGTTAATATTTCTCTGGTAGCCAACATACTTTCAAAACGCAATAACGCCATTTCCTGGCGTAAAATATTTAATTGTTGATGTTTAGTCCGAAGCAACTCGACCGGTTCAGTTCCAACCATCATATCTGATAGCTGCTGCTGCAATTTGGTAATCAGGTTTTTTTTCTTAAGTATTTTTTGTTCATATTGGAGATGGATTTGTTTGATTCGCCGTTGCTGCTCACTAGTCAGGTTTAGCTGTTGAAATAAGCTTGAATTCGATTTTGGCTGAGTCACTGCTTGAGAATTATCGGCGATCGCCGTCGGCTTCAGCGAGTAGTCGTGAAAGTGTTGGGTAGACAAGAGCGCACCAGCAAAAACAGGAAAGCTCAGAATAAGGCAAAATGTTATAGCGATCGCCGTCAGGAAATATCGCCGTCGTCTTACTAAAGTCTGAAAAATCATCAATAAAATTTAAGGTAAAAAAGTAGCGATCTACTGTGTAGAGAAAGATAAAGTTGGCTGCGGCTGCGATTCAGAAATAGTTGGCAACAACCAATCAGCTTCCGTTTCTTCTACAGCAGAATACTCCTGATTGCTCAATGTATTTTGCCAATTTTTGACTAAAAACTTTTCTAAATCTTTAGGTTCAAGAGCTACTCGCGGAGTCTTGATTGTGAAGCTAACAGAAGTAAATAAAAATCCTGTAGCGATCGCGCCAGGTATAGTCCAGGAAGTTCTACAATAGCGTCTTTTATTGGTTTTGCGAGGTTCTAAGGAGTCGATCAGCTGTTGTTCTAAATCTGGATGAGCATGGGGTGGAATCGGTCGATTGTGGCGGAGAAAACTGACAAGATTATTTTGATTGTCGTTGTGTAAGTTGGTCATAATCTTAAATTATTAAATTCTAAAATGATATTCCCTGTTGTTCGAGAAATTTTTTAAATAAGTTTCTAGCATGAAATAATCGGGATTTAACTGTTCCGACAGGTATATCCAGAATTTCTGCCACTTGTTTTTGAGGTATGTCTTCTAAGTCATGCAAAACTAGCACAGCGCGATGATCGAAGCTGAGATTATTTAAACCTTTTTGGACGATGTCTTGATAATGTAAGTGCATCAAGTCTGGAGTATCCTGAACATCAGACAATATGCTCTGGGTTAGCCGCTCTTTTTCCCAAGTTTTGGCATCGAGATCGGTTTTTTCTTGAACCTTAGCTAGTTTACGCCGTTGATCTGTCGCTACATTCCAACTAATACGATATAACCAGGTAGAAAAGTATTTTGGGGTTTTAAGTTTGGGTAGTCCTTTCCAAGCTTTGAGAAACACTTCTTGTACCAAGTCATCTAGTAATGATGAGCCACATAGCTGATAGAGAGTCGAGCGCACCCTTTGTTGATAGCGTTGATAGAGCAACCGAAAACAGTCGCGATCGCCTTGCTGACATAGCCAGATTAATTCTTGTTCTGTTGGCACTCTTGTTTTTGATTCTGCATCTGCTGCACTAGCTCGTTCACTAGCTAACATTTTGCTCATCTTAATTTAGCAATATTTTAATTCTTTAGGGCGCGTTTTGGTAGTTGGAGATGCTGGGGAAACCCCAGCATCTCCAACTACGGCTTTTGGGTAAGAAGACTCTTACCCAAAAGCCGCCTGATTCTTTAGACTAGAAATAGATAGTATCGGTTCAATTTTAAATTAATTGTTTTTGTATGCTCTGCCAATTATGCGATCGCGATGTTAAACAGCTAACGACTCATCATCTTGTTCCTCGGCAAACAGTCAAACGTAAACAAGCCGATTCTGGTCCAACTATTGATATTTGTTCTCCCTGTCATCGCCAGATTCATGCTTTGTATAGCAACTTAGATTTAGCCAGGGAACTCAATACTTTAAATAAGCTTAAGTCTGAACCTAAAATGAGCAAGTTTTTGGGCTGGATTAGCAAACAAGATCCTCAAAAAACAGTTCGTATCCGCCGAAAATAACTTATTCCCTATTTGAGCCAAATAACCTAAGCTAAATTTTAGCTAATTAAAATCAACTGTAAAATTTACTGTCGTTCTAAAAACCATAAGTTTCTGCACCAAAACTTGTACCTCAACAATAATGCGATTGACTATTAAAAATCTTAACTGGGTCGATATTTCGATTCTATTGCTGGCATTAATAGTAACGCTACTAGGCATCGGCAGCTATGGTTTGTATGAACCCCACGAAGGTCATTTTGCCATGGTTGGTCAAGAAATGATTTGGCGCAATGATTGGATTACTCCTCACCTTAATGGTTCTCCTTATCTCAATAAGCCACCACTCCTATATTGGCTAATTGCGCTCTCTACTAGTATTTTTGGTTCAAGCGAATTCTCAGCCAGACTGCCAATCAGTTTAACAGGTTGGCTGGGCATAGTTTTTGCCTGGAAATGGACCAGAGAACTTTGGGGAATTCATGCCAGTAGAGTTGCTGCTTTGATGCTGTCGGTAACTCTCGGCTGGTTTATTTTTACACATCAGATTTTGATCGATGTGTTGCTGGGGACTTTATTATTGAGCAGTAATTATTTTCTCTGGCGATCGCTTTATCAACCTCAATCGCGTCTAAATTGGTGGGGCGCATATTTATCTTTAGCTCTATGCATTCTAACTAAAGGTTTAATTGGGTTGGTTTTTCCTTTGCTTGGCTGCTTGGCACTAATCATCATTCGACAAGATTGGAAGATAATTGAGCGTATCAAGCTGTATCGGGGATTCTTATTGATTTTGCTGCTAGTTTTACCTTGGTTTATTGCCGTAGAGCAGGCAAATCCAGGTTTTTGGCATTATTTTATGATTAATGAGCATTTTGATCGTCTGTTAGATCGCCGTTTTCCGCCAGATTATGAAGTTTCCAAAATTAGTGCGCTGGGTTATCTTGCTATTACTGCCTGTTGGTGTTTTCCGTGGATTTTATTTTTACCATCGATCGTTAAATCCACCTGGCAAGAATGGCGAAGAGGTTTATTCAGCAAAGCCTCCTGGCTTGATCGCCAGAAGAGTGACGGCGTATTTTTATTGTCTGCTGCGGCAATTTTACCAGTAATTTTATTCTTACCACTTTCTTCGCGGTTGATTTACTATAGTATTCCTGCTGTCCCTCCCTATGTTATTTTATGTGCTGGCTGGTGGAAAAAATATGATCACTCCTCACCACGAATTGGACAGCGCTCAAACATAATTAATTACTTTTTACCCAACGCTATCTATCCTGACTCTGGAGGTACATTCGCTCAGTCTTCAGTACCAGCTAAAACGAGCAGTTTGTATGGTGCGATTTCTTTAATTTTGGGAGTCAGCTTTTATAGCGTAATTACTGTTCCTTCGTTAATAGTTTCTTGGTTACCAGTCGTCTTGCAAACTCCTGAGATTACCAGGCTAATTATGATAGTAGCGATCGCTTTGGGAACGGGTTGGATTGTTTCAGGGATCGCAATGTTAAGACGTTCCTCCCTATTCTGGCTACCTTTATTTATCGTTTTAGCTATTGCTTATTTCGCTAGCATTAATGGCTTCTTTCTCTATCAAAATATACGTTCCTCAAAAAATATAGTTCAGCAAGCAAATTCCTGTTTGAATATTGATACTCTTTGGACTTTTGAAGGCTCCCGGGAAATCGGTGCAGCAGGAGCGATCGGCTATTATTTAAATCACGCTCAGGCTGCCAATAATACTACTCAACCTACATATACATTGGGATGGACTATGGTTAACGACAATGCTTATCGCACTGTGATGATTCTGGCTGACGGCGGTAAGAATCGTCTGTCACCTCAGTTTCCTGGTTCTCCACCTCAATATCTGATCGCTCGAACAGAACTACAAACCTACTGGGATAGCGATCGCCCTGTCGTCTTTTTAACTGATTTTCTGCGTCAGCCTGGAGATTACAGCGATCCTTTGACTCTCAATTTACCTCAAGGAGCAACCAAACCTTATTTGGTTAGTGGCCAACGGAGACTCTATTTCAATCAGGCTGCTCAAAAACTTGCTCAAGCAAAATGTCCGTAATGTTGGTAATGATTAATAATTAACCATTACTGAAAAGCGATCTAGCACTTTCTCTTCTCCCGATGCTTCTACTTTAATCAAGGATAATTCTTGACCGATCTCGCCTTTTAGATACATTTCTCCAGTAGATACATTTCTCCAGCCGACTCGCAGCCAGCCTAAAACCCAAATTTTGATAACTTGACATCATGAGATATCACAAATATAAATTAATTGCGTAGATCGATCACAATACAGCTAAAGACAGAATGTCTACAAGATTGGTTTATGATACATTAAGAGATATTACGTATAAAGTCTTAATGCTTGACATAAAGAGCTTTATGCTGGACTTTAACAGAAGAGGTAAGCCTAAATGATAGCTGCGGAAACAACAAATATAGATTTACAGTCCTTGGCAGTTGACTTTTTCCGTAAGTCAGCGGGTAGATGGAATTCGCAACGAAGATATTACAGCCTCAACAAAGACGTTGAACCCCAAGAAGTCGAAAGCTTGCTTAATATTTCTTTTGTCGAACAGGGCGCACCAGAGTTAATTGAACTAGCTAAAAGCCACGCCTTAGAAAATTTAGAGGCATTAGTTTGTGGAACTAAAGTAACCTGGCAGAGCAACTATACTAACCAGAATCGCAAGCCAGTTAATGGTTCAACCGTCTTTGGCATTCAAGGAAACATTCTGTATCGCGATCGCGGATTTGCCACACCTCAGCCAATTGTTGCCATATGTTCTTTTTCTAACCCTGAGACAATGTGTTTGCGTACCGAATACAATGCTAATGTCTTTGAAGAAGAAATTAAATTAGTTGGCGATCGATATCGCACCAGACAAACAATTATTTCACGTGCAGGGCAAGAAATCACCATTGGTCAATACTTAGAAAAGCGGCTGTAAACGATATTGCCGTTTAGGGCTAAAGTTCGTAATGTCTAACGCAATTAGTATATCTATTGTTGGCTGCGGTTTTGTCGCCGACTATTATTTAATCACCTTAAAAAATTATCCAAAATTAAAAATAGCAGGAGTATATGATTTAAATCGCAATAGAACTGAAGATTTTGCTCGATACCATTCTGTTTCTATGTATGATTCTTTCGAGCAATTGTTAGAAGATCCTCAAGTTGAACTGGTGGTTAATCTAACCAATCCTAAAAGCCATTTTGAAATAAATCTGGCTTGTCTCGAAGCCAACAAACACGTTTACTCCGAAAAACCACTGGCGATGGAGTTGGCAGAAGCCGAAAAACTAGTAGAAGTTGCCGAACAAAAAGGACTTTATCTCTCTTCAGCCCCTTGTAGTCTGCTGGGGGAAACGGCACAAACTATTTGGAAAGCATTACGAGAAGAGAAGGTTGGTAAAGTTTATGCAGTTTACAGTGAAATGGATGACGGGCTGATTCATCAGATGCCTTACCAGTCTTGGTTGAGTCAGTCTGGTATTCCTTGGCCATACAAAGATGAGTTTGAAGTAGGCTGCACCTTAGAACACGCAGGATACTGTCTTTCTTGGTTTCCTGCCTTTTTTGGACGAGCCGAAAGTGTTACAGGCTTTAGTTCAACTCTCATCAAAGACAAGAAAACCAATGCCCCACTAAATATAAATGCTCCCGACTTTTCTGTAGCCTGCATCAAATTTGCTTCGGGAGTAGTAGTCAGATTAACCTGTAGTATTATCGCGCCCCACGACCATTCTTTGAGAATTTTTGGTGACAAAGGCATACTTAGTACACCAGATTCTTGGTTCTATAATTCGCCTGTACATATTAGACGAATGTTTAATCTCAGAAGAAAAATGATCGTTAGTCCGATTAAACAAAAATACCCTTTAACAGGTAAGAAAACTCAAAAATATGCTTATCGCGGTGCTTTCCAAATGGATTTTGCCAGAGGTATTGCCGAAGTAGCCGATGCAATTAGAGAAAAACGCCCTTGTCGTCTCTCTGCCAAATACTCGCTTCATGTCAACGAATTGGTTTTAGCCATTCATAACACTACAGAAACTAGCAGTACTTATGTAGTTAAATCTACTTTTGAGCCTGTTGAACCAATGTCATGGGCTAAATAAAGGTATAAATCATAATTGCTAGATTGATAACCTTGTCAAAATATTTTCGCTTAATCAGATTTGAACTATGCGATCGCAATCTATTCGTTGGGGAATACTTGGTACAGGTTTCATTGCAGGAGAGTTTGCCAAAGGCTTAAAGTTTGCTGATGGCGCTCAATTATGGGGGGTGTCTTCGAGAACAGCTAAAAATGCCCAAGCTTTTGCCAAAATCTTGCAAGTACCACGAGCTTATGATAGCTATGAACAATTAGTTCAAGATCCAGATATTGACGTTGTTTATATTGGCACTCCTAACCATACCCACAAAGATCTCTGTATTCTATGTTTAGAGGCTGGTAAACCTGTTCTCTGCGAAAAGCCATTTACCATTAATGCCCAGTCAGCCCGCGAAGTAATTGATTTGGCACGTCGTCAGAAATTGTTTTGTATGGAAGCAATGTGGATGCGCTTTATGCCCCTAATTCAGCAGGTAAAAACCATGGTTGAACAAGGACAAATTGGCGATGTCAGAATGCTGACGGCTGACTTTGGTTACCCTTTGGTTAATAGTAATAATGCTTTTTTTGCCCCAGAATTTGGTGGCGGGGTACTGCTAGATCGTGGTGTTTATGGACTTTCTCTAGCTTATTATCTTTTAGGTGAACCCGCGGAAATATTGTCCCAAGCATCTATTTGTGCTTCTGGTGTAGATGAGCAGTCATCGATTCTACTCAAATATCCTCAGGGAAAGCTGGCTATTCTCTCTCAGTCTTTACGCACTCGTACTTCCAATCAGGCTGTAATCATGGGAACAACGGGTAAAATCTTAATTGAAGAGCTGTTTATTATGCCCGAAAAGATATCAGTGAGTCAGTTTTCTCCCTCAACTCAAGCTTTTCCCTCCCCCTTAATTCCGCTTAGTGCTAAACAAAAGTTAGTTGCTGCTGCCAAACAGAATTCTTTGATTAAGGGTTTATACCGCTCTATATCAGGCTTACTCAAGTCAGAACAAGTGATTGTCAAACCATTAAAAGGTAATGGTTATAACTATGAAGCAACCGAGGTAATGAACTGTCTGCACAATGGTCAATTAGAAAGTGAGATCATGCCTTTAGACGAAACGCTGAAAATTATTGAAGCGAGCGATCTCATTCGTAGTCAATGGCACAAATAGCTTTCAGCTATAAGTTTTAAGCTATGAACTTCTATACTGAAAGCTACAAATAAACAGTCTGGGTTAAAACTCAAAAACAAGATATCCTAGCATAAAGAAATAAGTCAATGAATTAAATAATAATAGCGGTGCTAGATCTCAAACTAATTCGAGCCAACCCTGAAAAAGTACAAGAATTAATCAATCGTCGTCATGGTAATTATGACCTTCAGCCAATTATAGAATTAGATCGCGCTTCACGAGAACTAGAAACTAACCGCAGTCAGCTTAGCGCACGGGGTAACGAAATTGGTAAACTAATTGGTCAAAAAATCGCTAGCGGCAGCGATCCGCAAGGAGAAGAAATCGCCCAGCTAAAAGCTGAAGGTAATGATCTTAAATCTAAGTTAAGTCAATTAGAGCCTCAAGAAAAAGAGTTAAAAGCCAAAATAGAGGCTCTGTTATTAGAATTACCCAATTTGCCCAATGAATCTACCCCCATCGGCAAAAGCGAAGCAGAAAATGTCGAAATTAAACGCTGGGGTGATGAATACATAAGCGATCGCCAAAACGTTCTACCACACTGGGAAATCGGGGAAAAATTAGGCATTTTAGACTTTAAGCGGGCGGTAAAAGTAGCACAGAGTCGCTTTGTCAACTTAGTGGGTGCAGGGGCGGCATTAGAAAGAGCTTTGATAAGCTTTATGCTAGACATCCAAATCGAGGCTGGCTACACCGAAGTAATGCCTCCTATCTTGGTAAATAGTGATTCTCTTCAGGGTACTAGCCAGTTGCCCAAATTTGCCGAAGATAGCTTTAAGTGTAGCAACGACGATCTGTGGTTAACTCCCACGGCGGAAGTACCTATTACCAACCTGTATCGAGATGAAATTATTGAAGATACGGAACTACCGATCCATCATTGTGCCTACACTCCTTGTTTTAGAAGAGAAGCGGGTAGCGCAGGAAGAGATACCAGAGGCTTAATTAGGCTGCATCAATTCAATAAGGTAGAGTTGGTTAAGTTAGTTGCCCCTGAAACTTCTGAGGCTGAACATCAAGCTTTGGTAGAAAATGCCGAAGCAATCCTTCAAGCTTTAAAATTGCCCTATCGCATTTTGGAACTTTGTACTGGTGATCTGGGTTTTGGGGCAGCAAAATGCTATGACCTAGAGGTGTGGTTGCCTGCGGCGGGGATGTATCGTGAAATATCTAGCTGTTCCAACTTTAGAGACTTTCAAGCCCGTCGAGCAAATATTCGCTTTAAACAAGCAGGTAAGAAAGGTACAGAGTATGTTCATACTTTAAATGGTTCAGGACTGGCGATCGGTCGTACTATGGCAGCAATTTTGGAAAATTATCAGCAATCAAACGGCACAATCAAAGTACCCGATGTCTTGCAGCCATATTTGAAACGGGAAGTTCTTTCAAACTAGAGATCGCGATCGCTCAAATCATTCTTTACTCAACAACGCCTGAAATTTAATCTTCTTCACTATTAATCATGTCTAAGATAATTTAGGTGATGAAATTAACTATAAAGGATTTGGATCGGGCGATCGCCTTTTTAATGTGGGGAATTTTGAATAATGCGATCGCGATAATTTCTTGAAAAAGCTGTTGCTGCCTTTGGGCGTGCGATTAAACCCAATCCTAGTTAGGCAAAGGCTTGCTGATTCGGTTCAACCGAATAATTGTTCATTGCTTCGATGAACCCTTTGCGTTAATAATTAAAAATAGGTAACTATACTTGGTTTTAATAAATAACGGCGATGAGCGCGATCGCTCTTTAGAGGATAATAAAATGTTGGACACTCAATCAATTTTAGAAGTATTACGTCCCGTACAAGACCCAGAACTACACAAAAGTCTTGTCGAACTAAATATGATTCGCAACGTGACGGTAGATGGTGGAAAAGTAAACTTTACTTTAGTCTTGACCACTCCTGCTTGTCCTTTACGGGAATTTATTGTTGAGGATTGTCAAACTGCGGTCAAAAAACTGCCAGGAGTCGAAACGGTAGAAGTAGAAGTAACTGCCGAAACTCCTCAGCAGAAATCTCTGCCCGATCGCACTTCTGTTCCAGGAATTAAAAATATTATTGCGATCTCTAGCGGCAAAGGTGGTGTGGGTAAAAGTTCCGTGGCTGCTAATGTAGCGGTGGCTTTGGCTGCTAAAGGTGCCAAAGTTGGCTTGTTAGATGCTGATATCTATGGTCCTAACGCGCCGAATATGTTTGGCTTGTCTGATGCCAAAATTGCGGTCAAGCAAGGCAGCAGTGGCGAAATACTAGAGCCTGCGTTCAATCATGGCGTAAAGTTAGTTTCGATGGCATTTTTGATTGACCCAGATCAGCCTGTGATTTGGCGCGGGCCAATGCTTAACGGTATTATTCGCCAGTTTCTTTATCAGGTAGAGTGGGGCGAACTAGATTACTTAATCGTGGATATGCCTCCTGGTACAGGAGATGCTCAGTTAACTATGGCTCAGGCTGTGCCGATGGCAGGGGCGGTAATCGTGACAACGCCTCAGACTGTATCTTTGATTGATGCTCGTCGTGGTTTAAAAATGTTCCAGCAATTAGGCGTAAATCTCCTCGGAATTGTGGAGAACATGAGCTATTTTATCCCCCCCGATCAGCCAGAAAAAAGCTACGACTTGTTTGGTTCTGGCGGTGGTGAAAGAACTGCCCGCGAATTAGATATTCCCCTATTAGGCTGCGTTCCTTTAGAAATTGCCCTGAGAGAGGGGGGCGATAACGGGATTCCTATTGTCGTTGCCCAGCCTGAATCTGCTTCTGCTAAAGCTTTAGTGGCGATCGCCGAACAAATTGCGGCTAAAGTTTCGATCGCTGCCTTTGCCTAAAGGGATTTTTTGTATTCATCCGTTATCGAATACAGTTCCCACCTCCAGGCGCATCCCGTTGACAAAGTCCCAACCAGATTGAGCGCGTTTTCCAGCCAGCTGTACTTGTTTGAGGAGTAATAATCCTGAACCTGTTTGCACTATCGCACCCTGGTTCTTCATATTACTAACTATTTCGCCAGGTTTACCCGTAAGAGAGGATAATTCTGGATATTGCTGCTTTAGACTACTATATTCTTCTGGCAGCTCGTCAATAGTGTCCTGCGTAATGGGAACTGTCGCAGTAATCTTGAGTTTTTTAGCTTCTAACGTAGCGAAACAGTTGGGAAAAAAACCGCGCACCTGATTGTGGATGGTGATCGCACTTTGCGACCAGTCGATCACAAAGTCGGATTTCTCGATTAATCTGGCGTAAGTAGCCTGGCTATCATCTTGAGGACTAGGGATAATTGTCTGTTGTTCTAGTTTAAACAAAGTTTCTAATAACAAATCTGCCCCTTGGTTGGCAAGAGTCACGGCTAAATCGTGGGCATTATCCAGCAGTCCAATTTCTGTTTCGGATTTGAGCAACATATCTCCCGTATCCATGCCCACATCCATTAACATCGTAGTAATTCCCGTAATGCGATCGCCATTAACAATACTCCATTGAATTGGCGCAGCACCACGATAGCTTGGTAGCAAAGAACCATGAACGTTAATACATCCTAGTTTGGGCATATTCAAAATTTTAGGGGAGAGAATTTGCCCATAAGCTACAACTACGAAAACATCGGCTTCTGTAGCTTGAAGTTGAGCCAAAGTTTCTCGCTCTTTTTTAATCCTTTTAGGTTGCCAGACAGGTAAATTATGCTCTAGTGCTAGCTGTTTTACTGGCGAAGGTTGAGTTTTATTACCTCTACCTCTTCTCTTATCAGGTTGAGTTACCATCGCTACAACTTCGATGTCAGATTCCAGGAGTTTGATTAGAGTCGGAACAGCAAACTGAGGAGTACCAAAAAAAACTATTTTCATCTACTGAATTGAATAATTTGGTGAAAGTTGTGAAATTGTCTGCCAGATTGCAGTCAACTAAAGCGTTAATCAATTACGCCAACTGCTTTAATTGGCTGTTCAATTTCTGCTTGATAAACTGGCAGTTCAAACCAGAAGGTAGTCCCGACACCTACTTCGCTGTCGATATAAACTCGGCTATTGTGCTTCTCAATAATATTACGCACGATGGAAAGACCTAAACCAGTTCCTTCTAAAGTATGAACTCGATTTTCTACTCTAAAGAAACGTTCAAAGATGGCTTCTTTGTCCTCGGCGGAAATGCCAATTCCCGTGTCAACTACCTCTATTTTCACCGCTGGCTGATTTAAGGTATTAGATTGCGCTGAAGTTTGGTAGGCACGAACAGTCACCTTACCTCCTGAATTAGTAAATTTAAGACTGTTACCAACCAAATTGGTCAAAACCTGCAATAGCAAATCGTAATTGCCCATAACCGCAGGTAAATTAGGCTCTAATTCCTGATGTAGTTCAATTTCTTTATCTTTGGCGTTTAATTGGCAGGTTCTTAAAGTCTGTTCGATGGGTTGATTTAAATCCACCTCGCTCAAATTATAAGCGTGGGATGATTCTAAACGAGATAAGTCTAAAACATCATTAACTAAACGAGTGAGACGATCTGTCTCATGATTAGCCGTATCTAAAAATTCTCGACGCTGAACTTGGGTTAGATCTTCACCATACTCTGACAAAGTTTCAATAAAAGATTTAATGTTAAACAGAGGTGTCCTTAGTTCGTGAGAAACATTACTGATGAACTGGCTTTTTGCTTCATTTAGTTCTGCTTCACGAGTAATATCCTGAACCGTCATCGCAATTCCTTTAATGTTGGTGTTACCACTATCCAAAACCCGACTCAATAAAACGCGGATAGTTCTAGGTAGAGGTTTATGAAGCGTAATCCGAAATTCATCGCGATCGCTAAGATGATGATGACGTTCCGATTCGGGTAAAGATAATCCTGATTCAGCTTCTAGCTCAATCTTTCTCTCAATCATCTGATAAAGAGGCTTAGTTAATTTAATAGTTAACTCTGAGGGAAGTCGATGCAGCACATTATCGCCGATCGCATCTTCTGACCAACCAAAAATACTTTTAGCGGTAGGGTTGACCAGAATAATTTGCATATTAGGATCGATTAGCACCGCACCATCAGCGATCGTCGAAACTAAGGTTTCTAACTTAGCTTTTTCGGCGGTTATTTCTTCAATGTTTTGCTCTTCATAGTTTTCTAGCTTTTCTGCCATTAAATTAAAGCTAGCGATTAATTCACCCAATTCTCCCCGCAGAGGCAGATCGATTCTCTGTTTAAAGTTTTTAGCGGCAATATTTTTGACTCCCACCAAAAGCTCTTTAATCGGTCTGGTTATCATTAGGGCATTAAAGACATTACCCAGAATTACCATAGCCCAGATAGTAATAAATACAGCGATCGTGACATCTCGGGTTAGATTTGATGATGCCACAATCGTCGGATTGGGATTGATGCCCACTGCCAATACCCCTAAATACTGACCATCGTGACGCAGAGGAACAAAAACATCTGTAACTTGTCCGTTAGGAGTTTGATGCTGTCGGACAAAGGGCAAATCGCTGTTTTGAGCGTAGTCCGCAGGTAGCTTGATGCGACGTTTAATTGTCAGCGTGTTTTGATTTTCTGCCTGAGAATAGGGAATGCCAAAAAAGATACTACCTGAACGATCGGCATAGATCAAATAGCGGATACTAGAGGTACTACGATAAAAACGAGTCGAGAAATCAGCTAGACCCTGCATATCGTTTTCCGCCACTAGTGGTGCGGCATTAGAAGCAATCAAAATGCTGAGATCGCTGCCAAAACGAGTGTCATTAATATTAGATTCTAATTGAATCGTATTAACTGCCCAAAAAGTCAAACTACTCATAATCAAAGAAACAACCAAAGTGGCAGCAGCCATCAGTTTGGTCTGGAGGGTAAATTCCGACCACCAGAGGGCAATAATTTCTTTGATTTTGGTAATCAAGGCCAGTAATTTATTCAACAGTGATAATAAATGTTAAGTTGCCTGAATTATAGTGTACCAATTGCGTAACAAGATGTTGAGTAAATTGGGTAATTTGATTCTAGTTAATTTTGATTTTAGCTATACTTGTGTCCAATATCACGACGGTAATACATTCCTTCAAACTGCACCAATTTTGCTGCCTCATAGGCGATCGCCACCGCCTGGGCAAAATCATCCCCGATGGCAGTGATACCTAGCACCCTGCCACCATCAGTAACTAACTGCGCCTGCTTTAATTTTGTTCCTGCCTGAAAGACAATTGCTCCTGCTTGCTGAGCTTCTGCAATACCAGCGATCGCTTTTCCTGTTTCGTAGGCATCGGGATAACCACCAGAAGCAGCCACTACACATACGGCACTGCCAGATTTCCAGCTTAGGGGCGGTAGTTGCTCTAATCTTTGCTCGACACAGGCAAGTAAAATTTCGTCTAAAGGAGTATTCAGCAGGGGTAAAACTACCTGAGTTTCTGGATCGCCAAAGCGACAGTTAAATTCAATTACTTTCGGATCGCCTGAGGGGGTAATAATTAAACCAGCATATAATACTCCTCGATAGTCAATATTTTGCTGATTTAAAGCTTCTAGGGTAGGCTGTAAGATTTCTTGTTCGATTCTGGTCATCAATTCTGCGGTTACCAAAGGTACGGGTGAGTATGCCCCCATGCCCCCAGTGTTTTTCCCCGTATCACCTTCGCCAATGCGTTTGTGGTCTTGGGCTGGAATTAGAGAGCGAATGGTTTTACCATCGGTAAGAGCCAATACTGATACTTCTGCTCCAGTTAAAAATTCTTCAATCACTAGTTTGCCAGAATCTTTGTCCCATAGTTCATCGACTGCGGCGATCGCTTCTTCAATAGTTTCAGCCACCACGACTCCTTTCCCTGCCGCCAACCCGTCAGCTTTCACGACGATTGGCGCACCAACTTGGTGAAGATATTCTTTAGCCGTAACCGCATCGGTAAACGTCTGGGAGACGGCGGTAGGAATATTTGCTTGAGACATAATTTCTTTTGCCCAAGACTTGCTCGATTCAATCCTCGCTCCTGACTTAGTAGGACCAAATACCGCGATGTTACGCTGCCGTAGATAATCAACGATTCCTAGCGACAAAGGAACTTCTGGACCGATTACCACCAAAGAAATTTGATTCTTTAACACCGCCTGAGCAATCCCCGCAAAATCATCTACAGCCAAGGGCAGATTTTGGCAATTGTTCATACTTGCCGTACCACCATTGCCTGGGGTACAGATAACTTGTTCTACGTTGGGAGATTGTAACAATGCCCAAGCTAAAGCGTGTTCTCTCCCCCCGCTGCCGACTACTAATGCTTTCATAATCTAGATAACTACTTTGCCGGTTTGTAATTATCTCATGAGGGCTGAGACTTAATTGTTAATTGTTGAAAAAGTTGAGCTACTTTTTTTAAGTCTTTGTCTCCAGGCGATCGCTCTACGCCACTAGAAAGGTCAATTCCGTCTGGTTTAAGCCGCGATAAAGCATCGCTGACGTTATCGGGAGTCAATCCTCCTGCCAGCATCCAGGGAAGAGCTGGTTGAAACGCTGCCAAATCCTGCCAATTAATCGTTTTCCCTGTACCACCGAGCATTTGAGGATGATATGCGTCTAGCAACAGAGTATCTACGCAATCTGCATAAGCAGTTGTTGCAGCTAAAGATACCGCTGATTTAATCCGAAACGCTTTGATTAATTCAATCTCGGGAGAGATCGCCCGACGTAATTTTAGACAAAAATCAGCAGATTCTGTACCGTGAAGCTGGATGGCGGTGAGATTAGCCTTGGTTATTACTGAACTTATTTCTGTCACAGAATGATTGGCAAACACACCTACCTTGTCGACTTTGAGCGGTAAATGCTTGGCGATCGCGCTAATTTGCTCGGGAGTAAGATAACGAGGTGATTGCCTGACACAGATAAAACCAATACTGTCTGCCCCCAGTGCCGCAATTTTTTGACCCTGCCTAATTTGGGTAATTCCGCATATTTTAACTCGCATTTGTTTGATAACTGCTAAACCAGGGATTTTTTTGTAAAAATTGGGACTACTGTTAATTATTTAGAAGAAACACCGTTTTGCACCGAGAGATTTTTATAATTCCTATAAACAAAACCATCTTCTAAGAATATTTAAAGAGCAAAGGAATAAAGCTTTATTATGATACCTGATTTTATTTTGGCAATTCAGTACGCTCCTTCCACCATTGACTGGAATCCCACCGTAGCCATAATCATGATTATGTCTAATTTGTTCTGCATCGTTATCGGTCGCTATGCCATTCAAAATTCGGGACAGGGTCCTGATTTACCTGTTCCTAAACCCGAAGTATGGGATAAATTTGGCGTTCCTGAATTATTAGCAACTACAAGCTTAGGACATATCCTCGGTGCCGGGATTATTTTAGGATTAGGCAATGCAGGGGTTTTGTAATAGTTAACCATGTCTAGTAATTACTAATTACTAGACTGCAACTTCAATAAGCTGGGATCTAAAGATTTTACCAATCTTAAAGGAAATTGACTTTCACTAATTGCAACCGCATATTCAGCATTAAGATAATCAGCGTAAAATGGTTGCTCGGTGATATACCTACCAAAAAAAGCCAAGCCTAATTGTTTGACATAATTTTGGGCAATTTGGGGACTAGGACCGATCGCCTGTGCGGGAACAGGTATACTCCCAGAAGATTCATTAAGGGTAGAAAAGTGAGTGCCGCCTTGCAGCAGCACCAAATACTTTTGGGGAGTTGTCAGCCAGGTAAAAGGGATAATTTGCTCGGGCAAGGCAGGGGTGATTGGATCAGCACTGCCCGAGATAAACATTACTGGAATATCAATCTGACTTAAATTCTCCTGACCAAATACAGAACTAACCAAAGGATTAATGGTGATCGCTGCTTTTATGCGTTCGTCTTTTAGTTCAACTTCGTTGATAGTTGCTGGTATCTGTAAGGCTAAACATTGAATTAACCAAGATAAATTCCAAGAGTTGTCTAGATCAGGGCAATCACGTTCTAAAGTCTGCCAATTTAATTCGGCTCCTGCTAATGCCAGAGTGGTATAAGCACCAAAGGACTGACCGATCATACCAACGTTGTTAGTATCGATTTGATCACCGTAACGTTTGGCTAATTCATCGAGTAAAAATTTAATATCTAAAGGACGATCAATCAATTCGGCTGGAGGAGTGACGTTGCTGTCTAAACCGCTAAGCAGGGCTTCAATTTGTCTGGCACTGCTTCCAGGATGCTCTGGTACGGCAACGGCAAAACCATAAGAGGCTAAATGTTGGGCAAAGTAGGCAAAGGTAGTTAGATCACCGCCTAGACCATGAGAAATAACCACCAAAGGTAATAATTCTTGGCTTTTAGTTATCGGTAGATATAGCTCTACAGGCAAAGTGCGATCACGTTCTGAATCGATCATGGTCAACATTTGTTGAATATAGCGATATGCCCCTGGAGTTAGCAAATCTAAATCTCTAGCTGGCGGCGTAGCCATCGCCATTTCTAGACGTTCTCTGATTGATTCTTGCTCGATAGCGGCGATCGCCAAATTATTTTGTTGTACGACCTGGCTGAGATTTTTGACAATTTCTAATCCCTGCTTAGAATCAACCCGCAGCACATCGGTGGGAAATTGCTTCAGCACGTTAAGAGGAGTTAAGCCAGCTTCATCTGCTGCTGCCAAAATTAAGGCAGAGCGAAGCGCATAAAAACCAGGTTGGCGAGCTTTAGTTCTAATTACCCGCGCTACTCGCTCTAAGATTTTCTCTCCCTGGTAAGAATAAAGAAATTGGGCGATCGCTAAGGGACTAAAATCAACGCTAGTATTCAAACCAACTTTCAGCTGTTCTAATTGTTCTGGGGTCAGAAAATCGGCATAACTTTTTAATGCTCCTGCCAGTTCCCCTGTTTGACTGTAAGTTTTTAAAGAATCAACCGATACCGAAAATTCTAATGCCCCATAGTTAAGAATAATATTTTCTGCTCCCACGGCTTCTTTGCTTAAATACCCCCATAAACCTACGCAGCAGCCGATCTGCAACGCTCCTAAAGCCAGACGAGACCAGACCTTACTGGGTTGTAAGCTGATACAGTTGGGCATTGAATTGGTGAATGAAGCCTGGATCATTCTAAATTATGAAAATTGAGCAATAAAACTATTACTGTTGTAACATTTTTACTCGATTGATTTAATTAACACGAATTTTGGCTGAGCTGAAAAACAATTTTTGATGAGCAACAACATACAGCTCATCACTTGTAGCTTATGGCTCTGGCGATCTAGCATTACCTTTACCCGAGCCGACATTGATTCAGATCTACCTTTGGTTTTAAAATTAATGCTTCTCATTTCAGCTTTAATTGGCAAATTTTTAATTTACTATCAAATATTGACAAAATGAAACAGCTTAAAGGACGGGATCTACTCGGCACTGCCGATTTGAATACAGCAGAAATTAGCGACGTACTAAAACTAGCTCGACAGCTTAAAAGTAAAGAGTTAGAGATTAAGTGCAACAAGGTTCTAGGACTCTTGTTTTATAAAGCTTCAACTCGTACCAGAGTTTCCTTCACCGTGGCAATGTATCGGCTAGGAGGACAAGTCATCGACCTTAACCCAAGCGTGACCCAAGTTGGTCGTGGTGAACCAATAGAAGATACCGCCAGAGTTTTAGACCGCTATCTCGATATTTTGGCGATCCGCACCTTTGCTCAACAAGATTTAGCCACCTTTGCTAACTATGCTCAAATTCCGATTATTAATGCTTTGACCGACTTAGAGCATCCTTGCCAGATCTTGGCAGACTTGATGACGGTGCAAGAATGCTTTGGCTCGCTACAGGGTAAAACTTTAACCTATTTAGGAGATGGTAATAATATGGCTCACTCATTACTGTTAGGTGGTGCGCTAACGGGTCTGAACATTAGAATTGCTGCACCCCAAGGTTATGAGCCAAAGCCCGAAATTGTCCAACAGGCGCAAGCAATTGCAGGAGACCAATCAGAAATAGTTGTTACCCAAGATGCGATCGCAGCGGTAGAAGGAGCGCAGGTGGTATATACTGACGTTTGGGCAAGTATGGGTCAAGAAGAGCTGGCAAATCAAAGAATTCCACTCTTTCAGCCCTATCAAGTCAATCAGCAGCTATTAGAATACGCTGACCCCGAAGCGATCATTCTCCATTGTTTACCCGCCCACAGAGGCGAAGAAATTACCGCTGAAGCAATTGAAGGTGAGCGATCGCGAGTTTGGGAGCAGGCAGAAAATAGAATGCACGCTCAGCAAGCATTACTAGCTAGTTTATTAGGATGGGAATAGCATGATCAAATTTAATTACACTGAGCGTATTGATCGCTTTCCATGTAGTTCAATAACCAGCTAGCAATAGTAGCACGACGAGTTTGTCTAGGTCCAAATTCTCCTAGCTTATAACCTTTAAAATCTAATTTTTCTTTGAGCAGCTGTTTGTTTTCCTTGGGAATGGAACGAGTTAGCTTGACCGTTGGTGGACGGCTAGCAATAAAGTCTGGTGGTTCGGGATATTTCTCTTTCCAGTCGTCAACAACCTCGGTCGTATCCCATGTTTGGCTAGTTGCATCATAGCGATAGCCTAAATAATGCCAAACTAGTTGATTAGCGATCGCATCATCTAATTCCTCATTGAGAATTGCCCAAACTGTATCAGTATTTAAAGACGGTAAGGTAAACATAATCATCTGAATTGGAATTCTTAATCGTAATAATTTAGGTAGATCTTCACTAAATTAATTGCACTAAATCCAGCATAAACCTAGACAAAATATTTTCTCTGAAAAATTGTTAAGCAAGTTGCTTTTAATGTTGCTGCTATTGGATAACTACATAATGCGCTTTGAGTTGGAGAGTCGGATTGAGAAAAATGCGCTCTGGTATCAAGTTGTACTGAAAATCTAATCATTTGAGCTGTATTGTCAATAACACAAAGTCAAAGGAAGCCCCGCCGTGAAACGACGGGGCTTCTCTGACCATCTAATCTCGTTCTTTGGATCTGCCAAAGCCAAACTTGATGAACGCTCTTAATCTGACCGTCACAGAAAATGTTACTCAAACTAAGCCAGCTATAAATGGCTACCCAGAGCTAGATAGCTTTTTAAATATTTTGCGATCGCTAATTCGCGAACCCTCTGTTGTGGGCTGCGAAGATTCTTTTTTTCGGGTACTTAGTCGAGAACTAGAAGAAATTGGGGTTGAGGTGCAATACTACTATGGCGTTTTAGTAGCACAGGGCAGCAGGCCACAAGATTTAATCCTCTCTGCACATATAGACCGTCACGGCTTATTGTGTACAGGAGTAAATGAATTTCAATATGCCGCCTTTGTTTCGGGCAACAGCAGCGATTTGACGGGAGACTCTGTTTCCGAACAGATGATGCACACCATTGAGAATCGATTTCAAGGGCAGCAGGTACAGGCGCATCTGCCCTATACGGGAACTTATTTAGGTCAGGGCTACATTGTCAACTCTTATATTTGCCCTACTCGAAACAACCTAATCTTTGAACTGGATGGTTTAGAGTTTTTACAGCCAGGTACGCCCATTTCTTTTCTCGATCGCCTGAAAGTAGCTAATGGACGTATTTCCGCTCAAATAGATAATGTAGTTAGTGCCGCTTTGATCATCTACCTGTTTCGCCGTGGTTTTTCAGGCACAGCCTTATTTACTGCTCAAGAAGAAGCGGGTAAAAGTTGGCGTTATGCTCTTTCTTGGTTTCAACGTCAGCAGCTGACCACACAACGTCTGTTAGTCCTAGATACTAGTCCTTATCCGACAACCGAAGCAGCAGAAGCACAGCAAGTAGTATTACGTCGCCGAGATGCCAATGGTTGTTTTGCTCCAGAATTAACCGCCGAAATAGCGCAAAAGTGCGAACAAATGGAAATTTCCTATGCTTACAAAGACGCATATATCGAAGCTCAAAACAAACTACGCAGTAAACCCTATTCGTTAGGTCGAACTGAGTTGGGTCGAATAGCAACAGCAACAGACGGGCAGATCAACGGCACTACTCTCCAAATTCCTTCGACTAATTACCATACTTCCGATGAAACTACTTCTCTATCTTCAATTGAGGCAGTAATTAGAATATTGATGTCTTATGTGGACTAAATAAAGCTGAGAAGATGCTGGGCTACAGTTTGAGGTTGCTCCCAGTGGGGTGTATGTCCGACTCCCCGAAGCCAAATTAATTCTGAATTGGCGATCGCCTGTTTGAATTTACTCGCTGCGGGTAAAATTTTTGATTGCTCTTTCCCAGTTGGGCATTAATGAAGGCAAAGCAGCACAGCGAATCGCATCTTCGATATTAACATCGTTTTAGGGTCTTTTAGTCGTTAAGCGATCGCTATAATTAATCATAGTTCGGCTCAAAGATTTGATTATGTTTGGTACACAAAACCTTGCCGTTTTTTTATTGGCTGCAATTTCGCTTCACTTATTACCTGGTGCTGATACTTTATATGTTGTTGCTCGCAGCTTGGCTCAGGGAAGAAAAGCTGGTATTGTGTCAGTTTTGGGCATTAGTACTGGTTCTTTAATCCATACAACCGCTGCTGCGTTTGGATTGTCAGCTATTTTTGCCACCAGCGCGATCGTTTTTACCATAGTTAAATTAGTTGGCGCAACGTACTTAATGTATCTAGGTATTGAAATGTTGATTAATCGTAATTCTCCAGAAGATATCGACATTACTATTAAAAACAAAAATTTATTTGCTATTTATCGACAGGGCATTTTAACTAATGTGCTTAATCCCAAAGTTGCCTTATTTTTTCTAGCATTATTACCACAATTTGTCGCGCCAACTGCTAACTATCCAATGATTTTCGTTTTTCTTTTTAGGTTGTTTGTTTATCACTACTGGCACTTTGTGGCGTCTATTTGTTCTATTTGTTGCCTTAGTAGCTGCAAAAACTTCTGCTATCGTTCGCTCCCAAACTTATCTGCTCAATATAGTTAACAAAATAACTGGAGTAATTTTTATTGGCTTGGGAATTAAACTCGCTACCGAACAAGCAGAATAAATTACTAAAAATTACCAAACCAGAATATTTAATTTGTACTTTACTCAAATCAAAATCTCTGCCTACTGTAAAATACAGGAGGTTTAATTCGAGCAAAAATAGCCAGAGAGAAAATCGTTTGGCTTTCTCTCTAACAGAAATTAGTTGACATTAGCTAAGAGTGTCTTTGGCTTTACCTATAGTTTTGTCTACAGCGTTTTGGACTTTATCAACTCTTTCTTTTACTTCTTCTGGTTGATCATCAGTTACCTTGTCCATAGCTTCTTTAGCCTTCATTCCATAATTGTCAGCTATTTGTTTGGATTTATCTTCATTACTCATTGCTGTTTTTTCCTTAATAATATTGCGTTTTTATTGCTAATAAAAATCCTAATCTAGTTTTATTTCCAGCTAATCTATCAAAAGAAATAGTTAATTACTTCGAGGTATCAGAAGCAGCAGTAGAAGCTTTGTTACTGGGTTTAGTTAGTTGGCTAGTTTGAATCTGCTGTTCTAATTGTTCGGTAGTAGAAACTAAATTACTTAAGCCGTTAACTAAATCGCGAACATTTTCGATAAAGACAGGATCGCCAGTAATTGATTCAAGATCAGCAGTAATTTTCTGAGCATTATTAAAAGTTACCCTGGCTGAATCTAAGGTTTGCTGTAGGCTGACTAAACTTTGCTCGCTACCAAAGCTTTCAGTTATGTTTTTAAAGTTTTCTGAAGCGATCGCGGCATTAGTAGTTAGCTCATTTAAGTTAGTCGCCAATTTTTCGGTATCAGCAGTATCAACGCTTCGGTCTATCTTAGTTACTAAGTTTTGTAGGCGATCGCTCGTGGTACTAATACTGTTTAAAGTAGTGCTTAAATTATTCTCATTTTGAGCAATTAATTGTTCGACGTTGTTGGTCAACCGATTAATTTGTTCGGCAGTTGTTTGAAAAGTTTGCGCCGTAGCAACTAGTTCACCAGAGGCATTATTAACTTCTTGCTGGAGATCCTTGACTAATGCCGAGGTGTCTTGAGTAAGTGCGGCAAGTTCTTCGGCAGCAACGGCAGTATTGCCGATGGCCAAATCTACCTTAGCGACAAATTCTGGCTCACCATAGGCTCTGCTAAAACGATAGGTATAAGGCAACAGATCGTCTAAAGTAATGCCTTTTTCACCCTGGAGACGAGCGTTATCACAGATAATTTGGCTGGGGTCACAATCTGAACCAACTGGATTGAGGTTGGCAGCTTCCGCGGGTAAATTTGTTTCGGGAATAATATCAACAAAAGTATCGCCAATTAACCCTGAACTTCTAGCTTGAAGGGTGGCATCCTGAGGAATTAATAAATCGGTAGAGTCTATTTCTATTACCACATCTACCCCATTAGTAGTTGGCTCAATTCGCGCAACTCGCCCTACCTGCAATCCTCGATAACGCACCCCATCTCCCGCCTGAATGCCGTTAACATCAGGAAAATCAGCGATAATTTGATAGCTCCTCGCACCAAATGCAAAGCCTCTAATCCATAGTGCCAGTCCGCCAAATAATAAAACGCCAAATATAATTAGTAAACCGACTGAACCTTCTCTTAGGGTACGCGATCGCATACTTCTCCTCTTAATTATTTTTCTAGTTTAGTTAATTAGGCGACGTGGATGGGACCTTCCACGCTACCACTAAAAAACTGCCTTACCATGGGGTTATCGGTAGTATCAATCTCGTCAACTGTGCCAATCCATTGAACCTTTCCGCCATACAAAAAGACAATTCGATCAGCAGTACGGCGAATTGTACTATGTTGGTGACTAACCATAATGTAAGTGCCGCACCCTCTTCTGATACACTGCAAATCGCGTACCAAATCCTCAATCACGGTCGAGGCGATCGGGTCTAATCCCGCAGTAGGTTCATCATACAGAACAATTTCTGGTCTACTTTTAGGGTTGTCTGGGTTAAAGATCACTGAACGAGCAAAGCTGACTCGCTTACGCATTCCGCCAGATAATTCAGCAGGGAAGCGATTATTGGTTCCCGATAAACCAACCATCTCTAGCTTTTCATCAACTAGCTGTCTAATTTTGCGCTGACTTAGATTTGAATGTTGGTACAGTAAAAATCCGACATTTTGCTCTACCGTTAAAGAATCAAACAAAGCAGCTTGCTGAAACACCATGCCGATCCCAATCGGATCTTTTTGGTCTTCAATTAAGCCTTGACGCTTTTGTCCATTGATATAAATTGCACCTTGGTCGACTGGCATTAATCCCGCGATCATGCGCAGGATTGTCGACTTTCCTGTTCCAGAAGGCCCAATAATAACTAATGCTTCACCTCGGGTTATCTGAAGATTAACCCGATCTAGAATTACATTATCGCCGAAAGCTTTGCTAACGCCTCGAAGCTCAATTAAAGGAACTTCGCGATCGCTTTTAGTGACCTCCAGGTTTGCCTTGGTTACTGCCATAAGCTCAAAGTTTAATTAACTATGTTATTTTACCGAGCAAATTCGCCGCAAAAATCCTTCAGTCTACTGATTTTATTCTTCTATCTCTAAGCCAAAAATGCGAGCCACAGATTTTTGAACTTTATAGCCCGAATCAATCGATTCTAAAGGGTCTTTACGCAAGCGATGGCGCAAACAAAGCACGATCACTCGGCGAATATCATCAACGGTTACTTCGGTACGTTCTTCTAAAGCAGCGAGCGCCTTAGCAGCGCGGTTAGTCACAATATCTCCTCGCAAACCATCCACGTCCAATTCCGAGCAGATTTCCGAAATTTTGACCCGCAAATCGTAATCAATTGTTACAGCAGGAAGTAACTGTTGCGCTTTCACGATTTTTTCTTGTAAAGCCTGTTGTTGTTCGGCGTACTTTTCGCTAAAAGAATAAGGATTGCCGTCAAAATCGGCTCTTTGTTCGACAATCTGCACTCTCAGACTTGGCTCTTTTACCGTACGAATCTCGGCGTGCATGCCAAAGCGGTCTAGAAGTTGGGGGCGTAACTCTCCTTCTTCTGGGTTTCCCGAACCAACCATCACAAACTGAGCGGGATGACGAATCGAAATACCTTCTCTTTCGACGGTGTTCCAGCCCCCAGCAGCCGAGTCCAACAGTACATCTACTAGGTGGTCGTCTAAAAGGTTAACTTCGTCTACATAAAGAATACCGCGGTTAGCTTTGGCTAGCAATCCTGGTTCAAAGGCTTTTACTCCATCAGAGAGAGCTTTTTCAATATCAATCGTGCCACATACGCGATCTTCTGTCGCACCCAGGGGCAGATCGACCATTTGGACTTTCTGCTTAACAATGTTAATCGGTTCTTGCCGTTCTACCTTTTGCTTGACTTGATCACTCATTAGATCGGGATTTTCAGGATCGCTGTTAAAAGGATCACCTTCTACTACGTCAATTTCTGGCAATAAATCGGCTAAAGCTCTAATAGTGGTAGATTTGCCCGTACCGCGATCGCCCATAATCATCACTCCACCAATTTTGGGATCGATTACGTTGAGCAAGAGAGCTAGTTTCATCTCTTCTTGTCCCACAATAGCCGTGAAGGGAAAAACCTGGCGACGAGTTTTAGCAGGTGCTTGGAGTATTGCAGTCATATTAATTGTTGTATCTTGAACAGGTAGGTTAGTTGAATTAACCGTTAATTATTTATGAATCAGCGTATTTCATTGTGCCACGTTTCTGGGTTTCTCAGCTATGGCAATTTTGGCTTGCTTGAGTTAGTCTATTGATTGTACTTTATTAGCGGTATGGGAGTCTGATTATGCTCAACCCTGGCTCATAGTTACGGATTTAGCTCCACAAGAAGCCAATTCTAGCTGGTATGCCATGCGTTCTTGGATTGAGTGTAGTTTCAAAGACACAAAACGAGGGGGATTTGGTTGGCATCAAACTAAAACAACCGATCCCGTTCGCGCTGAACGGCAGTGGTTAGCGATCGCTACTGCTATGCTGTGGTTAATCAGTGTTGGTGGTGAAGATGAGGTTGCTTATTGCCACCAGAATCAGTCCGAATATTCAGCCGAAGAAACGGTTAATACTAGCTGCTCTACTTCTGCGCCTCGAAGACTTAGTTGTTTGCGTCGTGGTTTTTTATCAATTTTAGTTGCTTTGCTATGGGGTCAAACTTTACCCCTTGGTCATTTCTACTCTTTTCCCTGGACTGATTCTTTTTCATTTTCCTCTGCTTAAATCTAAAAAACCTACCCTTAAAAGATAACGGAGAGGGGGGGGTTAAGAAATTTCATTGGTAGTCGAGCTTATATTCAAGAAGCCTATGTGCCTGTTGAGTTTGTCCCTTCGGCGGCTAATCCTAATCCCGTACAGTTTGTTTCTGCTGCGCCTTATCCAAAGCCTTATATAGCGCCTGAATTTATTGATTTTGCTGAGGTAAGGCTTGAGCTTGGCTATGACTATGGTTGCGTCGGTGGCCCTGAGTTTAAGACAACTGTGAACGAAGTCGCCGACGGCAGAGAGAGTCGAAACTCGCTTTTTGTTTTGCCGAGGGGTCGCTGGCAGCTGGGGAATCGGCTAATTGCTGATTCGGACAGTTTAGGGCTTGAGGAAGTAACTTATTTAGCGACGTTTCATCAAGACCGCCAAGGATCTTTACAAGGATTTCGTTTCAAGGATTTCGTTTCAAGGATTGGGCCGATTATCGAGCGATCGCCTTTACAACCAGGCCGAGTTAGATATCCTTCTGGGCTATTTTTGGAACGCCAAAGGCAGTAGTGGCGAGTTTCCCTTTCGGAATTTGGGCAAGAGTTACCAAGTTAGGTTAAATAGCGATCGCCTAAATATTAAGTTTGAGGCGGCCGAAAATAACAATGCTTTATTCAACTTATCTGGCTTAAAGCTACAGCTAGCCCTCAATCAAGGACTGTTGAGTTTTCTCGATCCTGAAACTTTTCTCTACGTGTTTATCGACACTTCAGGCTCAATGAATTCCAGCATTCCCACAATTACTACTGCAATTAATCAGTTAAAAATTTTACTCAAAGATAGCGTTTACAAAACCGACGAACTACTAGCCCAAAGAGTTTTTCAAATTAACTTTGGTGATGAACGCTGGGTAAAACTGTTTACGCAATACAATCAGCCCAAGGCGTTCTATTTAATCTGGATTAACGAAGCCTCTCCGACCTACCATAGCGGCAGCAACTACAGCCCGACAGCTAGCTACAATAGCGATTTAACTAATTTTGTCTCTGGCTTTAATAGTCGCCAAAAATTCAAGGCAATTGTGTACTCAATTGAGTTTAACTCGGGAGAATTTACCACCTTTCAAAACCATCTAACCGCTGCGGTAGCAGGGAAAAACGGCTATAGCCCAGCCTTAAAAGACTACGGAGTTGAATTAAGATTAAGTGTGCCGCAATCGACTACCGCCACTGAGTATTACAATGACTTTTTAGAAATTAGTAATTAAGTTGCTATTCCCCCTGCCTGGTATTCTTTGTCAAACCACTTTCGTCTTCATCGTTGACGGCAATATTGGCGTGGCGATCGCGACGAGTCCAGGTAAAGGTAATATCGCCCACGGCATTTTTAGTAGCGGCTAAATTTACTGGCGCATAAGGGCGTTGGGCAATGCCAGCTACGGTAATTTGGATTGGTACGACTTCATCGAGGCTTTGCCCTGGAGGTTAATTTCTGCCTCGGAGCTTTTGTAAGAAATACTGCCGCTGTTGATTGCCACCATGGTCAAGGCAATGGGCAGCGTGCCAATGGCGATCGCTATGCCGATTGAGAGAGTTTGCCAGCTTCGCTCACTGATTTTGCTCAAAAGATTTGCGTTCAATTTAAAAAAAAGCGACCTACTTTATTAGAGGAGGACGCGCTTGGATATTTGAGGACAAGACGGGTCGGGAAACCCGACCCGCTTGATATGTCCGTATGGATAAACATAGCTTTCCCTAATCTGATGGTTTAACTTTTCGGGAAATATAAACTAATCATCTATAAATTAAAGCCGTGAAATTTGCGATCGACATTGGGCATAACGCCCCGCCAAAAGATACAGGAGCCGTCGGGATTAAACGAGAGGATAATCTGTGTAAAGAAGTTGGTGAAAAGCTGATTTCTTTGCTGGAAAAAGCAGGCCATTTAGTAGTGCGAACTGCCCCGCTTCATGGCATTACTGTTAACAATTCCCTCAAACACCATTGTGAAGTAGCCAATTTTTCCCAGGCGGATTTGTTTGTCAGCATTCATTTTAATGCTGCTAACTATCGCGCTTATGGTTCGGAAGTTTATGCGCTTAGCACGGCAGGGGCAGCGATCGGCAAGTCAATTTTGACTGAAATCTGCAAACTAGGCTTTTTTAACCGAGGAGTCAAGCGAGCTAACTTTTATGTTCTCAAGCGGACTACCATGCCAGCAGTCTTAGTTGAGTGCTGCTTTTGTGACAGCCAAAAAGACATGGCAATGTTTAAAGCAGATTCCATGGCATTAGCGATCGCCAAAGGATTAATTGGTGATTTACCGAGCCTTCCTGACGAGTTGCGTACTTTGAGAATTAAAGAAAATACCTGGCTCAAAGAAACTACCGAGCAGGCTAAAGATTTAAAAGATGGGCAAAAAACCTGGCTTACTCGTTAAAATACTGCGGGTCGAATTTGATTATGCTGTTGGTAAACTGCGATCGCCGAAGGGATTTCGATGAGCAAACAAAAACAAGCCACTTTAGAAACAGAAATGTAAGGCACGTTTTGGGTAAGAATATTCTTACCCAAAAGCTGCCGCTTCGATTAACCCAACGTTACCAACACAGTGAGAGGTTGAATGCCAGTCGCGAGAGCAAAATGGGTGCTTTAAAAGCTGAAGTTTACCAACTTCGGCTCATAATCGAAGAACTAAAATTTTCAAAAGTCTACGAGCTTGAACAAGAAATCAAAAAACTTCAGGTAAAGCTAACTTTAATTGAAAAGGAAAATGAATTACTTAAATATCAATTAGAGTCAGTACAAAAAAGCGCTGTCCCCAGCCGTAAATTGGGTTTAATTGGTTAGTAATTTCAATTATTTATATTCATTTTTCATTAGTTTTCTAGAATCTGGTCTATTTTGTTTTCTATAGTGGTTAATTTTCTAAGTACTGTTGGTCTATCTTCGTCCAATGAACTAAAGCTTGTTAGCTATACCTCTTTGAGTCTGAGCAACTTGACGCTGTGTTTCTTCTAAAAATCTCATTCTTTCCTCATGCTCTAATCGGTCAGTAGCTCTTTGCTCTATCATTGCTTGAATTGCACGAGCATTTGATTCTACAAGTAATTTTAATTCTTCATCTGTCATAGTTATTTTTATTATTTAATTGTTGCTTGTATTTCTTCTGGAGTCATCCTTTAATTGTGAATTTAAACTTTTTGTTTGTTGTTACTAAATGAAAAAAGCATAGTGAGAGACTGTTTGTAAATAGATTATTAAGCAGCTTGTTGTTGATAGCGAGACAATCGTTTAGACATTAAGTGAACCATAGCAATGTAAATTAGAGATTCACTATTTTCAGGCAATTTTTC
>JBHJNW010000031.1:0-48150 GCA_050330395.1 Pleurocapsa sp.
TACCCGTTTGCGTAAATCTATACTGTAGGTCATCAGATTCTCATCTTGTTTAGGCTAGCTTAGAATTATTTTATATGTTTTCTATATTTCATGTGTTTCCTATTTGGAATGACTATAAAATTAATTCAGTTAAAGCTAAGGCTCGCAATCTTTCAATACGAATCCGAATTACCGAAGGAGCAGAAAAATTATTCAGAGCCAGAATCGCGTGAAAATCGGCATCCAAAGTAATAACAACGCGACTTTCCTCTTGAGCTTTTTGGATAATTTCAGCATCTTCTGCTGCCCACATTCCTGTTTCGGAAACGTGAATAGTGTTAAATCCCTGTTGACTTAATAAACTAGATGCGGAGCGGGGTAATCCCTGATCAAGCAACAGTTTCATAGGTTTGGGCAAGTTCTACAATGCGATCATCAAGATAAGAAGAGGCAAAAATGAGAGCCTGTTGAATATCTTGTTCTTCAAGTTCGGGAAACTCTTGAAACAATTCTTCTCGATCATCATACGTAGCCAGCAAATCCAGTACCCGACGAACTGTTAGGCGAAGATTGCGAATACAAGGCTGTCCATTCATCTTATTGGGGTTACTGGTAATGCGGTCTAATTTCATCAGGAAAAAATACAGCAACTAAACGAGAAAATGTATGACTTTATTATAGCTCCGCCTTACTTCTCAAATAATTGCAAATTATCCTAAGTGATCGGATTAATCAAGCTAACAATTTTTGATAAGTTTATTGGCGCGAAGGAAATCGGAGCTGTCGACGAGAAGAGGTTAAGTCTATATTTTGCGTCTGATCTTTGGTTGGGGAGGCGGAACGATACCAGGTTTATACAGTAAGGCATCAATATTTTTTAGGGTTTTAAGATCGGCTGCTGGTAGATCGGGCTGATTGTTTAATTCCAAAAAACTAAATGCTTGCCGAAACTGTTGGGGAGTGGCGCGGATCGGGGCAGTAAAATGACAGGGAACGATCTGATTAAAGTTCCAGCTAGCAATTGTATCTGCCCACTGAAGAGTTTCTTGAGGAGCGCGATTCAAAATTAAGGTTTGCAGGATGGGTGCAACTAGCAGACGACCATCTCGACGCAGCCGTTCAAAAGAATCTGACCAATTAGCTTTCCATTGAAAGGGAAACAAACCCCAATAGGCTTGAGCTGACTTATTTGGCGATCGCCAGGCATCGGCGACAATTTTACTCAGGCTAGGTATATCTAAGACGCTAGAGCGAAAATACAGCGAAAATAAGCAAATCCTTCGCCAACCTTTGAGACGATTTTCAAGGCTGTCGGTAATCGGTTCTCTGCCGTTTTCTCTGGCATGAAACAAGAGAGGAAATAAATCCTGCTCGATAATTTCTGGCGGGCGATCGCTAATCGAGATAATGGAGTCGGTTACTAGTAAAGTTTGCGATCGCCTGTGTAACAACGCTACCTCTTCAAATTGACCCAATCTCAAATCGATATCGCCCAAAATAGCGTAATCAAACTCGTCAGCAAAAGGCGTTTGGCTGCTGTCGGCGGGCAAAACTTTAGTTCGTTGAGCAGGAAACCCCAGCCAGCTTAAAGGCAAATCTAGAGGAAAACTCCACTGATTCGGGGCAACAAATACTGTGGCATCAGGAAACTTACGCGCAAAAGGTCCAACAAAATATTTATGCTCTAATCCTGAAATAGTGGGCAGAATAATGTATTTAACCGCTCCGCAGCGATCGACCAGTTCTTGAACCAAGCGGATACATTGTCTAGTTGGAGCAACAGGAGCATATACCAAAAGCCCGCCTTGAGCCAGTCGTACGACAGTCATGCGAATCGGCACAACTACATAAAAAATGCCCTGAAGCTGATCGAAAGTCCAGATCGTGTCTGGTAAAACTTCTCGTCGCAGGGTACGTCGCTTGCTGTAAGGATAAATCGGTACGTTTGCCCAAAATCGCCAATAATAATCTTGATCTTCAATTTGACTGTGGCTTAGCTCATTGGTTTTTATCTGGCTCACGCTAACTCGTTCTCCCTGCAACCTGACACGCAAATTTACCCTGTATACATAATATTCTCTCTAAAAGTTGATGTTTAGTAAATTACAATTTGGCAAATTTGCTCATTAGCTATTTAAACTTTTCAAATGACGAGCGAGGGCAGGTAGGACAGGACAAGGTTTCTTGCGCTGTAGACTGTTGGATTGGTCGGTGCGAAATACGCTCCAGCGAAAAGGGCCTAATTCAGCTGCGGACATCCATAAAAGACGCTTGGCTCTGGTCATTGCTACGTATAATAGACGGTATTCTTCAGCCTGCTTGAGCTTAACTGCTTCTTGCCAGGCTGCCATCGGCTGCGGGATAGTCTGAGGTTGATCGGGAGTTAGATGTTGATGGTGTACTACGGCTCTAATCTGAGCGCGGGCAACTTCTGAAAGTGTAAAGCTGCCCAAAAATTTTCCTGCATTGGGAATCCAAGGTTGCCCAGGTAAAATATCCTGGTGCAGAAAAGGGATAAATACATAGTCCCAATCTAGTCCCTTGGCTTTGTGCATGGTAATAATGGTCACTTGATTAGGGCGAGTATAGCGATCGCTATCATCTTCTTCTACTCCCTCAAAGTTTTCCGAACTAACAATTTCCGATAATGCTTCTATGGCAGCTTTGAGGGAACTACAACCTCTAATTTGTTGACTGACTTTTTCTGAGAGCTTTTGCACCGTCGCTAATTCTGCCCCTGTATATTTGAGGGTCATTCCCAAAAAGGGAATTAATTGATAATTCGGTAACTCCATACGGGCGCGGAGTAAATTAACTCCATAGCGACGGGCTTGTTCAACCTGGGGTTTATGCCCAGGATGAAGGGGAGTGGGATAGAGAAACTGTTCGGGGGATGTGGCAAGGGCGTTGAGATCCTGAGTGGGAATCAGACTGCGTTGCTCAAGTACTTCTAAAGCAGCCTTAAGATTATCTGGAGAATGGGGGCGATCAATAAACTGGAGTAGCTTGAGGATTTCGGCTGGGATTTGGGAAGATCTTTCACTTTCGCCAACTTCGTAGATGTTGATGCCGTGTTCTTTTTTTAAGTAAGCTAATTCTGCTGCCAAAAAGCTGGCCTGGCGATTTTCCCGCACCAAAATAGCCATGTTTCTGTCTGGATGTGCTTGCAGTAAGGCGATCGCCTGTTTACCGATCAGCTCTACTGTTTGATAGACATCATCAGGGTGACAAATCACTACACCACTGCCTTCTGGTTGAGGATTGGCATCTGGTTGAGGATCGTTGGGATCGACAGTAACAATGTTCTGTTGACGAAAGGGTAATGAGATCTGCTTGTCGGATGATTTATGATTCGACCACTGCTGATTAACCCAATCCAAGACAAAATTGGCGCTATCAATAATAATTTTGCTGCTGCGCCCTGCTTGGTTCATGGTTGCCAGACTATTTTGTTGTTTGCAGGTTTCACAAAACCAATTGAAGTAAATTGGATCGGCTGGGGTAAAAGTAGAGTTAATTGCTTGGTTAGGATCGCCCACCCGCACTAGGTTAGGAGAATCTGGTCGCTCTGCATTCCCTGCCAGGATCGAGATGAGCTTTTCCTGTAGCGGGCTAGAATCCTGGGCTTCGTCTTCAAATACCCCATACACCTGATTTTGCCACAGGAGTCGCATTGGTGGATATTCTAGAACCTTCAAAGCCGCCAAAATCATATCGTCATAATCGACTAAATCTTGCGATCGCATTGACCGTTGATATTCCCCATATAGTCCTGCGGCAATATCTAAAATGCCATATTCATCACTAGCATTTTGGCTCAATTGCTGTAGCTGTTCGGGTAATAGTCCCGAACTTTTAGCTTCTCGCACTACAGTATGAGTTAATCCTGGTAATACTTCCGTTCGCAACACCGACTGACGGCGCAATCTTTCGGTTTCTTCGCCATCAAACTGTACCCCTTCGAGCAATCTTTGATACTGTTGGGGATGTTCGGCGATCCATCTTTCTACCGCACCGCGGATAATGCGATGTCCCGTATTCGGAACAACCAGCGTCACGTTATCTAAATCCAGTCCCGACAATTCTTTACGAGAGTTGGCAATGTTGAGAGCCAAACCATGCAGGGTATATACCACAAAGCCCCCTGGTGGAAGCATCAGCTCTTTGAGGCGATCGCGGATTTTGCTCTTGATATTAGCTGCCGCCGAACGAGTATAGGTAACAATTACTAGCTGTCTGCGGCTGTGTAGCTGATTTCTGGCAATAGCGATCGCTGCTGCCACTGATAAACTATGAGACTTACCCGCTCCTGGTACAGCGGAAACCGCCATCTCTCCGCCATTCCAGCTAGCTAAACTTTGTTGTCCTGTTCGCAAACTATGCTGTAATTGCTTTAGCTGTGATTCGAGCCACTGCGATCGCGCAGCGCGATCAGCAATTGAAGATTGGCTCAGGTTTTGCTGTTTAGAAGATAGCATCTAATATCCCCGAAAAAAATAATAGCTGATTTTAACGACTTTAGTGGTTTCGTACTTCATACTAGACTTTCTCGCTACACCTTACCTGAATATAACTGGCAAGACACAATCAACCTATCCGTGAAAACACTTTCAGCCCTATAAAAATAGCGATCGCCTTAAATAATCACAGCGATCGCTTTTGTTAGTTAGCAATCTTAAACTCTTGCTTGCTTAAGCCTCAACAGGTTCGGGTGGATTGGTAGCCGAAGGACGACGCGAAATTACCTGATCGATCAAACCATACTCTTTTGATTCTTCGGCAGACATAAAAAAGTCTCTTTCGGTATCTTCTTCAATTTTGGACAAAGGTTGTCCTGTATGATCTGCTAAATGTCCGTTCAATTTCTGCTTGAGATATAAAATCTCTTTTGCCTGAATCTCAATATCGGTTGCCTGTCCCTGTGCGCCACCCAAAGGCTGGTGAATCATAATGCGGGAGTTGGGCAAACTCATCCGCTTACCTTTTTGTCCAGCACTAAGCAAGAAAGCACCCATACTAGCAGCCAAACCGATACAAATAGTGCAAACATCAGGGCGGATCTGATTCATGGTGTCAAACATCCCCATCCCCGCCGATACCGAACCTCCAGGAGAATTAATGTAAAGATAAATATCTTTTTCTGGATCTTCTGCTTCTAGAAACAGCAGCTGGGCAACAACTAGGTTGGCGATTTCATCGGTAACTTGTTGTCCTAAAAAGACAATTCTTTCTCTGAGTAAACGAGAATAAATATCAAAGGCGCGATCGCCGCGACCTGAACTTTCTATAACGGTAGGAATCATGCAGCTATGCTCTATAAATGTTGTCTTTGATTGTAGCTATTTTCTAAGCTCAAGGATGGGGTGGAAATTACTAATTAAGCATCAAAGATAATACTTTCCAAACAGGCGATCGCTTTTTCTAAGTCATTATTGACAATCTTAAACTCAAATTCATCACTAGCAGCAATTTCTTGTTTGGCAATTACTAGTCTTTTAGCAATAGATTCTTCTGAGTTTGCGCCTCTAGTTCTAATTCTTTGCTCCAGTTCTTCGATTGAAGGAGGTAAGATAAAGATCCGTTTGGCAGCAGGAAAAATATTAGCGATCGCCCTAGCCCCAGCCAACTCTATTTCCAATAAAACAGAGTTGCCCAATTCTAGCTGTTGGATGACTTGCTGCTTTGGCGTACCATAGTAATCCCCTGCATATTCTGCCCATTCTAAAAGTTCCTGATCAGCAATAGCTGTCTCAAAATCTGGTTGATTGAGAAAGTAATATTCTCTGCCATCGGTTTCGCCAGGGCGAGGTGGTCTGGTAGTAGCAGAAATTGATACGCGCAGCTGGGGATGGCGTTGCACTAGTAATTTGACCAGCGTCCCTTTTCCTACTCCGCTAGGTCCTGTAATAACGATAAGTTTACCTGGCTGTTGGGCTGACATTTTTACTACCAAGATGATAAGCTGATTTAGCTAAGATTCTTTACTATCTTTATTGACCACAAAGCGATGAGCTACAGTCTCGGGTTGTATTGCCGAGAGTACTACATGAGATGAATCTGTAATAATTACGGCACGAGTACGACGACCATAAGTTGCATCGATTAGGAGACTTTTTTCCCTGGCTTCAGTAATAATTCTTTTGATTGGTGCGGATTCTGGGCTAACAATAGCAATAATACGATTGGCTGAAACAATATTACCAAAACCGATATTTATTAATTGAATATCCATAATTATTATTCATTTGCGAGTTTTTTAGGTAACTGATCGCCAAGTTTAAAAAATCAGAAAATATAGTCTTAATACTATAGTTAAAAAACTTGATTTACAAGCAAAAAGAAATGTGAATGACGCTATTTAAGGAAATTTTAGCTTTTTGCTGCAATATAAAGGCTTCTGTCGCCAAAATCACAATAATTTAAATAATAGTTAAGCTTTTATACTTTTTACAATTATGCAACCAGTTGATTACACGACCCTAATGGCAAGCCGTGACGAACTAAATCGAGAGTGGATACCCTCTCGTTTAGAGCAAGTATATCAAAGCGATCGCTTTACGATTTCATTAGGGTTAAGAACTCTCAAAGCCAAGCCTTGGCTGACTATCTGTTGGCATCCTGAAGCAGCCCGAATCAATATTGGTAATCCACCACCCCGCATTAAGGATACCTTTACCTTTAGCGATCAATTACGTCATCAGCTAAATGGTTTAGCTTTAATTGGTATAGAAGCGATCGCGCCTTGGGAACGAGTATTAGACCTCCAGTTTGCCCAACGCCCTGGAGAATCTGCTTTATGGCATTTATATGTAGAAATCATGGGTAAATATAGCAACGTGATTCTTACCGATGCCGAGGGGCAAATTATTACCCCCGCCCGTCAGATAAGTGCTGCCCAATCTAGCGTCCGCCCGATTCAAACTGGACAACGTTACGAAGTTCCGCCAGCCCTGACTGGTACTACACCAACGCTAGTAGAATCCAGGGAAAGATGGCAAGCCAGGGTTGGTTTAGTGCCTGGGCAACTTAAACGCCAGCTACTCAAATCCTATCGGGGCTTGAGTCCGAGAGTCGCCGAAGAAATTGCGATCGCCGCTGGTTTATCTCCTCAACAAAACACCGACACCTTACAACCTCAACAGTGGCAAGAACTATTTAGCTATTGGCAGAAATGGTTAATCGTCTTAGAACAAAAGCAATTCAATCCAGGCTGGCTAGTTGATGGTTATACAGTTTTGGGCTGGCACAAAACCGAATCGGTAAAACAGGTACAAACTTTACTTAATCACTATTATACTAATGAGGTCAATCGACAACAGTTTCAACAGCTACATCACCAGTTAAACCAGAAGCTGTCTAATCTGCTGAAAAAACTCAACCTCAAAGCAAATACTTTCCGCCAACGTTTAGAACAGTCTGCCGATGCCGAAAGCTATCGTCATCAGGGAGATTTATTAATGGCGCATCTCCACGAATGGCAGCCAGGGATGAAGTCGATTACGCTCAAAGACTTTGAAACAGGCCAACCAGTTAAAATTAAGCTCAATCCCGAAAAAAATGCCGCCCAAAATGCCCAGACTGTTTATAAGCAAAGTCAAAAGCTTAAACGCGCCAAAGGTGCGGTAATACCTTTGCTAAAAGAAGTAGATGCCGAAATTAACTATTTAACTCAGGTACAAACAGCCCTCAATCAGTTACAGAGTGACAACCAAACAGGTAGCACCGAAGATTTACAGGCTTTAGAAGAGATCAAAGAAGAATTAATCCAGCAAGGATATATGGCAGCCGAACGCCAAGGAGATACTCATAAAATAGATCGCGACTCTCAACCCTATCGCCATACTGCGCCATCAGGATGTGAAATCTGGGTCGGTCGTAATAATCGCCAGAACGATATTTTAACTTTTCGGACGGCGGTGGAATACGATCTTTGGTTTCACACTCAAGAGATTCCTGGCAGTCATATATTGCTACGTCTTGACCCAGGTGCAGTCCCTAGCGAACAAGATCTTCAGTTTACGGCAGATCTAGCAGCCTACTACAGTCAGGCACGTGAAAGTGAACAAGTACCAGTAATTTATACTAAGCCAAAACACGTTTATAAACCCAAAGGTGCTAAACCAGGAATGGTAATTTACAAACAGGAAACCGTAATTTGGGGCAGACCACAAATAGCGAAGCAACAGAGTAACAGAGTAAAAAAATAAATCAGTAGCTAGCAAGATAACTAATTGCCAACCACTGACTAATTAGAGAAGTAGAGAATTAATTAGTATTGAGGAACAGTCGGATCGATTTCCTGACTCCAGGCAGTAATTCCTCCTTTAACGTTTGTGCCTTCAATTCCCGCTTCTTTGAGAATGTTTAAGGCTTTAGCAGAACGCCCTCCTAGTTTGCAGTGAGCAATTAGACGATGACCATTGACTAGTTCTTTTACTTTATCGATACCGCTACCATCTTCTAATTCAGACAGAGGAATCAAAACCGAACCGTCAATTTTGGCAATTTCGTATTCGTTAGGATTACGGACATCTAATAAGATGAAATCGTCCTTACCGCTATCTATAAGCTGCTTGAGGTCTTTAACCGACATTTCCGCGATCGCATTACTAGCTTCTTCGGCGGCGGCTGCTGCTTGGGGAATACCGCAGAACTCTTGGTAATCAATTAATTTTTCAATTACCGGACGTTCAGGATTGGGACGCAACTTAAGCTCGCGGAATTTCATGTCCCAAGCATTGTAAAGCAGTAATCTACCACTCAGGGTATTTTCTGCACCCAAAATGATTTTAATTGTCTCTGTTGCCTGAATTGTGCCAATAATGCCACAAAGCACCCCTAACACTCCTCCTTCGGCACAGGAAGGAACCATTCCTGGTGGTGGTGGTTCGGGATATAAATCGCGGTAGTTAGGACCTCCTTGGTAGTTAAAGACTGTTGCCTGTCCTTCAAAGCGAAAGATAGAACCATAAACGTTAGGCTTGTCTAATAAGACGCAAGCATCGTTAGTTAAATAACGAGTGGGGAAATTATCCGTACCATCAACCACTACGTCATAGGGGGCTAAGATATCTAAGGCATTGGCTGAACTTAAAGCAGTTTCGTATAGATCTACCTGACAATGAGGATTGATGCTGTGGATTCGGTCTTTAGCTGACTGAATCTTAGGTTTGCCGACCGAAGATTCACTGTGAATTATCTGACGTTGTAAATTAGAACTATCGACAATATCGAAATCTACCAAGCCAATTCTGCCGATACCCGCGGCGGCTAAATATAACAGCAGCGGCGAACCAAGACCACCACTACCGATACAAAGAACGCTAGCTGCCTTGAGGCGTTTTTGCCCGTCTAATCCTACCTCTGGCAAGATAATATGGCGTGAATACCTTTGATATTCATCTTTATTGAGTTCGATTGCTTCCAAGTTTGGATTAAGCATGGTGATAAGAAAAACGCGATCGCAGACCCTGGGGTTCAGGTCAACTTGTACTATAAGCTATTTATTATATAGAATTTCTGGACACAAACTCTTTAGGTTAAGTAACTGTTAAGTAAGATTACAAAGTTCATCATGAACATTAAGCTAGATTAAATATGGATAAGTTTATAAGTTGCGACTAAAAATAATTTAGTCTTAAGGCTGATTAAAAGAGACACATGGCATTTGAAGCTTACGATCCAGAAGATTTTTATGACGAACTGTTTTTAGCTTTAGGTGAACCGCGATCGCACTGTGCCTCTTTGGTTAAACGCATGATAGACTTGGGAATCACGCAGCTAGAACAACAGCGTCAAACAGCGGAAATAGCTTTATTTAAACTGGGAGTAACTTTTAACGTCTATAGTGACAATCAGGGAGTAGAAAAAATTTTCCCGTTTGATATTATTCCTCGCATCATTGAAGGATCGCAATGGTTGCAGCTGGAGCAAGGTTTAAAGCAGAGAATCCAAGCCTTAAATTTATTTCTCGACGATATTTACGGCGCGCAAAAGATCATTAAAGATGGCAAAATTCCTGCTGAGATTATCTACACGGCTTCTGGTTTTCTCAAGCCTTGTTTAGGCATCAAGCCACCAGCTGGAGTTTGGTGTCATATTACAGGAACAGATTTAGTCAGGGATAAAGACGGCGGATGGTATGTCTTAGAAGACAATTTGCGATCGCCTTCTGGAGTTTCTTATGTTCTAGAAAATCGGCGGGTAATGAAAAGCACCTTCCCCGAAATCTTTCGCAACATGATGGTTAAACCAGTCGATGACTATCCTAGCCAGCTATTAGAAACCTTACTTAATCTTGCGCCTGTGCAAGTACCAGATCCAATGGTGGTGGTTTTGACTCCTGGAATCTATAACTCTGCCTACTTCGAGCATTCCTTTTTGGCGCAGCAAATGGGCATTGAATTAGTTGAAGGAAGAGATTTAGTTGTAGCAGATGGCTATCTACAAATGCGAACTACTAAAGGCTTGAGGCGGGTTGATGTCGTATATCGTCGGATTGATGATAATTTTTTAGATCCCCTAGCGTTTAATCCCAATTCCTTGTTAGGTGTACCAGGGCTGATGGAAGTCTATCAGCAAGGGAGAGTCGCTTTGGCTAATGCCCCAGGTACAGGAGTAGCAGATGACAAGGTAGTTTATGCTTATGTTCCTGAGATGATTCGTTACTACCTAGGAGAAGAACCTCTCTTAGCTAATGTACCGACGTATCTTTGTTGGCGAGAAAGCGATCGCAATTATGTTCTAGCCAATTTAGATAAGCTGGTAGTCAAAGCTGCCAATGAAGCTGGGGGTTATGGAATGTTAATTGGCACCAGATCGACTGAGGCAGAAAGAGCCGAATTTGCGCAAAAGATTCTTGCCCAACCCCGCAACTATATTGCCCAGCCTACTCTTAGCCTTTCACGAGTACCCACTTTAATTGAGGGTAAAGTTGAAGGTAGACATGTAGATCTACGCCCTTATATTCTTCATCGTGGTGACGAAATTTATATCCATCCAGGAGGATTAACGAGAGTTGCTCTAAAAAAAGGCTCGTTAGTCGTCAATTCTTCCCAAGGAGGCGGCAGCAAAGATACTTGGGTATTAAACTCAACTAACAACTAACAACTAACAACTAACAACTAACAATGTTAAGTCGTGTTGCAGATTCAATTTATTGGTTAAATCGCTATATCGAACGAGCCGAAAACGTAGCTCGCTTTATTGATGTCAACTTAAACTTAATGTTAGATTTGCCATCAGGAGTGACTCCCCAATGGAAACCTTTGATTGCGGTTACAGGAGACTTAAAACAATATAATAATAACTACAATGAGATCAATAGCGAGAATGTAATTCAATTTCTCTGTTTCGATACCAGCTATGAAAACTCAATTATTTCTTGTTTACAAAAAGCCAGAGAAAATGCTCGTTCAATTCGCGAAGTAATTTCTTCGGAAATGTGGGAAGAAGTTAATTCCTTTTACCTAGCAATCAAAGAAGCTTCTACTGCTAGTTCTTTTGGTGCTTTACCCAAGTTTTTTAGTCGAGTAAAAGTGGCTAGTCATCGCTTTGCAGGTGTAATGGATGCTACGATGTCACATAACGAAGGCTGGCAGTTTGGGCAAATGGGTAGGTTATTAGAACGAGCCGATAAAACTACTCGTATGTTGGATGTGAAATACTTTCTGCTCTTACCTTCGGCTGAATGGGTAGGAACACCGTTAGATCGCATTCAATGGATGGCTTTATTAAAGTCTGCTAGTGCTTATGAAATGTATAGAAAGTGCCAGCATTATATTACTCCTAGTAAGGTCGCTGAGTTTTTAATTTTAGATCGCGCTTTTCCTCGTTCAATTCACTTTTGTTTGTGGCAAACGCAACGGTGTCTACATGAAATTACTTTAACTCCGCCTGGGTATTGGTGTAATGGTGCAGAAAGATCGTTAGGCAAATTATGTTCACAGCTAAGCTATCTCACGATTGAAGATATTATTCAGTCGGGTTTGCATGAATTTTTAAATCAGATGCAAAGCTCCATATATCAAGTAGGTAACGAAATTCACAACACTTTCTTCGCTCTGGGCGATTTTCAAGGTGCTTTATCAAATCAGTCATCAAACAACGTACAGCTACAGTCAACCAGTAATACTCAAGCCTCATCTGCTTAGATTACGCCCTCGTTGCGATCGCTTTAATCAGCTTCATCGTTTTTCTCTATCAGTATTACCCCAACCCCAAGGAAGTTCTGATTTTGTCGATTTAGATGGGAACAATTTGATTAAATTGTGGTTTAGTCAGCCGACAGAGAAGTTAAGTATTCAAACTTTAGCGAAGGTTGAAACCAGCTGTACCAATCCTTTTGCCTATCTGCTTGAGCCTTGGGCAAATACGATTCCTTTTGACTATCCCAGTTCTCTGTTACAGCAGTTAGAGCCATACCTTCGCACATATAGTTTTATCCCCGATAGTTCGGCTTTAGAATTAGCTCAAGATATTGCCCTTGCTACAAAGGAAAATACGCTAGATTTTTTATTCGCTCTCAATCAACGTATCTATCAAGACTGCAAATATATCATTAGAGATACGGGAGAACCCTTCCCAGCGGGAGTAACTTGGCGAGGCAAACAAGGTTCCTGCCGAGATTATGCAGTTTTGTTTATGGATGTATGTCGGGCGCTAGGAATTGCCGCCAGGTTTGTTAGCGGCTATCAAGAAGGAGATTTAGATCAGCAATCAAGAGATCTTCATGCTTGGGTAGAGGTTTATCTGCCTGGGGCTGGTTGGCGTGGTTATGATCCAACTTTAGGCTTGGTAGTTAGCGATCGCCATATTCCCTTGGCTGCTAGTGCGATTCCGCAATATGCTGCGGCAGTAGAAGGTACTGTAACCCCCGTCGAAACAAACACCAAAATTACTTGCGATCTTCAGGCACAAATTTCAATTACAGCTTTATAGCGTTGAGACCTTAGACCATCGAAGTAACTGGATAGTTGTAATTCTTCTATTGTCATAGTGTGGGGAAATTAATTATCAAAGCAGACAGTTGCTTAAAAAGCAAGATAAGATAAGACCCAGCTTGCAAAGTCAAGCTAATGATTAATCATTGAACCTGACTAAACTTAATCTAGGATGACTATTCAGAAAAAGCCTAAATATAAACAAACTTTTAACTATAAACAGAGCATTGCTATCAAAGTTGTCCCAGTAGCGGTGGGAGTTATTGTGCTTTTGGGTTGGGCTGGCTGGAGAGGTTTGACTGCCCCTGTAGGCAGGAAAAATAACGAAGCCCCAAAAGCTCAGTTTACAGTCAAGCCAGGAGTATCAGGTAACCAAATCGGCAGAGAATTAGCTCAAGCAGGCTTAATTAGATCGACTAGTGGCTGGAAGATTTGGACAAAGTTCAAGCAGGCAACGGACTCCCCTGGTGGATTCAAAGCTGGCACATATTTGGTTTCTCCTGAAGAATCTTTACCAGAAATTGCCAGTAAAATTTGGTCTGGGGAAATAATGCAGACCAACTTCACTATTCCTGAAGGCTGGTCTACTATACAAATGGGGCAGTATTTTGAGTCGCAAGGTTACTTTAGTGCCGCCGAATTTGAGGCTGCCGTTACAGCAATTCCTAAGGAACAATATCCTTGGCTGCCCCAAGACATACCAATATTAGAAGGTTTTTTATATCCAGACACTTATAAAATATCTAGCGATCTAACCAAAAGTCCACAGGCAATAGTTAATACGATGCTGAGTCGTTTTGAACAGGTTGCCTTACCAGTTTACGAAGCAGCAAAACCAGACATGAGCCTGTTAGATTGGGTAACCCTAAGCAGCATTGTGGAAAAAGAGGCTGTAATTGGGGATGAACGCGCTTTGATTGCAGGAGTATTTACAGCTAGGCTCAATCAAGGCATGAAGTTAGAGTCAGATCCGACAGTCGAGTATGGTTTAGGTATTAGACAAACAGCAGACCAGCCTTTAACCTTTGCTCAGGTAAGAACGCCTTCACCCTATAATACATATATGAATACTGGTTTGACGCCAACTCCGATCGCTTCCCCTGGTATCGCTAGCTTGCAGGCGACTTTGAATCCTGAAAGCACAGATTATCTGTTTTTCGTCGCTCGTTACGATGGTACACACGTTTTTAGTGAAACTCTCAGTGAGCATGAGGCAGCTACTCGAGAAATTCGCCGTCAAAGAAATCAATAATTTTGTTGGCTATTAGCTGACGGCTATATTCTTCATCTTTAAATCAAAATGGATTTATTGCGATCGCTTCCTATCGGTTCATATTTAGAGCAACCTGTCACCTGGCTACACCAGGTCGATCCGCGAGTAAAGCTGGCTTGGCTAATGACTTTTTTGATTGCTCCTGTCTTGGGTAATCCTTGGTGGCGGCTCGGCTTGGCATCATCCTTAATTTTGCTGACTGTGGCAGCGGGTATTCCTTTTAGAGTATGGCGCAAGCAAATAGGATGGCTGTTACTCTTGTGTTCCTTTCTATTCTTATTTAGCAGCGTTGCCCCCGACACCCTGGCAGTCAAACACCAGCCAAGAGTACCGCCGTTTTGCCCCGATCTAGTAATTACTGATTCAGCTGTCGAGGGAGTGGAACCAACATCTACTTCTTGTGACGTTGAGCTACCACAACCGACAGATTATCGGTATGTCTATTTAGATCGACCCCCGTTTGCTTTTTTACCTCGCTTGGTAGTTACTCGTCGTTCTCTGGACGTGGCAATCAGAATTTCTACGTTAATTTTTACTTTAATTTACAGCACTAGCCTCTATCTTTTGACTACTGCTCCCGAAGAGATTACCGCAGGTTTAGAGGATATTATGAGTCCTTTACGCCGTTTCAATCTACCTATTTCTGAGATTACGCTTACTTTAACCCTATCTCTCCGTTTTATTCCTTTAGTGTTAGAAGAAGTGCAGAATTTAGTCCGTTCAATCCGCACCAGAGCCATCGATTGGAAGAAATTAGGTTTGCGCCGTAGCGCACAACTATGGCTGATTGTCTCGGAAAAACTCTTAGAGAATTTATTATTAAGAGCCGAACAAATTGCTACGGCGATGGACGTTCGCGGTTTTACGACCCCTAATGAACATAAGGTGCAATGGCATCAGTTAAAGCTACGGTGGCGCGACTGGCTCGCTTTGGGGATTCTAATTCCCTTTTGGTGTGCGCGCTGGTTTATGGGGGGAACTTATTAAAGATGGGTCAGAAAGTTGGATCCACCCTAGAGACAATACAGACTGTAGAACCGTGGTATTGGCGATCGCTTCCTTTAAATAATCTGACTGGTTCACAAGTATTCGCTGCTTTATTTTCAACCGAAGCGATCGCTACCCTCTTAGAAAGTCCTGGGACAGCGAATGCAGAACAACTCCAACTATCTCGCTATTCAATATGCGCAGGTTCGCCGCGCACTGTTCAAAATCAGTCTCGGTTATGGACTCCCACAACTGGGCGAATTTTGCCTTTCTTAGGCTCTTTATTAAAGCAATCGAGGGTTGATAATGCTCAGGTAGCTCATTTACCCTTCACTGGTGGCTGGTTAGGCTGGCTGGGTTACGATCTTGCCTGGGAAATAGAGCAATTACCCGAACTCAACCAAGATACTTTACCTTTCCCCGTAGCCTATTGGTATGAACCAGAATGTTTTGCTGTTTTAGATCATCTAGCACAAACTTTGTGGCTGGCTGCTACTGATGTTGAACAATTAGATCATCTAGAGAGGAATCTCTCTGGATCTACTTGCGCTCAGGATAAATTATCATTTGCCCCTACTGCTGAGCCAATTACTTTCCTGACCAATCGAGAACAGTACCAAAATGCCGTTAAACAAGCCAAACAATACATTCAGGCAGGAGATATCTTTCAGACTAATTTATCCTTGAGGTTTCAAACTACTACTACTGCCGATAGCTGGTTAATTTATCATCAGTTACAGCAAATAAATCCTTCTCCGTTTGCTAGTTACTGGCGATCGCCCTGGGGAGATGTAATTAGCTGTTCCCCCGAACGCTTAGTGCAATTAAAGGACGAGCAAGCGCAAACTAGACCCATTGCGGGAACTAGAAGCAGAGGCAAAACGACCGCCAGCGATCGCCTTTTAGCAGCGGAATTACTCGCCAATACTAAAGAACGAGCTGAACACATCATGCTGGTAGATTTAGAGCGGAATGATTTGGGTCGAGTCTGTCAATGGGGTTCGGTAGAGGTAGATGAACTATTGGTCATCGAGCGCTATAGTCATGTGATGCACTTGGTCAGCAACGTCAAAGGTAGGCTGAAGCAAGACTTAAATGCCGTAGATTTGATTCGGGGAGTTTTTCCTGGCGGCACGATTACTGGCTGTCCGAAAGTTCGCTGTCTGGAGATTATTGAGGAATTAGAACCTGTCCGCCGTAGTCTATTTTATGGTTCTTGTGGCTATCTCGATCAACGAGGTAATTTAGACTTAAATATTTTGATTCGCACTCTGTTATATGTCAAACCTGTTGATGCTGAGCTAGCTCAGGTTTATGGACAGGTAGGGGCAGGTATTGTAGCTGATAGCGATCCAGGGCGAGAATGGGCTGAATCTCTCCACAAGGCCGCAGCGCAAATTGCCGCCTTACAATCACCAACGTCTCAATAGACTTCTTGCATAAATATACTTTTTCGATGCTAGGTTTCAATTTCATACTTCATACTTCATACTTCATACTTCATACCCAACCAAGATTTACGATTCATGCGACGCGAAGCTAGTCCTTTAGGGCAAGAGGTCTAATATTAATTTCTATTAGCAATTTCCTCACAATTTCTTCAATTTATCTATCTATCTTAAAGATAGATAGAACCAAGAAAGTCTTTCTTTGCTAGCTGGAACAACAAGATGATTAAACTCTTGGGTATCGGTTGAATTCGGAGGGCAATAATTATGAAACTGCATTTTCACGGTCAAGATTATCAAGACCCTTATGTTGAATGGCAAGTAGTTGAAGGTGAGGTAGGTGGTAAATATCGCGGTGTTCCTTGGAAAATACATCGGATGAGAGAACAACACCGTCTTTCTTCACATCATACTGAATTAGTTTATTGTGGCATTCACTATACCAAATAAATAATTGAGTTAACTAAAATGTGTCCAACTATTGCATCCCAGGGTGATTACCTAATGTTGTCGAAAGCCAATGACGAATTGTCCTCGACTCAAAAATTAGCTTTTCAGACAGTCGCTGACGATGAGTTGATCGAAGCATCTATGAGTCAAAGAGTTAGCAAGATCAAAAGTAATTTTTTGGACGAATATTGGTCTGAATTATTGGCTTACAGACAAGAACTAGGCGCAACCAGGAGGCACTCATGAAGGCAGCAGATATTATGACCAGCAACGTCGTCACTATTGATGGTTTAGCGACTATTACTGAGGCGGCGAGAGTGATGAAGCAGCATCATGTAAAGACTTTGATTGTCGATCGCGCCTCAGAGCAAGATGCTTATGGCATCGTCACGGCAACAGACATTTCACAAGCGATCGCCAATGCCCAAGATCCAGCAACAACTTATGTTGGCGAGATTATGACTAAACCTTGTATTGTCGTTAACCCCGACTTAGCTGTCGAACACATTGCCAGGCTATTTGCCCAAACTAAAATTCGCATCGCACCTGTAATCAAAGACAAACTGCTTGGTGTTGTCTCACTCAGCGACATCATGACCAAAACCGATTGTTTAACTTCCAACCAGGTCAAATTCAGATCTGAGGGAACTGCCGAATTCCCCTTAGATGAATCAATCGAACAGGAATGGGAAATTGTGGACTGGGAAGGAGAATACGACAATTGGTGTAGTGGTTGAGAATTCACATCGCGTTACGCATTCCCAAGTTCTCCCATTGCAGAAACTTGATTATAAGTCATGCCCCACTTGACACAAAAGTTGACCTTCAAGGCGATCGCCAAATGTACTAACTACCAAACAAATACACGGAGCAATAAACCATGAAAGCAGTAGATATTATGAGTCAAAAGGTAATCACTATTCGCAGTTTTGCTACTGTGGCTAATGCGGTTAAGTTGATGCGAGATCACAATCTCAATTCGCTGATTGTTGATCGCCTGGATGAATCCGATAGCTATGGCATTGTGACTAAAACTGACATTATCTATAAAGTAGCAGCTAAAGGACTCGACCCCAAACAAGTCCGTGTCGGCGAAATTATGACCAAACCTTGTATTGTCGTTAATCCTGATTTAAGTACTCAATCTGTGGCACGGCTTTTTGCGAATACTGGTATTCGTCGCGCCCCGATCATTAAAGACAAACTTCTGGGGATAATCTCCACAACCGATCTATTGCTCAAAAGCGACTTTGTCGAACAACCTCATGCTGTCTTAATCGCCAAAAAAATTGCCAAAAAAATTGCTGAAGCTCGTGAGATTTGTGCCGAACAAGGCTTTACTTCTGATAACTGCGCCTTTGCTTGGGATGCTGTTGAAGAGTTACAGGCCGAAGAAGCGCATGAACAAACTGATGAACTTAGACAAACAGCGTTTGATGAATATTGCCAAGAACACCCAGATGAAGATATTTGGCGCTACGATCCTTGGTTTTGCCATTGGGAAGAAGCAGAACTACCAGTTTAGAGAAGTCAGAAGCTAGTTTTGATTATTTTAGCTTTTTCAAGTCTTTAATCTGCGTCTTTGCTACGCATTTCATCGATATCTAAAAGGCTAATTAATACTCCTGCAATGGGAATTGATAAAAACACCCCAACTAATCCAGCAACTCTAGCACCTATTAATAAGGCTAAGAACATCACTACTGGATTCATGTTAATCGAACCCTGCATAATTCTGGGCATCAGCAGATTTTCTTCAACCTGTTGCAGCACAATGCAGCCGACTAATACTTTGAGACTAAGCAAAATTCCTTGAGGTAAAATAATCAAAGAAATTAAACCAATGCCTAAAGTCGCACCAATACCAGGAATTAAATCAAAGACACCAGCGATCGCTGCCAATGCTAAAGCATAGGGAACTCCGAGGAGAATAAACACCAAAAATGCCGACACTCCAAAAAAAATTGACAGTAGCAATCTACCCCAAAAAAAGCCCAGAAAGTTTTTGGCAATGCTAACTGTTAGATCTGATCTTAGATGCGGAGGCACAACACGCAGCGCAAAGTTCCACAATGGTTTGCCATCTAGCAACATGAAAAAGGCAACAATAATAATCAAAACTAGATCGAGTAGACTCAGTAGCAGGTTTTGAATTGTCGTTAGTCCAGTAGTAAATACATTAAGAGCTTGTTCGCGTAACTGTTCAGTAAAAGTATTAACATCAATAGTCATATTCTCGCTTTGCACAAAAGGTAAATTTTTGAGCAAGGCGATCGCGCTGTCTAAAAGTCGCGGGGCTTGTTCCAGTATTTGCTGTATCTGGGAAACGATCGTCAAGCCTACTGTTGCTGTTAAAGTCCCTAAGCTTAACAGCGCGAGCAAAAATACGATGATAACCGCCAACCATCGGGGGATAAAGCGGGATACCCAAGTAACTGGATAGTTGAGCAAAAATGCCAGTATAGCTGCGAAAACAAAAATTATTAAGACGGTTTCAAAGTATGCTATTACCTGCACGAGTACCCATCCCAGGGCAAATATTAGCAGGTAGCGAACTAACTGATTGTTATTTAGTTTCCACATTTTCTTGCTGCATAACTGACTACATACTTAGATTACTTATTTAATATCTGCCTTATTGTCACCTGTCATGGCAGACAAAATCGACAACTTGCGATGTATTAATTCGCTTACATTTTTAATCCTTTAGATAGAAGCGATCGCCCATAGCCATAGTCTAAGTTCTATCTAAAGTTACCGAAAATCTTTGCTTTATGACCTACATTGAAACCGAGGCTTCTTTAGCCATCAAAGGTATAACAGAATCAACGCTGATTAACTACTTCACCACGATCAATCAAGAAGAGTTTGCAACCACCGCATCTTTATTTGCCGAAGCAGGAGAATTGCTAGCACCCTTTGAAAAACCATTAGTGGGTAGAGAAAAAATTGCCGCTTATTTAACTCAAGAAGCCAAGGGCATGAAGTTACTGCCTCAACAAGGGATCTATGAAACTGAAGCTGATGTTGCCAAATATAAGATACTAGGAAAGGTTAAAACCTCTTTGTTTAGCGTCAATGTAGCCTGGTACTTTACTCTTAATGCAGCTAATCAAATTACCACAGCCAAAATTAACTTATTAGCATCTCCTCAAGAGTTACTCGGATTACAAAATCAAGGCGATCGCTGATCCTTATTCATATCTCTATCTTTAGTCAAAGGGAAACCTTAATAGTTATCTATCTTGTTATAGTTTCCTGTCATGCCAAAAATTAATAGCTTGGTAACTAACGGCTTTGACAATCTAAAGCTTAAAAAAATATAAATCGGAGATTGAAAAACAATATGGCTACAGGCACTTCAGAGCAAAATATATCGCGTGCGCTTGCCTCTTACGGTAATCTATCAACAGATGACAAACTAGCTTTACTTTGGTACGTTTACACTAAGATGGGTACATCTGTAACTCCCGCAGCACCAGGGGCAGCAGCAGATGAAATCGTCGAAGGTTTGTTTAACCAAGTAAAAGAATTATCCCACGAAGAACAATTAGACGTGCAGCGTAAAATTATCGAATCGCAAGATAGTTTAATCTCGCGTGAGTATGGTTCTTTCAGTGAAAATAGCAAGCTGTATTTCTGGTATCGTTTGGCGCAAGGAATGGAAGCTGGAACAATTATTCCGATGCCAGATAACTATCAACCAAGTGGCGGTGTAACTGAGTTGCTATCGCAAATTGAAGCAATGGAATTTGACCAACAGATTACTTTTCTTAGAGATGCAGTAGTTGAGGCTGGTGCAGAACCAAAACCTGGTGCAGATATTTAATCTCTTCGCTTTTAGCTAACTTGATTAAGGTAGGCACAAAAACATAGTGATGCAGAAAAAAGCAAACTTTTGCTGTGTTTACCGCTAAATTTGCCAAGAAAAATTAATTATATGGATATTCGTATTTAAAACGAATATCCATATTTTTTTCTAATTGATGACACGCCCTAAGTTGCCACGCCAAATTTTCTATCTTTAATTCTCAAACAGTTAGACTAAAAATGACTAATTTTCAATTGCATACGATCTCTGTCAATAGCTTTTATCTATAACCAGAATTGGTAAACTTGATCGCCATTAGAGCAAAAATTTAGGTATGGTACGTTTAGATAGATTTTCAACCGAGGCTGATAGTCTTTGGGTTGAGGCTTTAGGTTAAATGACTTGAAATTCGGTCTTACTTAGCTTAAAGTTTACAGCTTAAAGCTTATAGCTGCTTAAAGGTGATTGCCATTCCATAGGAGATGTAATTGATGTCTGACAATCGAAGAAGCCAAGAAGTAACCCAAGGTCACCAGCGATCGCCCAATCGTGCTATGTTACGGGCAGTAGGTTTTGGCGACAATGATTTTAATAAGCCCATTGTTGGTTTGGCTAACGGATATAGCACCATTACTCCCTGCAACATGGGAATCAATACTTTAGCATTACGAGCAGAAACGGCATTAAAAGACGCTGGGGCAATGCCTCAAATGTTCGGCACAATTACCATTAGTGATGGCATCTCGATGGGTACAGAAGGAATGAAGTATTCCCTGGTGTCGCGTGATGTAATTGCCGACTCGATTGAAACTGTCTGTAACGGACAGAGTATGGATGCGGTACTAGCTATTGGTGGTTGCGATAAAAATATGCCTGGGGCAATGCTAGCGATCTCCAGGCTGAATATTCCTGCTATTTTTGTCTACGGCGGCACCATTAAGCCAGGCAAACACAACGGCGAAGATTTAACCGTCGTCAGTGCCTTTGAGGCGGTAGGAAAATTTAGTGCGGGTAAAATTGACCAGGCTGAGTTAGAGGCGATCGAGCATAAAGCTTGTCCTGGTGCGGGGTCATGTGGCGGAATGTTTACCGCCAATACCATGTCCTCGGCATTTGAAGCGATGGGCATGAGCTTACCTTATTCTTCCACTATGGCAGCCGAAGACGAAGAAAAAGCCGAAAGTACTGAAAAGTCTGCTTTTGCTCTGGTAGAAGCGATTAAACAACAAATATTACCCAGTCAAATTCTGACTCGTCAAGCCTTTGAAAATGCCATTACAGTGATTATGGCAGTAGGTGGCTCGACCAACTCCGTCCTGCATTTATTGGCGATCGCTAATACGATCGGGGTTGAACTGACTTTGGACGATTTTGAAACTATTCGTCAACGAGTCCCTGTAATCTGTAACCTTAAGCCCTCTGGAAAATACGTGACGGTAGATTTGCACAATGCGGGTGGTATTCCTCAAGTAATGAAAATGCTGCTGACACATGACTTATTACATGGAGATGCTTTAACCGTCACCGGTAAAACTATTGCCGAAGTTTTGGCAGATATTCCTGAAAATCCTCCTACAGATCAGGATGTAATTCGTCAGTGGGATAATCCTGTATACCAAGAAGGACACTTGGCAATTCTTAAAGGCAACTTAGCTAGTGAAGGCTCGGTAGCTAAAATCAGTGGCGTGAAAAACCCTGTAATCACTGGCCCTGCTAGAGTATTTGAATCAGAGGAAGAATGTCTCTCGGCAATCTTAGACGGCACAATCAAAGCTGGTGATGTAATTGTGATCCGTTACGAAGGTCCTAAAGGTGGTCCAGGAATGCGAGAAATGCTAGCTCCCACCTCCGCTATTATTGGTGCTGGACTAGGTGACTCGGTAGGCTTGATTACCGATGGTCGTTTCTCAGGCGGGACTTACGGCATGGTTGTCGGTCATGTGGCCCCCGAGGCTGCTGTAGGCGGAACAATTGCTTTAGTTCATCAAGGGGATAGTATTACTATTGATGCTCGCCAAAAATTGTTGCAGCTCAATGTTGATCAAGCAGAATTAGCTCAACGCTATAGCCAATGGCAGAAACGTCAGCCCAAATATCCGCGAGGTGTTTTAGGTAAATATGCCAAACTAGTTTCTTCTAGTAGTCTGGGTGCGGTAACCGACTTGAATTTATCTAGTTAAATTTATTGAGAACATTAGGTTTGGCGATCGCCCTCACGGGGTGATACATAGAATAAGCTTCACCCCAAAAACTACCGCTCATGAGGGCAGGAGTGGGACGCAGCGATCGCGATTGTGGTTACTTTGCTTAATTCATAATCGTTCTGTGTTTTCTATTTAGAATGACTATACGTCACGGCAGGGAATGAAAATATGTACCATACTGTAATCCAGGGAAAAAATAATTTAATTCGATAAAAACGATCGCAACTATGACGATAGTGAGGACAGCAACGATAGGCGCGCTGGTTAAATATTTGATGAAATATTGCATAACTTATGAAAGTAAATTAAACTAGCGGGGTGAAACGGAAATTTCGTTATCTTGAGCAGTCAATTCTCCGCTAGTTAATTCTTTGACCGCTAGCATAGGCCAGAGTAAACCTTGAATTAAAGAGGGAATTGCCTGGGCTAAATTGATGAATATTTCTGACTGTTCTTGAGATTTTTGTTCCGAGATCTTTTGTAAATAAGTACGTCCTGACCAAGCAATAAAACCTGCAATATAGAAAAAGATCCCAAAGGCGATCGCGATATCAGCAGCATTCCTTAAACCAATAACTAAATGAGGTAATCCGTCTTCTCCACAAGATAAATATTCAGAGTAAGCGCGATCTGGTTCATTAAAGTAATAGTTATTAGGATAGCTAGCCACCCTTTCCAGATAAGCAGGGGAGTCTTTACATTTTACTAAAATGCCATCTGCCGAAGCGGTCGGTGCAGCAGCAAACCACAGGACTATGGTTAAAATCAAAGCTAATATTTTTCTCGTCATTTTTTTATTTTTTTACTATGAATAATTGCCGTGAAACTTGAATGTTCTTATTCCACCCTCTCCCTCTCAATCCAAAGAAATAAAAGCGCGAATACAGGAAAAGGAAGAATATAGGTAATTAAAGGAATAAAAATCCAAGGCAACCAAGAAACCGCATAAGAGCCAGTCATTTGTGTAATATCTGTCATGAGATCAATCCTCTTTTTTTAGTAATTAGTAGGGAGCATCTAAGCGAATAATTGCTGTTAACCAAAGCTCCAGAAAGTTAGATGCTGACTAACATTAACTGCCCCACGTAAAATTGCGTCTAAATCGTCAAAATTTTCGAGCAAAGCATAAGCAAATACCGCGCCTCCCATTGCTCCCAAAAAGATGCCACCACCAAGTTGAAACCAGTCTTCTTTTTTTCTCAGAGGTCGCAAAGCGTCTTGAGAATTAGAGTTATATGCACCTCTGGGATCACCTTGAAAAGTGGCAAGAGCAAAAATAGAAATACCTAAAACTGCTGAAGCAGTAATATAAATAGCGGTAATGACCCCACTTAGATTTGCGCCGTGACTAGTTTCGCGCAATGGTCCAACTACAATTTCAGGACCAATCAGAAAGTAACCATGAGCCATACCAATTTCTAATCCGCGCATAAAAGGACTTAAGCCTTCACGATAGGCAGGTAAGTTGCCAATAAATAATTTGACTAAATTTGAGTCATTAACTGGAGTAGATAGATTACCCCAGCAAGGATCGCCTTTATAGGGTTTGATTAATTCTTCATCAGCATAGGCTTGCGAAAAATCAGGAGTTTTTGTTTGAGTCATGTTATTTAATGTTAATTGTGAATTGTCAGGAAACCCGACCGTATGCCCTGTTTGCGATCGGGTATTGTCTATTTTGGGAGAGGAGAATCCCCCAAACTTGTCAGTCTTGATCGCTCATGAGTTGATAAACTGTAGATGTTGAGAAAAACTCATGATACAGAATCAAAATAAGGCTAACCGAATTTGCCAGCTGTCGCAGCAATCAAAAATGCTCCATAGGTAGCAATGTAGCCGACTGCAAAGTGAGTTAAACCTACTAAACGAGCCTGAACAATTGATAAAGCTACTGGCTTATCTTTGGGATAGCCGAAAGATAGTGGTGTATGTTCGTGCGCCCACATCAGGGTTTCGATCAGTTCTTGCCAATAACCTCGCCACGTAATTAGGAACATAAAGCTAACCGCCCAAACTAAGTGTCCAAAGAGGAAAATCCAAGCCCAAATTGCTAGGTTATTTGTACCGTAAGGGTTGTAACCATTGATTAATTGGGCGGAATTTGCCCAAAGATAGTCTCTAAACCATCCCATCAAATAAGTAGAACCTTCATTAAACTGGGCGACATTACCTTGCCAAATTGCCAGATGCTTCCAGTGCCAATAGAAAGTAATCCAACCTAAAGTATTGAGCATCCAGAAAGTAGCCAGATAGAAAGAATCCCAAGCCGAGATATCGCAAGTACCACCCCGTCCTGGCCCATCACAGGGAAAAGCATAACCAAAGTCTTTTTTGTCGGGCATCAGCTTTGAACCACGGGCATCTAATGCACCTTTAACTAAGATTAAAGTAGTTACGTGGAGTCCTAATGCGATCGCATGATGAACCAAAAAGTCTCCTGGTCCAATGGTTAAGAAGAGGGAGTTAGTACCGTTATTAATTGCCTCTAGCCAACCAGGTAGCCAGATATTAGCATGGTTGGGCCAAGCCGTCGAAGCTATACTATCGGGATTAGAAAGCAAGGTGCTGATACCGTATAGTGCTTTACCATGAACTGCCTGAATCCATTGAGCAAATACAGGCTCAATTAAAATTTGCTTTTCAGCTGCCCCAAAAGCGACTTCAACATCGTTATGAACGTACAAAGCAAGGGTATGAAAACCAAGAAACAGAGATACCCAACTGAGGTGAGAGATAATTGCCTCTTTATGATCCAATACTCTAGCTAAGACATTATCCCGATTTAACTCAGGGTCGTAGTCTCGTACTAGAAAAATTGCACCATGAGCGAATGCACCAACCATTAAGAAACCAGCAATGTACTGATGGTGAGTATACAAGGCAGCAGTGGTAGTAAAATCTTTGGCAATAAAAGCATAAGGAGGCATAGAATACATATGCTGTGCCACTAAAGAGGTAATTACCCCCAAACAAGCCAGATGCCATCCTAACTGAAAGTGCAGAGAATTATTGTAGGTGTCGTAAATCCCCTTGTGTCCCCGACCAGTATTAGGAGCAATAAAGAAACCATCCCAACCAGGGCCAGCTAAAGCCTCAGTCATCTCTTTAATATTGTGACCGATACCGAAATTAGTACGGTACATATGTCCTGCAATAATAAAGATAACGGCGATCGCCAGATGGTGATGAGCCATATCTGTCAGCCACAAAGACTCGGTTTGGGGATGGAAGCCACCTAAAAAGGTCAAAATTGCCGTTCCAGCACCTTGTGATGTACCAAATACATGACTGGCTGTATCAGGATTCTGGGCATATGCGCCCCAATTACCACTAAAGAATGCCCCTAAACCTGCGGGATGAGGGGGAGTACTTAAGAAGTTATCCCAACCTACGTGTTGTCCACGAGATTCGGGAATTGCTACGTGGATTAAATGACCAGCCCAAGCTAGGGAACTAACACCAAATAAACCAGCTAAATGGTGATTGAGTCGAGACTCAGCATTTTTAAACCAAGCCAAGCTAGGGCGGAATTTGGGCTGTAGATGTAGCCAGCCAGCAAACAACATGACTGTTGCCAGCAGCATGAGAAATATCGATCCCATGTATAGCTCATTATTAGAGCGTATTCCAATGGTGTACCACCAATGATAAACACCCGAGTAGCAAATATTAACAGGATTAGAAGCTCCAGCTTGGGTAAAGGCTTCAATCGCCCCTGGCCCAAATTGCGGATCCCAAATAGCATGAGCTATGGGCGGAATACTGATTGGATCTTGAATCCACTGTTCAAAGTTGCCTTGCCAAGCAACATGAAATAGTAATCCTGATGTCCACAAGAAGATAATGGCAATATGTCCGAAGTGGGAAGCAAAAATCTTTTGATAGAGATTCTCCTCCGTCATACCATCGTGGAGTTCAAAATCATGAGCCGTGGCGATACCATACCAAACTCTACGAGTGGTTGGATCTTGAGCAAGGTCTTGGCTAAATTTAGGAAATTTGGTAGCCATAATTATTAGTTGTTAGTCGTTAGTTTTTAGAAGGGGCGAATGGTTATTCGCCCTCACAAGTTTTTGATTGAGTTTATCTAACCAATTGCTGACATACGTGCTAGGAAAAATGCCCAAGTAGTAACAATTCCTCCTAGTAAATAATGAGCTACTCCGACCGCCCGACCTTGAGTAATGCTGAGGGCACGGGGTTGAATAGCGGGGGTAATTTTGAGCTTGTTGTGCGCCCAAACAATTGATTCAATCAGTTCTTGCCAATAGCCACGACCACTAAACAGGAACATCAGGCTAAAGGCAAAGACAAAGTGTCCAGCTAAAAACATCAAACCATAGCCAGAAAGCGCACTATTGTAAGAATTGATTACTTGCGAGGCTTGCGCCCAAAGAAAGTCTCGCAACCAACCATTATTGGTAATCGAGCCTGTGGCAAAATTACCAGCCGTAATGTGATTTATAGTTCCGTCTGCGCCTACAGTTCCCCAGACATCGGACTGCATCTTCCAGAAGAAGTGAAAAATTACAATCGACAGGGAATTATACATCCAAAACAGACCCAGAAAAACATGATCCCATGCCGATACCTGACAAGTACCACCTCGTCCTGGTCCATCACAGGGAAAGCGAAAACCTAAGTCCCCCTTATCGGGAATCAAACGAGAACTGCGAGCATACAAAACTCCTTTGAGCAGCACCAACACCGTAACGTGAATGGTAAAAGCATGGATATGGTGAATCAAAAAGTCCGCTGTACCCAAGGTAATCGGCATCATTGCTACCTTCCCCCCGACAGCTAACACTCCTCCACCAAAGGCATAACTTACAGGTTCGCTCAAACCAGGTGCAGTAGTTCCCAATCCTCCTAAGGCAATATTATTTAAACCACCAAAGACATTTCCTAACGGTTGGGCTGCTTCTAGTGCTGAATTACCAACCGCCATTGTATGGATGTGCTGAATCCACTGAGCAAAAACAGGCTGTAACTGAATTCCCGTATCGGAAAACATATCTTGGGGACGACCAAACGCTCGCATTGTATCGTTATGGCAATAGACAGCAAAGCTATGGAAGCCTAAAAACTGACATACCCAAACCAAATGGGAAGTAATAGTATCGCGGTGACGAAGTACTCGGTCTAATAAGTTATTGACATTTTCAGCCGGGTTATAGTCTCGCACCATAAAAATAGCAGCATGAGCAGCAGCACCGACGATCAAAAATCCGCCAATCCAAACATGATGGGTAAACAAAGATAGACTAGTAGCATAGTCAGTCGCCAAATAAGGATAGGGTGGCATTGCATACATATGATGTGCCACGATAATGCTAAGAGAACCCAACATTGCCAGATTGATTGCTAGTTGAGCGTGCCAGGAAGTAGTTAAAATTTCATATAGACCTTTATGTCCTTGACCTGTAAATGGCCCTTTATGAGCTTCTAATATTTCCTTCATGCTGTGACCAATACCCCAATTGGTACGGTACATATGCCCAGCAATAATTAACACTACTGCTAGTGCCAAGTGATGATGAGCAGTATCGGATAACCACAAGCCTCCAGTAACAGGATTCAAACCACCTTTAAAAGTTAGAAAATCAGAATAGACTCCCCAATTTAAGGTAAAAAAGGGTCTTAATCCTTGGGCAAAACTAGGATAAAGTTCAGCCATCCTACTGGCATCAATAAACTCATGAGGTAAAGGAATATCCCCAGGATCAACTCCTGCGTCTAAAAGTTTGTTGATCGGTAATGCCACATGAATTTGGTGTCCTGCCCAGCCCAGTGACCCTAGACCTAGCAATCCCGCTAAGTGATGATTCATCATCGACTCGACATTTTGAAACCACTCCAGTTTCGGGGCGCGGACGTGATAGTGAAACCAGCCAGCAAAGATCATCAGAGCAGCCATTACTAAACCGCCGATCGCAGTACAATAAAGTTGAAACTCATTAGTAAAGCCAGCAGCACGCCAGAGTTGAAACAAACCAGAAGTGATCTGGATACCATGAAAACCACCACCCATGTCGCCATTGAGAATATCTTGACCAAAGATAGGCCAAACTACCTGCGCGCTTGGTCGAATGTTAGTTGGGTTGGCTAACCAAGCAGTATAGTTGGAAAATTTGGCACCATGAAAGTACATTCCACTTAGCCAAACAAAAACTACTGCTAAATGTCCGAAGTGTGCTGAAAATATTTTGCGAGAAATATCTTCTAAGTCGCTAGTGTGAGTATCAAAATCATGAGCGTCAGCGTGTAGATTCCAAATCCAAGTGGTCGTTTTCGGGCCTCGCGCCAAAGTACGGTCAAAATGCCCTGGTTTTGCCCACTTTTCAAAAGAAGTAGGAACGGGATTAGTATCTACGACAACTTTCGCCTTTTGCTCCGATTCGGAAGGGCTAATTGTCATTTATATTCTCCTTGATTAATCATTAGTCATTCGTTTTTTTATTGCCAATTACAAGTGACTAAGGACAATTAAATGTATTTTGGGTATTGATTTCCTGATAGTTTAAACGTGCGCTCTGTAGGGTGCGCAAAGGCATAATGCCCCTCTTTATTCAGCTTATTTCTGGCTAAAACTGAATCAATTCGACTAGAATGCACTAAATCTGCGTGGTGAAATTTCATAACAGTAATTCCTTACTAAAAGGGCAAATATCGATTATTACTGCGGTTTCCGAGGCCAAAAGCAATCAATCGATTTTAATGAATTTCAACAGCAATCAAACGAGCTTGGTTCGATTACTTAATTTGTTTCTATGATGCTAGAAAAAGACTAAATCTTGTTAGTTGCAACGTGATAAATTGCTCTATTTAGACTTATATCATAAGATAATTGCTAATTACTAAATTAGCCGATTGTTTTTACAAAACTTTAAAACTTGATGAATAAAATAGCTAAAATACGTTTGACGCAAATTAGCGGTGAAACCTTCTTCTGGTTCTCCGTAGGAGAACCAGAAGAAGTTTCGTTCAAGTTTATTAGCTTGACTAAATTTTTTTGACACCTACCCTGATAGGGTTGGGGAGGATAGGGCAACACTTAGATTTAACTTGATAACGTGCTAAAAAAAACTTTGCTCACCTGACCAGTCTAGTTTACTTGACAGTAAACAATTGTTAAAGAACCAAGATTTTTTGAGAATTTTTGTATAGAAGTAGAAGTAATAATAATTTTAAACAATTAAAGATTTTTTGAATCTTTCAAATATTAAAGTTGCTTATCCTAGTTAAAAACTAACATAAGATCTTGGTTAGTATTATGAAAATTTTATTAGTTGAAGATGATGAATTTATTGCTCAAACCTTAGAAAGTATTTTGCGTGAACACCATTATATAGTTGATCGTGCTGATGAAGGTGATTTAGGTTGGGAGTTTGTCGAGGCTTATGATTATGATTTAATTTTACTCGATATTATTTTACCAAAACTAAATGGGATTGAGTTTTGCCAAAGATTACGTTCTGTGGGAAATCAAACTCCTGTATTATTATTAACCGCTGAAAATTCTAATAGTAAAAAAGTAATTGGGTTAGATGCAGGAGCAGATGATTATGTAGTTAAACCTTTTGAGGTCACAGAATTATTAGCCCGTATTCGAGTTTTACTACGCCGCCGACATTCTTTGACATCGCCAATTTTACAATGGGAAAAACTAAGAGTAAATTCTAATAATCAGGAAGTACTTTATCAAGATAAAATACTAAAATTAACCCCCAAAGAATATCGTCTATTAGAATTGTTTCTACGCAGTAACGATCGCGTTTTGACTAGAGAAATGATCTTAGAGCGTCTATGGGACATAGAAGAAGCCCCCAGCGAAAATGCGATCGCTGCTCATATTAAAGATTTACGACGCAAACTAAAACAAGCAGGTGCTAATTCTGATTTTATCGAAACTGTTTATGGTATTGGTTATCGTTTGAAGCCATTAAATATAGAAGCTTCTGTTGAGAAAACAGAACCAAAAACAAAAAAATTGTTGCGTCAACAAATCAAACAAGAACTAACCGCAGTTTGGGAAAAGTTTGAGAATGTCAATAGCGATCGCTTGGCAATTCTAGAACGAGCTAACGACGCTTGGCAAGAGGGTGCTTTAGAAAGCCAGCTTTTGCAACAGGCGCAATGGGCAGCCCACAAGCTAGCAGGGGGATTGGGAGTTTTTGGTTTTGCTCAAGGTTCTCGTTTCGCACTGGAGATGGAAGAATTATTAAAAATTGAATCAAAGACAGATCGAGGGAGGGAATTTTCGGAACTATTAACGGCTTTAAGAAATTCCTTAAAATCTGATGTTGAGACGCAGGTAAACTCAATCAATCAAAATCGACCTGTAATATTAGCTGTAGATAATCAACCTAAATTAGTGCAGCAACTTGTCGCCGAGATGAGCGCGATCAACATGAAATTTAAAATCGTTAACCAGCCAATATCTCTGGCGAAAGCTTTAGTCACGACTAATCTCGATGCCGTAATCTGGGAATTTTCTCTAGCTGACTGCACAGTAGCAACCATAGATGAATTTGCCAAAATCTTAAATGACAGGTTATTTTCACCAATAATCTTGTTTACCGACAGTGAAGAGAAAACCGAACAATTGAACGGCATGACTTCCTTACGCCTAAAAATTGCCCGTCTCAATCATCATATATTGCTACAGCAAGCTAGTTTGGATATTAGGGCTACCAAATTAATCGTCAAAGCCTTACAACAATCCCAGCAGAAAGTCGCCAAAATTTTAGTAGTAGATGATGATCCACAAATTCTGGCGGTGATCAAAAATTTATTAAACCCCCTCAAGATTGATCTGACTGTTTTAAATAATTCCCTCGATTTGTGGCAGATGATCACCGAATTAGAGCCAGATTTACTCATTCTCGATGTTGCAATGCCTCACTTGAATGGTATTGAGCTATGTCAACTATTGCGCAATGACTATCGTTGGCGAGAGTTACCAATTTTGTTTTTGACCATTCACAATGATCTCAACACTGTTCAACAAATTTTAAGGGCAGGCGGTAACGACTACATTAGTAAAACCCAAACTTCCTCACAATTAATCCCTACAATCTTTAATCACCTCAATCGCGATCAATTACTCACAAGTATAGATGGGTAAATTAATGAACAATGAACAATTAAATTTTCAACAACCCCAAGAGATTGCTAACCGCCAAGCAGATTCCCTAGAGATGTTACTGCATCGGATGATTAATCGCATTCGCCAATCTTTAGAATTGTCAGTGATTCTTTCTGGTACTACTGTAGAAGTACGGTCATTTTTAGGAACAGATCGAGTTAAAGTTTACCAATTTAAAGCAGATGGTAGTGGGGAAGTGGTAGCTGAATCAATAAGCGATCGCAAATTGCCATCTTTATTGGGTCAACATTTTCCAGCTGAAGACATTCCCTCAGAAATCCGCCAACTCTATTGCCAAGAGCGTCAGAGAACGATTGTCAATGTTGCTGCCAAGCAAATCGGCATGAGTGCCTTAATCAATGAGCGTGACGGTGAATATATTCAGTTTCGTACTGTTGATACTTGTCATGCCGAATATTTGACGGCAATGGGGGTACAGTCTTCTTTAGTAGTGCCGATTATGGATGAAGACAGGCTTTGGGGATTGTTGGTTTCTCATCATAGTTCACCTCGTCTGGTAACCAAGAGGGAACTAGAAGTCGTACAGTTAGTTGCCGATCAAACCTCAATTGCGATCGCGCAATCCAATTTATTAGAATCTACTCGTACCCAAGCACAACAAGAAGCCTCGATTAATCTGGTTGGTCAGTCTTTACATTCGATGACTCCCATGCAGCTACAAGAGGCTTTAGAGCATACTGTAGTAGCTTTACAAGGGTCAGGAGGCAGGGTCTATATTGCGCCACCCAATGGCGATTCAGAAGCTCAATTATATGTCTCGGGAGAACAGCCTATATTGTTGCCTAGCAGCAAGCAAGAATCAATACCTTTGGAAAAGCATCCAGACTGGCAAGCATGGCTAAAAGATGTTGTTCATAATGGTAGCGTTATTCAGCCGTGGGCGATTGGCTTCGCCAGCCCAAAGGGCATCGCGGAATTAAATGCTAACCTGTTACCATCGAGCCTAGAACGAGCCTTTAAACCAACTAAGGTTAAAAGCATCTTAACGATTAAGTTAGAACATCGTCAAAAAACTCTCGGTTATCTTAGTATTTTTCGGCAGGGAATTGATATTGAGACTATTTGGGCAAAACGTCCTGATCTTGATGACCCTCGTAATCAGTTTCCCCGTCAATCTTTTGAGATTTGGCGCGAACTCCAGCGCAATCAGGTTCGTCCATGGGAGAGTCGGGAAATTGAAGTAGCACAAATTTTAGGCAGTCACTTTGCGATCGCCATCTTTCAATATCAAATGTACCAGCAGATTCGCACCCTCAACGCTTCTTTAGAACTGCGAGTACGAGAAAGAACAACCGAGCTACAACAAACCAATCAGCAATTAATCCAAGAAATCAGCGATCGCCTCAAAACCAGAGATTCCTTGGAAAGACTGAGCCATCAGAACGAATTGATTTTAAATTCCGCAGGAGAAGGCATTTATGGACTCGACTTACAAGGTATCATTACCTTTGTTAACCCTGCTGCGGCCGAAATGCTGGGATATCGCATCGATCAATTACAAAGTCAGCCGATGCACAAGATGGTTAATCATTCAACAGCGGAAGGAATTACCTACTCTTGGCAGGAAAATCCCATTTACCAAACCATCCAAACTGGCGAAGTACACCACGGCAATAATGAAGTATTCTCGCGCCAAGATAAATCTAGCTTTCCTGTAGAATATGTCAGTACGCCGATTAAAGAAAAAGAGCAAATTGTGGGGGCGGTAGTAATTTTTAAAGATATTACCGAACGACAAATTATTGATCGGATGAAGGATGAATTCATCTCGGTAGTTAGTCATGAACTGAGAACCCCCTTAACTTCTATTCGGAGTGCGCTCGGCGTACTGTCTAGTAGTGCCTTAGATCCTGAATCAAGTAAAAGTCAACGCTTGTTAGAAATTGCCCTCGATAATTCCAATCGTCTGGTACGTTTGATTAATGACATTTTAGACTTAGAGCGCATCAAATCTGGCAGAGTCGCAATGGTCAAAAAAAGTTATAACGCCACCGAAGTAATGACTGATGCTGTCGAGATCATGCAGAACATAGCCGATAAAGCACAGATAAAACTATCGAGACAACCCTTATCAGTGCAAGTCTGGATTGATCGCGATCGCATTATTCAAACCCTGACTAATATCATAAATAACGCGATCAAATTTTCTCCTCCCCATACTTCGGTTAAGATAGCTGCCCAATTAATCGGTGATCAGCTAGTGAGATTTCAGGTTAGCGATCACGGTAGAGGCATTCCCCCCGAAAGCTTAGAAACCATCTTTGATCGCTTTCAACAAGTCGATGCTTCCGATTCAAGAGATCAGGGAGGAACAGGTTTAGGACTAGCAATCTGTCGTAGCATTATCCAACAGCACGGGGGGCAAATTTGGGTAGAAAGCACTCTCGGTAAAGGTAGTACATTTTATTTCACTTTGCCAATTAGTAAGTGAGTAAATATCAGGAATAACAACTAATGACTAAGAAAATTTTGATTATAGATGATGATGACGATATCAGAGAGGCTACCCAACTTTGCTTAGAAATCGTTGGTGATTGGCAAATTATCACCGCTAGTTCAGGAAGAGCGGGATTAGTCGAAGCGATCGCCGAACAACCCGCTCTCATTTTGTTAGATGTGATGATGCCAGATATGGATGGCCTGCAAACTTTAAAAGAATTACAAAGTAATACGGTAACTAAAGATATTCCCGTGATTTTTCTCACGGCAAAAGCCCATCCAGCTGAACAGCGTCAATTTACCCAGTTAAAAGTATCAGGGGTGATTACTAAACCTTACGATCCTTTTGAGCTGTCAAATCGCATCGCTGAGGTTTTAGCTTGACTCAACGCAGATGATCTGAGGGAAGTTAGCAGCACCCTAGCAGCGCTTCATTGGTTATTCAGATTTGTGGTTTAGTATTTAATCAGGAAAATGTCACGCTGTTGACAACTTAGAGATGCTAACACAAACGGATGTCCCGTCAATGCCAATTGAAACTCGACGCATTTTACTCATTCAGGCTGATGATGCGATCGCCGAAATGATGCTGCTTTGTCTAGAGACTATTCCTGACACGGAGGTAACAACGGTAGATTCTGGTATGGAAGGAATTGAGAATGCTGCGGGGGCAGATGTTATTCTGCTCGATATTGATGAAATAATGCCTGATTTATGCTGGAGAGAAATAGTCCAAAATTTACAACAAAATTCCTTAACTAATTCGATTCCCCTAATTCTCTTGACAGCTACGCCTCAATCTCAAGAGCTACTTGAGTTTCAAAAAATTAAACAATTAAAAGCGATCGCCAAATCATTTGATCTTCTAAATTTAGTCAATCAGATTTCTCTCCTACTCAACTGGAACTAATGGATTTCAACTATTCGTTTACCGAAAAATTTATCTTCTTCATAAGTTTTTCAGATTGTTTAGGTAATATCTTTTCAATGGATGTAGATTAGTTGCCATCCAGTTGGAATTTTTCCAATAACAACCCCATCGTTTCTGGCCTCGGAAACCGCAACGATGGGGCTTTTGTCCCTACCCTTTTAGCAAGGAATTACTAATTATCATACCGCATTTATCGATAGCGTTACTTGTTTTAAGGCAAAAGGATAGCTAAGAAGTTTCTGTTTCAAACTTCATTAATAAATTTTTAGCGAAGAGACAGCAAAGACTATGACCACAATAATTCAACAAGAACAATTCAGTTTATGGGAACGTTTTTGTCAGTGGGTAACAAGCACGGAGAATCGACTATATATAGGTTGGTTTGGTGTTTTGATGCTCCCGTTACTAGGCGTTTCTATTTGCGTTTTTACGATCGCCTTTATTGCTGCCCCGCCAGTTGATATTGACGGTATTCGTGAACCTGTATCGGGTTCATTGCTCTATGGCAATAATATTATTACCGCAGCCGTAGTTCCTACCTCTAATGCTGTTGGTTTGCACTTTTACCCCATTTGGGAAGCTGCCTCGATGGACGAATGGCTCTATAATGGTGGCCCTTATCAAATGATTGCTTTTCATTATATTCCTGCTCTTTGTTGCTATTTAGGCAGAGAATGGGAATTGAGCTATCGTTTGGGCATGCGTCCTTGGATTTGCGTCGCTTTTAGCGCGCCTTTAGCTGCTACTGTCTCCGTTTTCTTAATCTATCCCATTGGACAAGGGAGCTTTTCTGATGGTCTACCGATGGGCATTAGCGGTACATTTAATTTTATGTTTGTCTTCCAAGCCGAGCATAATATTCTAATGCACCCATTTCATATGTTAGGTGTCGCTGGCGTATTTGGAGGTTCTTTCTTTGCAGCCATGCACGGTTCTTTGGTCACCTCCTCCTTAATTAAAGAAACCAGCGATAGCGAGTCACAAAATAATGGTTACAAATTTGGTCAAGAAGAAGAAACTTACAACATAGTTGCTGCTCATGGCTATTTTGGTCGCTTGATCTTTCAATACGCTAGCTTCCAAAACAGTCGCAATCTCCACTTTTTCTTGGCAGCTTGGCCAGTAGTTTGTATCTGGTTTACCGCCCTAGGTATCTGCATTATGGCATTTAACCTTAATGGTTTCAACTTTAACCAGTCAATTTTAGACTCTCAGGGAAGAGTACTTCCTAGCTGGGCAGATGTAATTAATCGCGCCAATTTAGGATTTGAAGTGATGCACGAACGGAATGCTCATAACTTTCCCCTTGATTTGGCTTGTGGTGAAGCAACACCTATCGCTTTACAAGCACCAGCAATTCATAGTTGATTGTTGGGAAAATCCTTTCGCATCTGGCCTCGGAAACCGCAGCGATTGGAAGTAAGTACTTTTCAACAGTGATCAGTGATCGGGTTTTAGAGGGAAATTAAACTCCAGCTGCCAAAGTACAACCTATGTACTGCTTACTGTTTTGACCCTTTTAGTCAGGAGCTACCAGCAGATGATACAGCGCGATTACGAAGTTAGCCAAAGGCATCGCATACTTAACTCTTCAACCGAATTAAATTCTAATCTCAAAACTGTTCTCAAAAAAACCGCAAACATCAGCCTGTGGGAAAAATTTTGTCGATGGGTAACAAGTACCAATAACCGTATTTATATTGGCTGGTTTGGAGTGTTAATGATTCCGACAATGCTAACTGCCAGTATTGTTTTTATCATAGCGATCGTCGCTGCCCCACCTGTCAATTTAGATGCTTTCGGTTCACCAATTGCTGGTTCTTTATTAGATGGTAATAATCTGATTTCAGCAGCCGTTGTTCCGACTTCGGCAGCCATTGGACTGCATTTTTATCCGATTTGGTCAGCTGCTTCGGTTGACGAGTGGCTCTATAACGGTGGTCCTTATCAATTAATTATTCTGCACTTTCTAATTGGCATTATTGCCTATCAAGATCGAGAATGGGAATTAAGTTACCGTTTGGGAATGCGTCCCTGGATTTCCCTGGCTTTTACTGCCCCTGTTGCTGCTGCGGTATCGGTATTGATTATTTACCCCATCGGACAAGGTGGATTTTCCGAAGGAATGCCCTTAGGAATTTCAGGCACTTTTTACTTTATGTTTCGATTGCAGGCCGACCACAATATTTTGATGAGTCCGTTTCATCAGTTGGGAGTAATGGGAGTCTTAGGCGGTGCTTTACTTTGTGCCACTCATGGCTCAATTGTGACTTCCAGTCTAATTCGCCACACCAGTCAAGATGAATCGATTAATCTTGATTATAAACTGAGACAAAAAATACCAACTTATAACTTTAGTAAAGCTCAAAACTATCAACAAAGCTTATGGGGATTTAGTTTTCCTAGTTCGCGATCGCTCCACTTTTTCTTAGCTGCTTTTCCCGTAGCAGGCATTTGGTCAGCAGCGATTGGGATCGATATTGCTGCTTTTGACTTTGAAGGATTTAATTTTCAACAGCCTACTATTGTCAATCAGGGAAAAATCATTCCTACCTGGATGGACGTGATTCTTGATGCCAATTTAGGTTTATCAGAAACAACCAAAAAATCAACCAGTTTACCAATTTTTCCTGACTGGCAGACAGTTTCAGAGCAAGAATTTGTCAGTTTTTCTAGCAGTATCTCTTCAGAGTAACAACTAATAACTAATAACTAATAACTAATAACTAGATATGGAAACACCTTTTACTGATTTAACTATAAATATTACCGCTACGGCGGGGGATGATATTAATCCAGGACGAGAAGGCAGAGATCAAGCCTCTACTGGATATGCTTGGTGGGCAGGAAATGCCCGTTTTATCAACCTTTCTGGCAGATTTCTAGGGGCGCACGTTGCCCATGCTGGCTTGATTGCCTTTTGGGCAGGAGCAATGCTGCTTTATGAGGTAGCTCACTATGATCCCGATCTGCCGATGTTTAGACAGGGATGCCTGTTGATGCCTCACATTGCTACATTAGGTTTTGGAGTTGGTCATGGTGGAGAGGTCATAAGTCTATTTCCCTTTATGGCGATCGCTGTTTTGCATCTGATTGGTTCGGCTGTTTTAGGCATGGGAGGACTCTATCATTCTCTCCGTGGACCTAGCAAACTAGCTGGTTTTTATGATTTTGACTGGTCTGATAAGGACAAGATTACTGACATCTTAGGATATAACCTAATTGCTTTAGGCATCGGTGCATTACTCCTTGTCTGTAAAGCCATGTTTTGGGGTGGTATCTACGACACCTGGCTACCTGGAGGCGGAGATGTACGTCTGGTAACAAATCCTACCCTCGACCCTAGAGTTATTTTTGGTTACTTTTTCAGTAGTCCTCTTGGGGGTAGTGGTTGGCTTGTAGGGGTTAATAACCTTGAAGATATTATCGGCGGTCATATCTGGATGGGGGGTATCTTAATCGCTGGTGGTATCTGGCATATTTTGACCGTTCCCTTTAAATGGACTGACAAAGTTTTTATTTGGTCGGGAGAAGCATATCTTTCTCAAAGTTTAGGCAATATAGCAGGACAGGGATTTATTGCAGCCATGTTTATTTGGTTTAACAATACCGCCTATCCCAGTGAATTTTATGGACCTACTGTTGCCGAATCTTCCCAAGCGCAATCATTAGTATTTCTAATTAGAGACCAAGATTTAGGCGCAAATATTGGTTCGACACAAGGACCAGTGGGTTTGGGTAAATACTTAATGCGATCGCCTACAGGAGAAATTATCTTTGGTGGTGAAACCATGCGCTTCTGGGATTTTCGCGGTCCTTGGCTAGAGCCTTTACGGGGAGATCACGGTTTAGACCTCGATAAACTGCGTAACGATGTTCAACCCTGGCAAGCAAGACGGGCATCTGAATATATGGTGCAAGCACCGATGGGGTCAATTAACTCTGTAGCAGGTTTAGCGACTGAAATAAACGGCTTTAACTTTTTATCCATACGTACTTGGATGACTGGTTCGCATATTATTCTCGCTTTCTTCTTTCTCGTCGGTCATTGGTGGCACGCAGGGAGGGCAAGAGCGCAAGCTGCTGGCTTTGAACGAGGACTCGATCGCGATGATGAACCCGTTTTATCAATGGGAGATATTGATTAGTCAGTCGTAGGGGCGAACAGTCGTTTGCCCCTACAGAGGTCAAAAGTTTTTTAAATCAAAATATCAGGAGATAAAAAATGCAGAATCGACAGAAAGTTCTAGATAGTGTACCAATCATGTCAATCGCAACTTTAACCATCGCGATGGCAACCTTAATGTTTTTGAGTTATTTCCTTTCCATTGTTCCTAACAACTAACGACAAAACAATGACTATTGCAATAGATTTCCCACAATCAAATATCGGCTGGTTCAAACAAATTGATGACTGGTTAAAACGCGATCGCTTTGTGTTTATTGGCTGGTCGGGACTGCTACTCTTTCCCTGTGCTTATTTATCAATTGGCGCATGGTTTACGGGAACTACTTTTGTTAGTGCTTGGTATACCCACGGGTTAGTTAGTTCTTATATCGAAGGCTGCAATGTTTTAACGGCGGCGGTATCTACTCCTGCTGATAGTATGGGTCATTCTCTCTTGTTTCTTTGGGGGCCCGAAGCCAATTGGAATTTTACGCGCTGGTGTCAAATTGGCGGTTTATGGAATTTTACGGCTTTTCACGGAGTAATTGCGCTAATCGGCTTTATGTTGAGACAGATTGAAATTGCCAGACTTATAGGGATACGTCCTTATAATGCGATCGCTTTTTCTGCCCCCATCGCTATATTTGTCTCTGTCTTTTTGGTCTATCCTTTGGGACAATCAAGCTGGTTCTTTGCTCCCAGTCTGGGAATAGGCGGAATCTTTAGGTTTGTCCTCTTTTTTCAAGGTTTTCACAACTATACTCTCAATCCCTTTCACATGATGGGGGTAGCAGGAGTTTTAGGTGGGGCTTTGCTCTGTGCCATTCACGGGGCGACGGTGCAGAATACTCTGTTTAAAGATGCCCAGGCGTTTAATACCTTTGGTGCATTTAGTCCCACCCAAGCAGAAGAAACCTATTCGATGGTCACTGCTAATCGCTTTTGGTCACAGATTTTTGGAGTAGCTTTCTCTAACAAACGCTGGCTACATTTCTTTATGCTGTTTGTGCCTGTTACAGGCTTATGGATGAGTGCGATCGGCATGGTAGGCTTGGCTTTCAACCTACGAGCCTATGACTTTATTTCCCAAGAATTACGGGCAGCAGAAGACCCTGGTTTTGAGACTTTTTATACCAAGAATATTCTGCTTAACGAAGGTTTACGGGCTTGGATGGCACCCCAAGATCAAATCCATGAAGGTTTCCAGTTTCCTGATGAGGTGTTGCCACGGGGTAATGCGCAGTAATGGAGAACGTTTTTGAAGGTGCAATCATTGTGCTGATCGGACTAGGAATATCTTTTCTGGCTTTCGTAGTAATTTTTTCAGCAGTATTAGTTCTTTCCACTATTCCCAAACGCGATCGCGATTAGCCGAAGGCTACGCTACGCGATCGCTAAATAATCAATTTTTATAAACAATTAGAGGTTTAAATATGTCTAATCTGTTCAAATACAAAATTGTTGATGGACACACTACAACGGAAGAAAGGGACAAGGCACACTCTCCCAGCTTAATACCCTATCTTGCTTTTGTCCTAGTTTGTGCCATTATAACAACTGTCTTTTCAACCATAGTAATTGTTTTAGATTACTGCTTTCCTGGTTCTCTCGACGGTACCTATCTCAAGCTTTTTTTCTAATGCTCGCTTTTTGACAACTAACTATAGGAGATAACCAATGGGTTTACCTTGGTATCGCGTCCATACGGTAGTGTTAAACGACCCAGGACGATTAATATCCGTTCATTTAATGCACAATGCTCTTTGTGCTGGCTTTGCTGGTTCGATGCTATTGTTTGAACTGGCTTTATATGACCCCAGTGACCCCGTACTCAATCCCATGTGGCGACAGGGCTGTTTCTTGATGCCGTTTGTAGCTCGTTTGGGAGTAACCAATTCCTGGCAGGGTTGGAGTATCACGGGTGAAACCCTTAGCAATCCTGGTTTTTGGACTTTTGAAACCGTAGCGATCGCTCACATTATTTTATCAGGACTGTCATTTTTAGCTGCCTGCTGGCATTGGGTTAACTGGGATTTAATTACTTTCTTTGATGAAGACGGTAATCCTACATTAGATTTACCTAAAATATTTGGCATACATCTTTTACTCGCTGGCTTGCTTTGTTTTGGTTTTGGTGCTTTTCATCTCACGGGCATTTTTGGGCCGGGGATGTGGGTATCAGACTCCTACGGATTAACAGGACATATGCAAAATGTTGCTCCCGTCTGGGATGCATCGGGTTTCGATCCTTATAACCCTGGGGGTGTAGTGGCACACCATATTGCTGCTGGCATTGTCGGTATTATCGGCGGACTATTTCATTTAGTGGTGCGTCCTTCAGAGGAACTATATAAACTACTGAGGATGGGTAATATCGAAGGTGCATTAGCTAGTGGTTTAGCAGTGTTCTTCTTTGCAGGTGCGATCGCCAGTGGTTCGATGTGGTACGGAACGGCAACAACTCCTGTAGAATTATGGGGTCCAACTCGTTTTCAATGGGATAAGGGTTACTATCAACAGGAAATCTCCCGCAGAGTAGAAAATAATCTAGAAGCAGGGGATAGTTTATCTCAGGCTTGGTCAAGTATCCCAGAAAAATTACTGTTCTATGACTACATCGGTAACAATCCCGCTAAGGGTGGTTTATTCCGCTATGGTCGCATGGTTGATGGCGATGGTTTACCTCTGGCTTGGCTTGGTCATCCGATTTTCCAAGACGATGCAGGAAGAGAGTTAACAGTTAGGCGCATGACTAGCTTTTTTGAAACTTTTCCGACTGTCTTAACTGACGAAGATAACATTGTTCGTGCTGATATTCCCTTCCGTAGAGCCGAAGCCGAGAACAGCTTTGAACAAACAGGAGTTACTGTTAGTTTCTACGGCGGATTGTTAGACGGTCAAACTTTGACCAATCCTGCAAAAGTCAAAAAATATGCTCGTCAGGCAGTATTTGGCGAAGCCTTTGAATTTGATATGCAAACCTATAATTCCGATGGCGTATTCCGCACTAGCAATCGTGGTTTCTTTGCCTATTTTCACGCCTGCTTTGCTTTACTCTGGTTTTTCGGTCATATCTGGCACGGCACTCGATCCTTATTCAGCGATGTTTTTGCGGGTATTGATATTGAACTAGAAGAACAAGTCGAGTTTGGTGTTTGGGCAAAAGTTGGCGATGTTACCAGCCGTAAAAAGCCAGAAGCTTTAGCAATTGGAAGTAAACCTGAGTAGAGACGTTTAATGGAATGTCTCTATCTAAGATCTTTGACTAACTAAATCTTTGACTAACAATGACACCATCAAAATATGCCTCGAAAAAAACTGCCCCTCTCCAGTATTTCTTTAAATCGATTAACTCCGAAGCAGGAAAAGTTACTCGTGGTTGGGGGACCACGCCAATCATGGCAGGAATTATCTTTCTGTTTGTTTTATTTCTGCTCATCATGGTGCAAATTGTTAACTCCTCGATTTTACTGGCAGGAATGGACGTAGATTGGACGAGTTTGAAGTATTAACTATTCACCATCAACAAAACTATGCAACATGCAACCGATATTTTTTGCCTATGGTGAAGGACAATTTGCCACTACCGCTATAGGAATCGCCTCTGGATTGCTAGTGCTGGTCATACTTCTGTTACTTTTGGGAGTTTATGCCACTAAAACTTATCCAAGAGATCCGTAGCAATGTAATCGCCCAACCAAAAGCTTTTAGCTTTTAGCTTTTAGCCATCAAGCCAAGACTATATCAACATTTAACAAATTAATTAAAAGGAGAATCAAATCATGAGTATGGTTGCTGAATTAATTCTAAATGCCGATAGTGAAGCTCGTTACCTTGGACCAAAAGAGATTCGTATTTTTCAAGATTTTCTGAAAACTGGGGCGCAACGGCTAAAAATTGCCAATTTCTTGGCGGAAAACGAGCAAAAAATTGTTCGTAATGGCACTAATAAATTTTGGGAACGTTGTCCTGTTACCCCTAGTAATAGCGGGGTTGAAAGGAAGACTAATTCCTGTCTGCGAGATCAAGGGTGGTACATTCGGTTGATTGCTTATTCTGTCTTGGCAGGTAGCGAAAAACCTTTAGAAGAAATTGGCACGATTGGTATCAAAGAAATGTACAACTCTCTAGAAATACCAATTCGTAATATCGCTGAATGTATGCAATGCCTCAAAGAAGAAACTGTATCGATGATGGATGAAGAAAATGCTATGGAAGTAGCACCTTATTTCGACTTCATTATTCAATCGCTTTCATAATTTCAAAAGCTATTAGCTTTTAGCTAAAAACAAATACCAGGAGATAAAACCATGCAAGATCTAATTACTTCCACAATTAATACTTTTGATGTTCGCGCTCAATATCCAGATAGTGAGGCGATGAATAGATTAGAAAACTATTTTAAAAGTGGCGATTTACGTGCTAAAGCATCTCTAGCTATTAGTGCCAATGCTAAATCGATCATTACTAAAGCGATCGCTAAATCGTTGATGTATACCGATATTACTGCTCCTGGGGGCAATATGTATACTTGCCGTCGTTATGCAGCCTGTATTCGGGACTTAGAATACTATCTGCGCTATGCCACTTATGCGATGCTAGCTGGTGATCCTTCGATTCTCGATGAACGCATCCTCAATGGTTTACGAGAAACCTATAATTCTCTGGGAGTTCCCATTGGCGGTACGGTGCGATCAATTCAGGCAATGAAAGAAGTGACTGTGGATTTGGTAGGTACGGAGGCAGGTAAAGAAATAGGAGTTTATTTCGATTACATCTGTTCTGGGTTGAGTTGAAAATTGCCTGGGCGAACGGCTGTTCGCCCAGGCAAATCTATATTTAGAATTCGAGAACAATTTAATCATGAGCATTATTATTCGTTCTATTGCTAGCGCGGATCGTGAAGCACGTTATCTAAGTCTGGGAGAGTTAAAAGCGATCGCCGATTTTTATCAGGGTGGACAGGATCGGCTGCGTTTAGCTCAAATTTTAGTAGCCAATGAAGAGGCGATTGTTACCAAGGGTAGTCAGCGGTTTTGGTCGCGATATCCTAATACTCCCAGTAATACTGGTAATCCTATTTTTCGGGCTTCTTGTCTGCGAGATCAAGGCTGGTATCTGCGTCTAATTACCTATGGAATTATCTTGGGAGATACAGAACCAATTGAGAAAACTGGAATTAAAGGCGTTAAGGAAATGTATGAGTCTTTAGAAATTCCTCTCAAAAACTTGGCGGAATGTATGCGTTGTCTCAAAGAGGTAACTAGCGAAATGCTCAGTCTCCAAGATGCTGCGGCGATCGCTCCTTATTTTGATTACGTGATTCAAGGATTTCAATAAAAATCAATCATATCAGGTTTAAAAAAATGAATGTTAATACAGGCGGTGGTAGTCCCATTGTTGCTCCCCAAAGATATCAAACTACACCCCTTGCTGTAATTTCTCAGGCTCAACAGCAGGATCGTAATTTAAAATCAAGTGAACTCAATCGACTTGCCAGTTATTTTGATTCTGGTACAAAGTTATTAGAAATTGTCAAGACAATTAGTCAAAATGCCGATGCGATAGTGGCGGCTGGAGGCGATCGCATTTTCTCTGGTGGTAATTCGCTGGATTATCTGCAAAAGCCACAACAGTTGGTAAGTCTACCAGGCTACGGTAAGCCTGTCACAGCCACTCAGGCTGCTGTTGCCAAAGCCAATGTTAGTCAGAACCAAAATAAAGCCCACAGTGTACAGTCTCGTTCTTTAACTGGTGGTCGCACATTTAACTTTATCGAACTATTGGTAGAAGCAGTTTACAAGATGCAGGTAACTGGGAGAGAACCATTACCAGGAGGTTTTAAACGGATTAACATTTCCCGTTATGGTACAGCAAGGATGAAGCGGTCTATGCGCGACTTGGCTTGGTTTTTGCGCTACATTACTTATGCGATCGTGGCTGGCAATGAAAATATTTTGACGGTTAATGCTCAAGGGTTACGGGGGGTAATTCCTGAAGATGTCACGGTGGCTACTGTCGTCGCTTTGAAAGAGATGTGTTGGAAGTCCTTATCTTATTTTCCTGAAGATGAAGAGGCCAAAGAGATCATTAGATATTATTTTGATGTTTTAATCAAAGCATATGAAGTCGAAAAGCCAGCGGTGAGACTGCGGGAAGGAGTATCTAATGATCACCAAGGCCTACAGCTACCTCAAAGTTATTTTTTAGCAGCCGAATCACGACCGAAGTTGGTGATCAAATCTAATTCGCTAATCGAAAAACAAGCCGTAATTAAAGCAGCCTACCGACAAGTGATGAGATGTGACATCAATCGCACTTATGGCATAGCTTTAACCGAATTGGAATCTCAGCTAATCAGTGGTAACATCTCGATGAAAGAGTTTATCCGTAGCCTGGGTAAAACTCGTCTTTATCGCCGTCTATTTTACGAACCATATACTATCTCGAGAGTTATCGAACTGGCATTTGGTAACTTTTTGGGTCGCGGTTTGACTTCTCTAGAAGAATTTCAAAATTACTTTGAGATTATGTCTGGCGGTGGTTTGCCAGCTTTGATTGATGCTTTGATCGACTCGACTGAATATGCTGATTATTTTGGGGAGGAAACCGTCCCTTATCTACGAGGTTTAGGTCAAGAAGCTCAAGAATGTCGCAACTGGGGAGCGCAGCTAAATCTATTCAAGTATAGTGCTTCGGTTCGGAAGAAACCTCAGTTTGTGACTGTATTTGGCAACTATCAACAGCCTCTATCCAACCAGCATCCTTATGGTGTCGGCAACGATCCTCTAGAAACTCAGTTTGGGGCAGTTTTTCCTTCTCAAACTCGTAATCATTACGCTCACCCAGCAAATTTTGGCAAGGATAATTATCGTCTACTAATCGATTCTGCTGTAGGAATTCACAATCTCAATAACATTTCCAACAAAACCCTCAAATTTGAGCGCGCCAAGAACAACGGCAATAGCAATGTCAATGTCAATTTGGTCAATTCTGCTATGGAAACCGTCATCCAAGGAGCTTATCGACAGGTTTTGGGACGCACACCCTATTCTGGTCAACATCTAACCGTAGCGGAAACTCAACTCAAAAATGGCGAAATTACCCTACGGGAGTTTGTACGTCAGTTAGCTAAATCTACTTGGTTTCGTGACTTGTACTGGGATAAACTCTACATTACCAAAGCGATCGAATCTATTCATCGGCGTTTGTTATGTCGTCCTACTTATGGACGTTTAGAACTCAATCAGTATTACGATCTCTGTGCGAAAAAAGGTTTTTATGCCCTAATTGACGCAATCTTAGACAGTGATGAATACCTAGAAACTTTTGGTGAAGATACAGTCCCCTACCAACGCTATCTTACCCCCAGCGGCTGGACAAGGCAATCGCTCTGCGAACCAATTAATTGGTCACAAGCACAACTATCACGTCAAGCTACCGCAGGACAAGTGGTGGCTCAAAAAATTAGAGAAGAGCAAGCGCGACTGACTAAATTGGCTTCCGAAAATAATGGCAGCAATGGCAGCATCGCCACCAAAACAACTCAAGTAGAACAAACCTCCTTAGAAACAAACGGTTAGCGAAGATAGTAAATCTCAGACAGTTACAAATTCTAATTCAATTCCAGCTGAACTCGAACTAGAAAAGCTAAAAGCTTCCAACTAATAAACCAACAGCGTCGTATTTCAACTTCACCAATATGAGTATAGTCAAACAAGTAATTCTTAATGCCGATGAAGAACTTCGCTATCCCAGCCTCAGCGAGATTCATCTATTACAAAACTTTTGTCATACAGGAGCAAATAGAATTCGCATTGCGGGCATTCTGGCTGATAATGAAACTAGACTAGTGCAAAGAGGTTCTCGTAAATTCTGGAAACGCTGTCCAGTTACCCCTAGTAATAGTGGAAATATGCGCAAGACTAACTCCTGTCAGCGCGATCAAGGCTGGTATATCCGTTTAATCGCCTATTGCGTTTTGGCTGGCAACAATCAGCCATTGGATGATATTGGCATCCTTGGGATGAGAGAAATGTATCAGTCCCTTGGTATCCCTTTAAGTAATTGGGTAGAAGCCTTGCGCTGTCTAAAAGAAGAAGCGATCGCTTTACTTAATGATCAAGATGCAGTCGAGGTTATTCCCTATTTCGACCATCTTATTCAGTCTCTTGCTAATCCTGGCCCTCCTTATCGGATCAATAACGGTTCGGTGAACTATTAGACCTCTTTAAAGGACTCCTAAAGGATACACTCAATGCGATAAGTGCAAGCCCTAAAGGATTAGCTTCGCGTCCCGCTTCGCATACGCCCCCAAGGAAGTCCTTTAGGATAGCTTCGCGTCGCACGA
>JBHJNW010000032.1:0-10440 GCA_050330395.1 Pleurocapsa sp.
TAACTAAGAAAGCGATGGCAGAAATTGAAATGTGTCTTCTGCGAAATCCACATTTACCAAAATGGGATATTTTCATTCGACCTTGTTAGCTGGTATTTTCTTTCTTGGAAATCACCTAAATCTAACAATACTCTCTTGCCAACTTTTGCTTCATCTAAACTACACATCTACGTAAAAACTTGTTGAAGCGATCGCTGATTACTTGTGATCATGCGATACTGAATATATGAAGTAAAACCAAAGCTACTTCTCGATAAAGACTATAAAGAATTTTTATAACAAAGCGATCGCGCCTTAATAAATTAAGGCGCGATCTTATTTTCGAGCAAAATCTCTAAAAGAGAAGATTTGAGCCGTCGGGAGCATATTCCAGGCAGTATCAATAAAATAATCAAATCAGCAATAAAAAACGCTCTTCCAAAGAAAAGCGTCATCAAATCAAGCTAATTGAGGTTAAATAATTTACCTAACCGTTAATAGCAGGAGCAGTCATCGCTACAGGAGTAGCTTCACCACTAGCTAAATCTAGAGGGAAGTTATGAGCATTACGTTCGTGCATTACCTCAAAACCAAGGTTAGCGCGGTTTAGCACATCAGCCCAGGTATTAATTACACGACCTTGGGAATCAAGAACAGACTGGTTGAAGTTAAAACCGTTAAGGTTAAACGCCATGGTAGAAATACCCATAGCAGTGAACCAAATACCAATTACAGGCCAAGCACCAAGGAAGAAATGCAAAGATCGTGAGTTGTTAAAAGAAGCGTATTGGAAAATCAGACGACCAAAGTAGCCATGAGCAGCCACAATGTTATAAGTTTCTTCTTCTTGTCCGAACTTGTAGCCATAATTTAATGACTCGGTTTCAGTTGTTTCACGCACTAGTGAAGACGTTACCAAAGAACCATGCATTGCCGAGAATAAAGCACCACCAAAAACACCAGCAACTCCTAACATATGGAAAGGGTGCATCAAAATGTTGTGTTCTGCTTGGAACACCAACATAAAGTTAAATGTTCCGCTAATTCCTAAAGGCATTCCATCGGAAAAAGAACCTTGTCCTAGAGGATAAATTAAAAAGACGGCGGTTGCTGCCGATACTGGAGCAGAATATGCCACACAGATCCAAGGACGCATACCCAAGCGGAAGCTTAATTCCCACTGACGACCCATCCAACAGAAAATGCCGATCAGGAAATGGAAAATAATTAGCTGATAAGGACCTCCATTATAAAGCCACTCATCTAAAGACGCTGCTTCCCAGATGGGATAAAAGTGTAATCCAATAGCATTACTGGAGGGAACAACTGCACCAGAAATAATATTATTTCCATAGAGCAGTGAGCCAGCAACGGGTTCGCGAATGCCATCAATATCAACAGCAGGTGCTGCGATGAAAGCGATTATGAAACAGATAGTAGCCGAGAGAAGACAAGGGATCATAATAACGCCAAACCAACCAACATAAATACGGTTGTTAGTGTCAGTAACCCAACGACAAAATCTTTCCCAGAGACTATAATTACTATCCTGACGAATGGTAGTTGTCATAGATTATATATAGCTAAATGTGTTTTACATCATTTTGAGACTATAAAACTGTCTCTTTTTTTAGTATATTTATATCTCTTTAAATTGAAACGTATTTTTTGGTAAAATAATTTTGCTTTATATGAAGTTTAAGTTGATATTTTGTTTTATTTGTTTATTTTATTAAACAATATTTAATGCTATTAAATAATATTAAAAGTATTATATTTATCTAAAGCGAAGTAACATATCTACTTCCTGAATTGTCAAATTACGCCACTGTCCAGGCTCTAAACCATTTAGATTAATTTGTGGGAAATTACTACCGAGAGCAATTCTAACTAATCTTAAGGTAGGAAAACCCACCGCTGCCGTCATTTTTCTTACTTGACGGTTTTTTCCCTCGGTAAGAGTCATTTCTAACCAACAAGTAGGGATAGATTGGCGATCGCGAATTGGTGGAATACGAGGCGGTAAATTAGGCTCAGTGGATAATAAACGCACTTTGGCTGGACGGGTGCGATAGTTTTTAATCGTCACGCCGTTACGTAGTTTATCTAACGCAGATTGATCGGGAATACGCTCTATTTGAACGTAGTAAGTACGAGGGTGGGCAAACTTGGGATTAGCTAATCGATTTTGTAGCTGTCCGTTGTCAGTAAGTAATAAAAGTCCTTCGCTATCTAAGTCTAGCCTGCCTACTGGATAAACTTCTGGGACAGGAATATACTCTTTTAAAGTAGGACGAGGATTATTACTACTGTCTGTAAACTGACACAACACTCCATAAGGTTTGTAAAACAACAAATATTTCATGCGTAGTTTATAAATATTTTATGGCGATCGCTGATAATTGACAAAGAAGTTAGAGCGGTGATTAGCTTTTATTATTACAGTTGTATTAAGCTACAACTTTCTTGACTGAAGTGTTAATTAATCTGCCATCTTCCAGATGAATAAAGCGCTCGGCTTGCATATTTTTAAATTTAAATGTCAATTTCTCCAGAAATCAAAAATCTAATTAATCGCTTAGAGCAAGAATTACAAGAGATAGAGTCTGATGTAAGAGAAGGTTTAAATATTATTCAGCCAATTTTTTCTAGTTTTCCAAATAATGTTCTCCTAACCCAGTTTTTTGCTTCTCTTAGTAATCATTTACTTTATGTAGAAATCTCTAGAAACAGAATTCAAATTATTGTAAATCGTTTTTTATCTATAAATGTAACTCCCAATGAAATTATGGAGACTGGAGAAGATTTGAGCATGGAATTAGGAAGAGCCATAGAAGCTAAAATAAGTGTGAGGCAGATAATAAATCGTTTAAAGGAGTTATCATGAAACAATTACCAGATGATCAGACAATGTTAGAACTATTAAAGTTAGCTAACGATGCTGAACAAAAGTTAAAAACACTATGTGATTCAACAGCAGAATTGGATGAGAAATGGCGTATTCGTTTAGAGTCTAGAAAAGCAATTTTTAAACAACGAGACAAAAGTAAAAACGCTTTATAGATGAAACATTGGATTAATACAGTTTTTAGAGATCATTTTCTTGCTTTGTTTAATTTTGTTTGTTATTTGAAAGCGATCGCTCTAGTTTTATTCTGTATACAGATAGTTATTTTAAAGCTAACAGCTAAAAGCTAATAGCTAAGAGCTTTATTAAAATATATCCGCAGGATCGACTGACTGTAGTTAGGGTATACAATATCGGTGGTAGTCTTCAAACGTTATCATCTTCAAACTTATAGCCAACACCGACGACGGTTCTAATAAATGTAGGATTAGCCGAATCTGGCTCGATTTTTTTACGTAGTCTTCTGATGTGGGTATCGACTACTCGTTCATCGCCAAAAAAGTCATTACCCCAAAGTTTATCAATTAGCTGGGTACGACTCCAAACCCGCCCAGGGTAACTAAGAAAGGTAGAAAGAAGATTGAATTCGAGAGTGGTGAGATCTAATTCCTCAGGAGTTTGAGAGTCTAACTGTCTGGTTGCTATATGTTGATCTAAATCCACGAAGAAATGTTTGGTACGATAAATTTGCGAGTTATCTTCCTGTAAACCATGGCGTAGGCTGCGTCGCAATAGGGCTCGAACTCTAGCAACTAATTCTCTAGGGCTAAAAGGTTTTACTAAATAATCATCTGCCCCTGTCGAGAGTCCAATTACTCGATCTATTTCTTCACCTCTGGCGGTAAGCATCAAGATATAAGGATCTTTATTATAAGGTTGCTGACGAATACGAGTACAGACCTCAAGTCCATCCAAACCAGGAAGCATTAAATCGAGAATAACTACATCTGGTTGTTGCTGTTTAAAGATATCTAATGCTGTTAATCCATCATTGGCAACGCGACACAAAAAACGCTCTTGGGTTAAAGTTTGTTCGATTAATTGAGCGATTTCTTGTTCGTCTTCAACAATAAGAATTTCCATTTGAGATCACAATAAATGATTTTAGATGTTGCTCTACTGGAGTATAAGTTGTCTCATCATTTGCTTGCATGATGTCAGCTTGAAAAAAACTGAAAGCTATAGGTTTTAATCCTAATAATATAATTAACTATATTTTTTGAGATTCGTTTCTAACTACACCACTAATTGCAGCCAAAAGTATCCAGGCAAATGTATTCACGCGCAAATCGAAAATAGTGACATCTGTAAGATTAAAGATAATGTAGCAAGTAAAGGCAAGCAAATAGCTAAAAAAGATTAGCTGACCATCTTTGCCAGACCAGTTTAATAAGAATCTGAATGCTTGAACCATAATTGCGCCAACAACCATAATTAATAACAGTGCAGTAATTATTCCCGTCTCGGCACTTAACATCAAGAAAAAATTATGGGGATGTCCAAACCAATAATTCATTTTGGCTTCGTAAAGAGGAGTAAAGTTACGTAGTCCCCAACCAAATAGAGGACGCTCTTTAATTAAATCCCAGCAAAACTGCCATTGAGTAATGCGCAGAGTTTCTACAGGCCGCTCATACATTTGGTCTGATAGTCTAGTCCAAATAAAGGCAGGAACAACCTGGCGCAATTGTGTGCCACCCAAGTTAGTCACAAAAGAAGCCCAAAGGATTGCCGTAGCAGCACCAATAACTCCCCATACTAACCAGCGCCAACCCATATAAACGGCATAAGCCATAAAGCCAAATATAGCTAGCCCCCAAGCATTGCGAGAACTAGTCAAAACCAATCCGCTGATATCTAAGATTAAAAACAGGGTTAGCAAAAGTAAGGTTTGAATTTGTGGTTTAGTAAATTTTCGTTGCCAAGCCTGCCAAGTTTCTAACCATAATCCTAATGTTAGGATAAAAGCGATCGCCAGATAAATCGCCAGAAAATTAGTGTAGATAAACACTGATGACATCCTTCCTGTTGGTACCCCTTGGGGAACTAACTGCCAGCCTAAAATAGCTTCTATAAATGTAGGAGTATCCCAAGCTGCAAACATTTGTCCCCAACCGAGAATAACTATTGGTAAGGAGGGAAGTATGAGTAACCATGATAATTGTCTGAGTTGAACCAACTCGGTAATTAAATACCTTAAGGCAATAAACAAAGCAAAAAAAGGCAGGAAATTAGCTAACCCTAACCAGGCTTCTTGAGAATGCTCTGATAGTGCCGAACTGATGATTAAAAAACTAGCGATTACTCCCAGTCCTTGATTAAGCCGACTATTGATTATCTTGTCATAGCTATTGAGCCAAAGCGTCACTAAAACTACGATTAATCCCAATGCTCCTAGCGCGGGAAACAATGGCAAGAACAGAATGCTGACGCTAAAACAGAACCATAGCCAATTTTTAGCAGTTTTTAATTTACTAAACCACATTAATTAATTTTGATCGCGATCGTTGCTAGAAGAATAAAGCGAGTTCCCAAAATTAACAGCTTTTAGCCAATAAATCTGACCGAAGCTAGCCCAAACTAAAACTATTAAGGCAAATCCTGCAAACCATTATCAGGAGTGTTTGAAACTTGTCTTTGCAAATCAACATAAGACTGATTGTAATCAGTAATTGAAGAAAGTAAGTTACCCCGTGCCGTAGTCAGCTGAGTCTGAGCATCAATTACGTCGGTTTGAGTACCTACTCCCGCCTGGAAACGCAATCTAGCCAAGCGCAAACTTTCTTCTGCCAATTCTACCTCTTTGGTTGCCGTACCAATATTATTTTGATTAGACTCTAGTTGAAAATAGGCTTGTTCTACGGCAAAACGAATCTGATTGCGTTGGTTGGCAAATTGAGTTGCCGCAATTTCAGCGTCTGTTTCTGCTTGCTCGGCAGCAGCACGAGCAGAGCCTCCATCATATAGTCTCCACTGTAAATTTAAACCAACGCTGTATCGGTCGCTAATATCAAAATCATCTTCAAAGTCATCGTCGAGCGTGTAATTGGCATTAGCACTTAGTGCTGGTCTAGTAGTGGATAAAGCAATTGTCCGTTGCTCTTGACCAATTTCTCTTTGCAGTAATAACTGCTCTAGTTCGGCACGATTCTTGAAAGCTTGGACAATAGTATCTGCTAAAGCTAAATTCCATGTACCAGCTTCTTCGATAGCATCGGCTGTAGAAAGATCGGTACTATGGTCGACGCTTAAAGTTTCTGCTAATTGTCGACGAGCAATGTTCTGATTGGCTCTAGCAGTGGTTAATCTTTGCTGTGCCTGGGCTAATTCTACCTCAGCACGCAAAACGTCAAATCGGGTACCCAATCCTGCCTGTTCTAAAAGTTGAGCATCTTTCAAAGTTTGAGAGGCATCTTCCACCGCAGCTATTTGAATTTTTATCTGAGCATCGCTATTTTGTAAACTATAGTAATCTCTGGCAGTCTCAAAACGAGCTACTTCAACGACTCTTTCCAAATCTAACTCATTGATCCGCAGTTGCTTTTCGGCAGCACGAATGCTTGCTCCTCTTCGACCACCATTGTAAATTTCGTAATTGATGCCCAAACCGCCATTAAAATTAAAGCTGCTAGAGCTTGCATCAGTAAATCGATCCTCGGCTAACTGTCTGGCAATGTCTTCGGTAAGATTAGGATTATTTTCAAGGGCTTGTTCTACTTCCTCGTCAATAGTTTGATCGATCACACTATCGAAAAAAGCACTATTACCATAAGTCAGCCCGCTAGTAATATCCAAAGTCGGATAAAGTGCCGCCTGTTCTTGCCTCAAGGTAGCTTCGCCACGTTCTACCCTTAGCCTAGCTTCGGCGATTTCTTTATTATTTTTCAGAGATAATTCGATCGCCTGTTCTAAAGTAATTGGTTTTTGAGCATCAACTTCAACTTCATTAGGTTGAGTGGGAAACGACAGAGGATTTCCGCTAGGATTTAGCTGCTCTGTGTTAGGAATTGGCTGTTGGGCTGGTTGGATAATTTCTGTAGTGGTGTCGGTAGTAGAATCATTTGCTTGAGCAACTTTTTCGGAAACTAACCGAGAAAAATTTTTTGAAGAACTGATCGGTGGTTTATTTTGCTCGTCAGATAAAGATAATGAGAAAGCTGACGATGCAGTTGGCTGATTATCTAGCTGCCAATTACTGACTTTGACCAAATGATTGTGATTGTTTAAACCAGAATTAGGTTTATTTTCAGCAGCAGCTGGGACTACATTGCTGATTGCTAGAGCCGTACTAATACCAACTACCTGGATGAATTGATTTTGCTTACCCACTCCTCACTCCTTTGTTGATTAAGATATCTATCCGTCAAACCTAGACAATTTTATACTCGCTACTATTTTTATGGCATTAATCTTGTCAATTAAAACACTTAAATAAAGTAGTGTATTGCTTCACCATCAGATTACAATCAAACTGTTAAAATTTGAGAACTAATTGCTTGTTGATGTTTTAGGTAATCTATTACAGTAATCAAGTTAGTATTTGACTAAGCTAATTAGCGGTACGTCGGGTAGTTGCTCTTTGCCTTTGAGAGCCAGCAGCTCGATCACAAAGGCAAAACCAATCACTTCGGCTTGCATCTGGGACAATAATTCGGCAGTAGCTTTGGCTGTTCCCCCCGTAGCCAACAAGTCATCGACAATCAAAACTTTGGCATTAGAAGCGATCGCATCTTGATGAATTTCTAGCCGATCTATGCCGTATTCTAGTTCATAAGCCACAGAATGTATTGGGGCAGGTAGTTTTCCTGGTTTCCGTACAGGCACAAAACCGGCATTTAGCTGATAAGCCAGAGGTGGGGCAAAAATGAACCCCCTCGATTCCATACCCACAATATAATCGGGTGCTAAATTGGCAGTTTGACATTGCTCGGTTAATCGGTCGATAGTATATTGCAGACCTTGAGGATTATTTAATAAAGTCGTTATGTCTCGAAACAAAATTCCTGGTTGAGGAAAATCGGGAATATCGCGAATTAAAGATTTGAGTTCCATATAAACATCAATAAATTAGATTAGACTGGTTTTTGAGCAAGATAGCTATGGCATCATAGCACCAGAGATTTATTTGTTATCCTCGACAAAGAACAATCATCGATAACTATAATTTGAACTGAGTTTTACCATGAGCCAATCGACAAGTTTAAAATCCGATTTTTCTGACTCTGTAAATAGCCCCGCCTCGATTTTAAATACTTTACCAGACATATCTCTCCCTTCTAGGGTTTGTTCTCCTCATACCCAACAACAAATTGATTTGCTGCTGTTGGCCCTAGAAGCTTTGGAATTAGGCGCATCAGAACAAATGCTCGCAACAGCAAGACAACTAGACATAGAGCAAATTATTAAACATCGTGTTAATCTATGGCGCTTGCGCTGTAGCAATCCCTGGCGACGTTCGTATACTAGGGATTATTTAAATTTAGATCAGGCTAAAGCACTGGTGATTATTGCTGCCTATCGAGCCAAAGATTTGATGGTAGTTATCAGACAACTATTAGTAGCAGAACAGCAAATGCGAGAGAAAAATCTTCCCTTAGACAATCACTTTCGTCTCTCAGAATATTTAGAACGATTTCGCGCTCATTTTCGTAGTCGAATGAACGCGCGCCGTGCTAAGGTATCAGCCTATATTGCCTCGGAAGAACAGCTTAATGAATTAGCTCTATCTTTGTTAAATAAGCTATTGTTTTGTACTGGAACTAGAGGAATGCACCGAGTTTGGTTTAGTTTGTTTGATGGAGAAGTGGCCTAAATAATGAATACGAAACGACAGTATAGTTTGCCTAACTGCAATCTAATTTTAGAGGGTTTAGAAGATGCTGATACCGAAAATGTCGATATTTTAGATGGAAAACCCCCGATGTCTATTTTGATTAATGCTGAGTGTCATTTGCTTAGTTCCCATCAAAAGTTGAGTGGTGGCAGAGTTTTCCTCCAAAACTTATCCTATGCTGTAAGTAATTATGCTCAAGGCTTGCTGAGTGGACTACCCCAAACGGATCGAAACACTACTGAATATCCTCGGGTATCTATGACGAATTTAGCCGAACAACATCTTCATCGTTTGACTTTTGAGCCTGAGCCTGAAAGTCAAGAGAGCAAAACCGAAATCGATTTAACTACAGTAGAGCTATTTGACTTAGTTGATGCGATCGATCAGTTTTATGCGGATCATTCTACCTTACCTGCTATGAATCTTGAATTGCAGTCCGTTAGCAAACGTTATCGTAAACCAGAACAGCCTCTGGTAGAAAGATTAACTCCTATGGCAATTGGGTTGACTAGTTTGGCAGTAGCAGCGGGCGCATTTTTGGTAATTCCGCCACCAGAAATGAGTCCTCCAGAAACAACTCCAATCAACCAAACAAATGAAACTACTCCTCTCAATGAAGGATCAAATTCAAATCAGAACAATTAATCGTTTAAGCTCAACAGGTAATTGCCCTTCGCACTGATCGATCAGCAGCGCCAAAAAGCTCCAGGTGTAAAATAGCAAGTTTGATTGATCACAACTCCCAAAATTAAAGGTAGGTATCGAAAATCCACACCATACCTAAACTATAGCAATTTAATAATTTCTTAAAAATTAGCAGTTTTTGCTCTCTTGGCTAAAGTCAAGATACTTAAAATAAATCTAAAAATTGACATAACATAAAATATACATACACATAAATATATTTATAATGTCTCAAACTGCTTTAAATTTAATTGCGGTAGGAATCTTTTTGATGACTATGACATCTTTATTAGGACCAATTTTTCATATTCCTCCTGTTGTTCCTGCGGCGGTTACCTTTGGCATCTTAAGTTTGGCTACAGCAGATACCCTAAGCTGGAATAGTAGAGGCGTTTCTCTCTTGCTAGACTTGTTTGCCTCAAAAGAACAACGTCAACGTATTATTAACCATGAAGCAGGACATTTTTTGACCGCTTATTTTTTAGGCATACCGATTACGGGGTATACTCTGACTGCTTGGGAAGTTTTAAAACAGGGGCGTTTAGGCAGAGGTGGAGTAAGCTTTGATACAGAAGCCTTAACAGCGAAACCATTTGAATTTGAAGCTATGCGTCTAACTCTTGAGCGTTTTTGCACAGTGTGGATGGCAGGAATAGCTGCGGAAAAAATCGTCTATGGAGATGCTCAAGGTGGTGCAGAAGATCAAAAACAGTTAAAACAGGCTTTGGTAATGGCTGGTCTTCCAGAAGTAGGCTATCCTCAGAAAGAACGCTGGGCGCAATTACAGGCAACTAACTTATTGATCAGACACCAGCAATCTTATGAAGCTTTGGTAGAGGCAATGACACAAAGAGCTTCTGTAACTGAATGCTATCAAGTAATCCAGCAATATTGTGATGCTGACAGTGAACAACTGGCCATTGGTCACAAATTAAGCTTGAACAACAGTTGTCAAGAGGGTTTGAGAATTCGTTAAAAAGAAGAAATCTGACGAGTTTTTCTGTCGTTCTGGAAAAGGAGCAATAATGAGTCGAAT